>JAHJAR010000226.1 GCA_018814045.1 Planctomycetota bacterium | reverse complement strand
CGTGGCGTGATGCTCCGCCAGCACCGTGCCGACCGGAAACAGGTGCTTGCCTGTGGCCGGCGTGCGCCCATAGTTGTAGCCCACTCCCAGCGTCCAGTGCTGGTCGAGCTTTAACTCGGCCCCGGTAATGAAAACCCACTGGTCGCGATAGCCCAGCGGCAGCGGCACGCGCAGATCCACCACGCCATCGGTCGCGACGGTGAGGTTGTTCCAAATCGAGTTGGAGTAGTTCAGCCAGCGCACCTCGCCGACCAGCTTGCACCAATCGGTCACGTCCCACGCCGCCCCGGCCGCCACCCGTTGCGGCAGGCGAACCGTGTCGATGTTCGCGTCGCCGAGCGGGATCGGCAGGACGCCGAAGAGCGCGGCCCGCGCCTGTCCGCCGCGCAGATCGTTGGCCCAGGTTGGAGAGCGGTAGGCGATGCCGAAGGCGAGCGTGTCGGTGGCCTGATAGTGCATGCCCAACTGAAAGCCCAGCCCGTAGGCATAGCCGCGCCCGAACTCGACGTCCGCCGGCCCGAGCACGGCACTGAACTCCGCGGTCAGCAGTTCGCCCCGGATACCACCGCCGACGGAGAGCTTGTCCGTCAGCCGGTAACCACCGCTGAGGTAGAAGCCGAGGTTCTTGCAGTCGGATTCGACGCGACGTTGCTGGAACGGGATCAGCAGGTGCCGCGCGTGGTAACGGGTCGCAAGCCCCGATTTGCCGTGCACTGCCAGACCCCAGGTGAAACGCTCGTTGACCGGGAAGGCAACCGCCGCATCCCCGATGGGGACCACCTGGATCTCCGATTGATACGATCCGAGCGGGTTGCTCCAGGACACATCTGGGAAAACGAACTGCCCGGTAAAGTCGAAGCGTGGACGGCCGTGCCGCGTCAGCGTGAGCGTGGCGGGGTTGTCTATTTGGGAAAGCGCCGAATCGCCGACGGCCACATCCGCCCCGCCCCGGGCCCGCGCCTGGAAACTGATGCCCGTCAGCTCGACACCGTTGGACGCGAGCGCGCGGGGCAAAGCGACCACCAGCAGGACGGCCGATGCTGCCGCCGGGTGGCGCCGGAAACCACATCCGAGCGGCGTCGTCAAGCTGCACTCTCCGCGAGAGCATCGCCATAAGCTCCAGAACATAGACCTGCCGTCATGGCTCCAGTGCTCCGGTTGAAACCGGCAGCCTCTGCTCATCGTCGTCACTGTCCGCGGCGGTGGGATCCCTGCCCTGCGCCTCGCGGCCGGCATGCCCAACTACCGATTTCCCTTCTACGTATTCCTGGATGGCGCCCTTCGGAAACCGCCAGATGCGGCCAATCTTGCGTCCCGGCAGCTCCCCCCGCGTGGCGAGGCGGTAGACCGTCTCGCGTGAGACCCGCATGAACGCCGCCACTTCGCCCACAGTCAAAACGTCCGGTGTGGTCGCCATAAGCCGTCTCAAGCCCCGCTTGGACCAAGAGAGCAGAAGTCAGTTGAACACGGTTATGATCGGCAGATCGGCGCCGGCGGTTTATCGGCGAGCGGCCTCAGCTATTAGACAGCGCTGGTCGCACCGTCCTGGTATGGTTATCGGACGCAACCGGGCGAATGGCGGCGGCGCCGTTCATGCTGGATTTGGCTGGCCGGATCACGAACCTGACGCAATTGACGACGGACGGCCTGGGCACTTGCCCGGATGCCGTCTATGAGGCGTTCGACACTGACGTAGACTACGCGCAGCTCGTCAAGGTCTCTCGCGCCGACCGCCCGGACCACGCTCGCTATGGTCCAGGAGAATGGATCGGCAGTCGCAAGCGGCACGTCATAGGATGCCCCGACCCGGATCATATCTCGAGGAGTCACGTCGAACGGGCGAGTCTCACCGTTCGGATGCACATGCGCCGGTTCACGCGGCTTACGAACGGGCACTCAAAGAAGGTCGAGAATCACGGACGCGTCGTCGCGTTGTTCTTCCAGCGGGGATGACCACGGCCTCTCGGCCAGCCGCAGACAGGTGCGCCAGGAGGATTGACACGTGGGCCCGCGGCTTGGCAAGGTAAGGTGAGCCGGAGCATCCTGTCGTGTTCCGGCTCAAACTTCACCAGTACCGGCGTTCCCAGGGTGTACCGCAAGACTCTGGCGGGCGGGGACGCCCGCCCCACCCAGCAAGTGGGGCAGGCCGCCGTGCCTGCCATTCGCCAAGATCCAGCGGTACACCCGCGTTCCCACCCCCCGATGCGATTGACAAGCCGGCTTCGAAAGGGTCTTCTATTAGTGGAGTAGCGTCGTTTCCACGGGGTCTGGGCGTTTGGAATTGTATGCCTTCAGCAGACCCTGTCGGCGGTACACGGAAGTAGAGGTTCAGTAGCATGAGTCGTGGTACGGTGAAGTGGTTCAACGACACAAAGGGCTATGGCTTTATCCGCGCGGATGACGGCCAGGATGTATTCGTCCATCACAGTGAGATCAAAGCCGAAGGGTTCCGGTCGCTGAAAGAAGGGCAGGAGGTCGAGTTCGAGATGGCGGATGGGCAGAAAGGCCCCAAAGCCACCAACGTGCGGGGAGTGGGCGAAACGGTCTAGAGCCCGTGGGATTGCTCGCTCTGCACGGATTCGGACCGAGCAGCTATTCAAAGGCACGATAACCGACACGGTCACCCACGTGTGGCCGTGTTTTTTTCTCTCGCCGCCGTCGCTGGCGGTGACGAACGATGTGCGGCCGTGCGCGGACTCGTCGCGGTGTTTGCGCCTGGTGTGGAAACCCGCCCGCATCCGACTATGATCGGGCCTGGTCCTGACCCACTCGGCCCGTCGCCGATCGGTGTGGGGCCTCTGGACGCGAGTCCAGCACGCAGCCAGGAGCGCCGCTTGGCCACAGGCAGACTGACACGCCGCGTTGCTCCGCCGCCAAAGAAGCGTGAACAAGGCGGCGCTGCGACAGGTCGGCGTCTGCCGGTCGCTCTGGCGGCGATCGGCATCTTCCTGGCCGCGGCCGTCGCCTATCTCCCCGCCCTCCGCGCCGGCTACATCTGGGACGACAACGTCCAGATACAGGAAAACCAGGCCCTGCGGTCGCTGGACGGGTTGAAGCAGATCTGGTTCGAACCCCGCTCGCAGATGCAGTACTACCCGCTCACGTACACCACCTACTGGATCGAGTTCCAGCTCTGGGGTCTGGAGCCAGTTGGCTATCACGCCGTCAGCGTTGCGCTGCACGCCCTCAACGCGGTTTTGGTCTTTACCCTGCTACGCCGGCTTGGCATTGCTGGTGCGTGGCTGGCCGGCTTGCTCTTTGCGGTCCACCCTGTGCACGTGGAATCCGTCGCCTGGCTCGCGGAGCGGCGCAATCTGTTGTCGGCCGGGTTCTATCTGTTGACCGCTCTGACCTGGCTGCGCTCTGTTCAGCGGGGAAGCTGGCCGGCATACGCCGCCACACTGCCGCTGTTCCTGGCCGCGATGCTGAGCAAGACCGTGGCTTGTACGCTGCCGATCGTGCTGCTCGGGCATTTGTGGTGGCAGCGGCCCAGCGCGTGGCGGCGGGCCGCACTGTTGACGCTCCCGTACTTTGTCATCGCGGTCATGGTCGGACTGGTTACGGTCTGGCGTGAGCGCGCCTACTTCGTCGATCACGAAGCCGGACTGGCAGCGCGCTCGCTCCTGGAGGCGCTGCTTGTTGCCAGCCGGGCCGTCTGGTTCTACGCGGGCAAGCTGGCATGGCCGCTGGAACTCATGTCGATCTACCCCAAGTGGCCGATCGACGTGCACAGCGTCGGGCCGTACCTGGCGCTGGCGGGCGCACTCGCGCTGGCAGCGCTGCTATTCGTGGCGCGGAGGTGGATTGGACGCGGCCCTCTGTTCGCCGTCCTGTTCTTCGTTGTCACACTGGGCCCAACGCTCGGCTTCGTCGATTTCGGCTTCATCGTCTTTTCGTATGTCGCGGATCGATTTCAGTATCTGCCGAGTATCGGGCTGCTGGCATTGCTGGCGAGCCTCATCACGCTCGTCGCCCACCGGCTGCGACAGCGCGAAACGTGGGCGGTCGGACTCGCCGCCCTGCTCGCCTGCGGATTGCTGGGACCGCTGACCTGGCGGCAGTGCCGCGTCTACCAGGACCTGGAGACCTTCTGGACATACAACCTGCGGCACAACCCCACCAACCACGCCTACAGCGGTCTCGGCGACGTGTATCTGCGGCGGGGCGACTTGGAACGAGCCGAGGGTCTCTTGCGCGCGTCCCTCGCGCTCGCCGACGACGCCAAGACCCGTGCACGGTTGGGGATTCTGTACGATCGCCGGCGGGAGTTCGACCGCGCGATCACCGAGTACGAACGGGCGCTGGAGCTGTTGCGCGCCGGGGGACGGCTGCGCGATCTGGAGGCGACCGTGCTGGTCAACCTGGGAATCGCCTACTTCAATCGGGGTGGGCCGCAGTGGCCGCGCTGCCGCGAGTATTTCCAACAGGCCCTGGAGATCGATCCACGAACACCGCAGGCCCGCGCGCTGCTCACGCGCTCGGAGCAGCGGCTGGCACACGAGCAGCAGCCGATACGGCCGCCGCCATAGCAGACTCCAGAACCTATCCCAAGACCCCTTCCGAGCCGCGACCGTAAGGGAGCGGTTGCCGAAAAACCGCTTGCTTACCAGGCGCGCTACTCCCCGATATCCTCGTTCCACAACTCCGGCTGCGCGGCGATGAACTCGCGCATCAGTTGGATGCAGGCCGGGTCGTTCACGATTTCGAGTTCAACGCCCCGCGCGCGCACGTAATCCTCCGGCCCCTGAAACGTCTGGTTCTCGCCGATCACTACCTTCCGAATGCCATACAGCAGGACGGTTCCACTGCACATGTCGCACGGCGACAAGGTCGAGTACAGCACCGCCCGCTGATAATCGCGCGCCGTCAGGCGCCCGGCGTTCTCCAGGCAGTCCATCTCGGCGTGCAGGATGGCGCTGCCTTGCTGCACGCGCCGGTTGTGCCCGCGCCCCGCGATCCGCCCGCCGATGACCAACACCGACCCGATCGGAATGCCGCCCTCGGTCAGACTCTGCCGAGCCTCATCCAGCGCAGCCTGCAAGAAGGCATCCATCGCCAGAACTCCACCAGTTGCCGCGGTTGTCTCGTCAGCCCACATCTTACCGACTGGACACGACCCTCGGCACCACTGGCCACCCTCCCCGGCGGTCTCGTCCCGCGTTAGACCCTCGGCGCCACCGCCGATCCCGCCAATAATCTCTGTCGAGATGCGCGTACTGGCCCTAGAACCGTACTACGGCGGCAGCCACCAGGCCTTCCTCGAGGGCTGGACCGCGCACTCGCGGCACGCCTGGACGTTGCTGAGCTTGCCGGCGTACAAGTGGAAATGGCGTATGCGTCATGCGGCGGTCACGTTCGCCCAGCAGGTCGGCGACCTGGCCCGCGCCGGTACGAGCTGGGACCTTCTCTTCTGCTCCGACATGCTGAGTCTGGCGGAGTTTCTCGGTCTGGGCCCACCCAGCGTGCGGCAGCTTCCCTCCGTCGCCTATTTCCACGAGAACCAGTTGACCTACCCCGTTCGCCACGAGACCGAACGCGACTATCACTTCGCGCTGACGAACATGACTACCGCCTTGGCTGCGACCGGCGTGTGGTTCAACTCCGCGTATCACCGCGATGCGTTCCTGGCGGCCCTGCCGGCTTTTCTGAAACGCATGCCCGACTTCCAACCGTTCGATGCGGTGGGCGCGATCCGCCGCAAGTCGAGCATCCAGCCCCAGGGCGTCCACGCTTTCCCGCCCCGCAGGCCCCGTCAGCCGGGCGCCCTGCGAATCCTGTGGGCCGCCCGCTGGGAACACGACAAGAACCCAGGGGACTTTTTCGCCGCCCTGCGCATCATCCAGGAGCGCGGCGTCGCATTCCGCCTGAGCGTGGTCGGCGAGCGCTTCCGCGAAACGCCACCCGTCTTCGACGAGGCGCACGAGCGGTTTCGCGACCAGATCGACCGCTGGGGCTACCAGGAAACGCGGCGCGACTACGAGGCCGCCCTCGCCGACGCCGACGTCATCGTCTCCACCGCGCATCACGAGTTCTTCGGCATCAGCGTGGTCGAAGCGGTGGCCGCCGGCGCCTATCCATTGGTGCCGCAGAGGCTGGCCTACCCGGAAATCCTCGCGGACGTCGCCGGGGCCGCTAACGACTGTCTCTATGCGGGCGGTCCGGAAGTGCTCGCCACGCGCTTGATCGCCCTGGCCGATCGCGTCGAACGGGGAGAGCTATGGCAGGGCGATGCGACCCGCGGACTGCGCGGCGTGGCCCGCTTCGGCTGGGAAACGCTGGCGCCGCGGCTGGATGATGCCTTGGAACACCCAACCGAGACCCGCTGATGGTCCGTCGCTCTCGAATTCCTGGGTTCGAGCGCGACGCCCCCGAGCAGCAATCCTGTCCGGGATTTTAAGTAATGAAACCTGGCTCAGTTCCGGAGCTACGGGGGATCTTCGACGGTTCTCGGGCTTGGAATTGCGTCACGGCGTTGCTGTGCCGGGCATGGTGCACGGATGCCCGTGTTGGCACGACCCGCTTTGTGGCAGAAGCTCGATGTCGGGGCATTCTTGAAGCAGAACGAACGCAGTCCTGCGACAAGGATGCGATGTTCCTCTTCGCGCCGGTAGACCGCTTCGATATCGCCGACGCGCAGGTCCCGGTTCTGGTCCACCCCTGGGACAGGCACCATCGCTGTGGCGAGGCCCCGCCCGGCCAAGGACGGGCTGCCTCCTTCTTGAAGTCGCTTGAGCATGCGGCGGGCGTACCGGCCAAACAGGTCGTCGCCGCTACGGGCGGCCGTTCTCTGCGTCCGATGGTCTGTACGTGCTCCCGGGCAGCACGTCGGCCAGCGTCATGGGAACGAGCTTGAAATCGTCCGGGTCAGGCAGGTCAAGCTTGTCCGGGTTGCCATCGTCCAAGTTCTGATTGCGTTTGTAACCGTCGGACACCACGCGCTGGTAGCCGGCGTCCGCGCCGCGCTCGTCAATGACCGCGATGACGAACTCTCCGTACGGGTCGTCCAGACGCGCGTCGAATGCCACAGAACGCCGCGGGTCGGCCGGCGCAAAAGGCTGACGGAGCGTGATTCCCCGCATGTGCGCCGGTGTGTTGTCCGGGCGCAGACAGAGGTACCAGGCCGGGTCCAGGCGCTCGTCCCCGGACTGGCAGGACAGATAGTCAAGATAGCGATCCGCGATGAAACCGGGCACCGGGCGCAGGGCGAAGACGACCCAGTCACGGACCTTCTTCTTCAGGAGCTTGCCGTACGCATCGAAGTACGGCCAATCACAGCCACTTGCAAACACCAACAGCCCCGCATCTGACATCCAATGGCACGACAGCGGCATACCGTCGTGCCAGACCTGATAGAGCAGCTCACCACGCAGGTCATAGATGCGGATGACACTCTGCGAATGGTACCAGCGCGTGAAGGACACGACGATCTCGGGGCCGGGACACTGCGGGAACTCCTTTTCCGGAAAGACATCGTGGAGCCAGCCGAATGCAACGGCGAACTGCCCTCCCGTGGCACCGCGGCAAGACCGAAGTTCGGACAGGACATCTGCTGTCTCGACGCGCCGCTGCCACACCGGCGTCACGAAGCCGCGATCGACGTCGAACGCACACAGCGACCCAGGAAACGGGCTGTCTACGTGGCTGTTGAAGCCGAGCGCGACCAACTGCCCGCCGCCGAGCTTCTTCTTCGGGCGCTCGACCAGCTCGGCGAACCGGACGCCCGCCTCCCGAGGCCACCTTTTCAGAACTCTGCCGCTGTCGGTAAGCAGGCGCGCCTCGGGCCCGCCGCCGGAATAGTGCCCGTAGGGATCAATCGAGAACTCCAGTTGAGCCGGTCGCGTGTCGCCAAACCGGACGGAGTAGTACGTGGCGGCAATGAAGATCCCAACGGTGACGATGGCGATGATGACGAGACAGGCCACGGCCGCGGTGACGACCGGGTTGCGCGCCACCCAGTGCACAGCCCCCGTCCAGCCCGTCGGCCGGCGGGCCGTGATCGGCTCTCGATTGAGATGCCGGCGGATGTCCTGTGCCAAGTCCGCCGCGGACTGATAGCGCCGATCGCGGTCCTTATCCAGCGCTTTCAGCGTGATCGTCTCCACATCGCCGCGCAGTCTGCGGTTGATCGAAGACGGTCTGCGCGGCGTCTGTTCCTTGATGGCCCGCGCGGCGGCGTAGATGGTGGTGCTCGAGGCCTCGTACGGAAGTTCGCCGGTGAGCAGCTCGTATAGCACGACGCCCAGCGAGTAGACGTCGCTGCGCGTGTCGAGATCGTGCGGGTCGGCATCGCATTGCTCGGGGCTCATGTACTGCATGGTGCCGACGAGTTGGCCGATGTACGTCCGCTGGGTTGTGATCGAGAGATCCGAATCGGTGGCCCGGGCCACGCCGAAGTCGATTACCTTGGGCTCGCCGGCCGAATCCACCAGGATGTTCGCCGGTTTGAGATCGCGGTGAATGATCCCTTTCTGATGTCCGTGGTGGACGGCGTCGCAGGTCTTGGCCAGCAGCCGCAGCCGGTCGCGCGGGCCGAGCTTCTTCTCGTCGGCGTAGCGCGTGAGCGGCTTCGCACCGGGAATGTACTCCATGGCGAAGTACGGCACGCCGCCGTGGCCATCGTCGTGCATGCCCGCCTGATAGACCTGTGCGATGTTGGGATGTCGCAGGCGGCCCAAAATCTGGGCTTCGAACTGGAACCGCCGCAGGGCTGAGCGCGAAGCGACGTTGTGCTTCATGATCTTCAGGGCTACCGTGCGGCGTGGCCGCTCCTGGACGGCCTCATACACCGTGCCCATCCCGCCGGATGCGATCACCTGCTGAATGTGGAAGCTGTCGACCCGGCTGCCGATCAGGGGATCGGGGCGGCCCGTGGCGGTGAAGCGCGTCGACGCGGAGCCTGACGCGGGCGGCCGTAGAAAATCAGCGGTGACCCGGCTGTCGTGCTCCAACAGCGAATCGACCTCCGCCCGCAGCTCGGCATCGTCCCCACACGTCTCGACCAGAAAGGCGGAGCGCTCTTCCGGCGGGCGTTGAAGCGCCTGCTCGAACAGCTCACACGCCTGTTGCATCTGCTCCGGCGTCATCGCGGCCGACCCTCCCGCACCACGTGCTGTCGCCCTTGCTCAACTCTCGGTGCAGCCATGCCTTCGCAAACCGCCATCCCGTGTCCACCGTCCGCGCTGACACGCCCAGCGCCGCGGCGGTCTCGTCGACACTCAGGCCGGCGAAGTACCGTAGCATGACCAGTTCGGCCCTGGGCGGGTCGGCCTGCTCCAGTTTCTGCATCGCCTCATCGATCGCCAGCAGCTTCGCCGGGTCCTCCGTGGGCCCCGGCAGTTCGTCAGGCAGCGCGTCTGGCGGCTGGCTTCCGCCGCGCCTCAGCCTTCCTCTTGTACGTGCGTCATCCACGAGGATGCGACGCATCGCTTTTGCCGCGGCGGCGAAAAAATGGCGGCGGTTGGCCCACTCAACGTGGCCGTCGCCGATCAGCCGCAGGTAGGCCTCGTCGACCAGTGCCGTGGGTTGCAGCGCACAGCCGGGGCCTTCCTGCACCAGTTGGGCCTGAGCGAGACGGTGCAGCTCGTCGTAGACGGCGGACCAGAGGTTGTTCACCGCCGCCCGTTCGCCCAGCGCAGCGGCGTCCAGAAGCTGTGTAACCGAAGTGCCCGGCCGGCTCGCCACGATTCTCTCCCCGAAAGAAAACGCTGCGTCCATTCTACTGTTTTGACGCATGACCTAATAGAGCAGGAAGGCGGATTCGAGCGGGCGAGCGTCATCGGCCCGGGGGCCTCACCCGTCTGTGGGCCAGGTGCTTCACCCCTTCAGGGGTGGGGGACTGATCGGAGTGCCGGAAGAATGTCAAAGTCGACTCAGTCCTGCACGCCCAAGAGCGTGGCGCACCCCCGCTCGCACTCGGCCACGTGCTTTCGACGGAGCTCGTCGCGAGGAGCCGCAGGCTTCAGCCTGCGCGGTGCCGCGCGGACTGAAGTCCGCGGCTCCGTTAGGTTCTGGTAGGCCGCGCGGACCGAAGTCCGCGGCTCGTTAGGTTCTGTTAGGCCGCGCGGACCGAAGTCCGCGGCTCGTTAGGTTCTGTTACGCCGCGCGGACTGAAGTCCGCGGCTCGTCGGGTTCTGTCGGAAGTGCATGAGTGCCTAACAGAGGCAGTACCGGGCGCGTAAGCGACCGGCCAGGGCGAAGTCGCGGCGAGGCAAACGGCCCCTCGCTCACGCTCGGGGTTCTGTTGGGTGATGTATGTCAGCTTTCAAACCAAGGAGAAACACATCATGAAAGGCACCGTTTGGCTAACGTTGATGGGGGCGATTGTCGTCCTCACGCCGCCTGCCGCGGCGCAATGCTACACCTGTGACCCCGGTACCGAGGTCGGCGGGTTGATCGTGCAGGACACCACCTGGTACTACGCGGACAGTCCCTACGTGGTGACCAGCTCGATCGTGGTTGGGTTCGACGCCACGCTGACGATCGAGCCGGGGGTCGAGGTCCGCTTCAAGCACGGCCTGGGCATGTCCATCGGGTACGCCGGCTTTGGGGCCGGAACGCTGCTGGCCCGGGGAACGGAGGAGTTGCCGATCTGCTTTACGACCAACGACCCCTGCGAAGACTCGCCCGACCCGGCCGACCCCGGCGACTGGGGCCAGGTCTTCTTCGATGACGACGCTGTCGACGCCGAGTACGACGGCGGCGGCAACTACGTCTCCGGCTGCGTCATGGAGTACGTCACGGTCGAGTACTCCGGCAGCGCCGGCCACGCCATCCGTGCGGCGAACAGCGCACTGTACGTCGCTCATTGCGCGGTTCGCCACAACCAGCAGGCCGGCATCTCGGTCACCTCGGACGGTGCCGGGGACCTCAAGATCGAGTTCTGCGACGTCCACGACAACGGTGGAAGCGGCATCGGCGTTGACGCAACGGGCGCCGGGGCCGTGACGATCGACTCCTGCCAGGTCTACAACCACCCCAGCGGCCGCGGCATCGGAGTCACCGCGTCGGCCACCTGGCCCGCCAGAGTCGAGAACTGCGAGGTCTACAATTGCACCACTAGCGGCTATGGCGCCGGGATCTCTCTAGGCAGCGGTGCGGACCACACCGTCAGCGGCAACTACGTCCACGACTGCGCAGCGAGCATGGACGGTAACAACTACGGCGGCGGGATCTACATCAACGCGCGCACGACGCTGGATGGGAACGTCGTCGCAGATAACAGCCTGACCGGGACGTACAACGATTATGTCCACGGCGGCGGCATCTATCTGAGCGGAAACAGCGACGGCTCGACGCTCACGAACAACGAGGTAACGGGAAACACCGCATACGGGCACGGGCGCGTGTCGTACGGTGGAGGGGTTTTCCTTGACGGCTGCGCTAGCTGCACGTTGACGTCAAACACGGTCTCCGGCAACTGGGTCTACGGATACGGCGGTGGCGTCTGCCTGCGGGACAGTCCCTACTGCGAGTTGACGGGGAACACAGTCACGGGCAACAGCACATACGGCAATGGCGGCCGAGGCGGCGGGATCACGTTGCACAATAGCGACGAATCCACGTTGACGGACAACACCGTGACCGACAACTGGACCACGGGCAATGACGCTTATGGCGGAGGCATCTGCCTTTACGACAGCGGGAAGTGCCTGTTGACCGGGAGCACCGTCACAGACAACTCGACATCCGGCCAGAACGCCCATGGCGGCGGCATCTACCTGTACAACAGCGGGACCACCACCGATCCCGACATGGGCCTCAGGCTGAACACGGTCTCCGGCAACACCACCACCGGCAGTGGCTCCCGCGGCGGCGGGATCTGCCTGCAATCCAGCGGCAGCAGCCCCCTGGTGTCCAACCTGATCACCAACAACCACGCTTCGGGCACCAATGGCGACGGCGGCGGAATCTGCCTTAGCAGCAGCACGTGGTGTCCCGTGACGGACAACACCATCACGTACAACACCTGCGCCGACGCGGGCGCAGGGATCATCCTGCTCAGCAGTGGAAACTGCACGCTGAAGTGGAACGCGATCGTACACAACACCTGCGCCAACCGCGGCGGCGGCATCTACTTCTCCAGCAGCAACAACTGCACGGTGACCGAGTGCGGCGTCAAGAGCAATCACGTCACCGCCGGCGACACCGGCGGCATATTCGTCACCGATACCACCAACGATGCCGATAAGCCGCTCTTGGCCGGCGATCCGGATACCGACAGCTTCAACGTCATCTGCTGCAACGACGCGTACGACGTTTACGACAACAACGCGGCCGGCGGAACCGGCAACGATATCGCCGCCACGTACGTGCGCTGGTGCACGGATGACACCGGCGAGATCCAGGACATGATCTACGATTACTTCGACGATTCCAGCAAGGCCGTCGTGTTCTGGTACCCGTTCGCGCCTTTCACGCTCGGCGACATGAACTGTGACGGCGCCGTCAACGGATTCGACATCGATCCGTTCGTCCTGGCCTTGCAGTACCCGGAGCAGTACGACGTCGAGTATTACCTCTGTTGCCTGAGTCACGCCGACATCAACGGCGACGGCTTGGTCAACGGCTTCGACATCGACGACTTCGTCCAACTGCTGATCGGCGACTGATCGCCGCCGGTAGGTCCCCCATCCCTGCGGGGGTGGGGGTCCACCGGAGCACCGGAAGACGCTCGCGTTCGACTCAGCCCCCCACGCGTGAACGTGGGGGGCCGGAGAAGAAGCCGGCGGTCCGGAACAACAGCGACCAACAGCGATCGGCCACAGCCCAGTCAATCATGCGGCCCCTTTTCACCCGCCTTCACGTGGCACGCGACGCACGCCTCGCCGTCACGGCGGGGCTCCGCGGGCTCTCGATCGCAGCCCGAACCGTTCCCAATGAACCTCCGACGGGCGCCTGTAGCGACCAGGCGCACACGCTCCCGGAGCATTCACTCCGGCTGTCAGCCGCCGCGTCTGCCACAGCACCTGCGCGGCATCCGCGACGCCGGTTTCGTGGCGCACAGAGCACATCATGGCCCGATAATCCAAGCCTCTACGTGCCGGTATGCGGGGCGCCTGCTCCAGTGTTTCTGCCGTCGCACGCCGGCTCATTCGGCTGCTCGAAGAGCAACTGCCGCACCTGCGCCCGGCCCACGCGATTCGCTTGCTGACGGACCGAGTGCAATGGCGATCCAGTTGTGCGCGGCGTTGATCGGCAGCTTGCTGATCGCGTTGGAGAGCGGCACGCGGCCTAGCAAGCATGATTGCGTTCAGAGGACGCGGGCGGCGATTTGACGAACGTGGGCAAGCTCGTCAGAATCCTCTGTTCGGTTAGGTCATCTGAGGTGAGCCGATGGACACGAAACTCGTATCTCCATATCGCCTGTGCGTCTGCGCAACCCGGGCGGCCATGATCCTGGGTTTGGGCCTGCTGCTGCCGGCTTGTCAGTCGTTCACCGGTGGGGTCAACACGGAGACTTCCGCCGCCACGACCGCGTCCGCCGTGCAACATCCGATGCTGGAAGGGATCCCGGTGCCGGCGGGCTTCACGTTTGTGCCCGAAGGCAGCGTGGGGCGTTCCAGCGGGAAGTTCCGCGTGGTAAACTACGAGTACCAGGGCGAGATGAAGCCGACGGCGCTGGTGCGCTGGTACAAGGAATACATGCCCTCGGCCGGGTTCACGCTGCGGCAGGAGCGCGTGGAACGTGGGATGTACAGCCTTCGCTTCGACAGCGAGGCCGAAGAGTGCAATATCCGCATCGCGCGGGAAAAACTGTCACAGACTATTCTTACGATTGACCTCGGCCCGCTGCCGAAAGGCTCAGCAGAGCGCGAGGTCGAACCGCCGTCGTCGCGGTCCTGACCGCGCGGGCGATGTCCGAGTTGAGGAAAATCAATGGACGCCGACACACGGCACCAATTGAAGCAAAACGAGTTGGCCGTGGCGCTGGGGCAGCTCAGGAAGCTGGGCGACGTGCGCACGCGGTATTGGCTGATTGCGATCGTGGTGGTCGTCGCCGCGATCCTGGTTTATCGGTATTCGCGCGCTCAGCAGGCCCAGACAGTCGTTCAGGAATGGGCTCGACTGGCTGCGATCGATCCCATGGCGATGACGCAGGACTCCGCGCCGCTGGACGAGCTGCGCTCCCTGATCTCACAGAGTTCCAACCCCGGCTTTGCCGCTGTGGCCCGTCTGCAACTCACCTGGGCCCTGCGGCAACAGGCACAGGCCGACCCGGAACGGGCAGAGACGCTGCTGCGAGAAGCGGCGAACGAGCTCAAGCTTGTCGCCGACGCGCCTGACACAGCCGCGCCGCTGGCCGCCGCTGCCCATTACGCCCTGGGCTCGGTGTACGAGTCGCTGGGGGAGTTCGACCAGGCCAAGACGACGTACGAGACCCTGATTACGAACAACCGCTACGTCGGCTCGCCGTTTCCCGCCATGGCATCTGAGCGGATCGAAGGCGTTGATGCTCTGCGCGTGCGAGTGACCTTTGAACCGGGTGACCCGCCGCCCCCGCCGTTGCCCGAGGTGGAACCGCCCCTCCCGGTGACCACGCAGCCGACCAGCGCGCCTGCCGAGCCAGGAGAAGGCGCCGATGCCGAAGCGGGCGCAGCCGCCCCGGCCTCGCGTCCCGCTTCAGAGGCGTCCGCCGCCGAGCAGCCGTGATCCACGACGAGGACATCCTCAAACGCCCGATTCCCATCGATGAAGACCAGGCCGCGCGAGTGCGCCTGCGCATTCGTCGCCGGCTACCGGGCCGCCGTCTGGACAAGTACTTGCACGGGCGGATGCCACACCTCTCACGCACGGCCCTGCAACGCCTCATTCGCCAGGGCGCCGTGACCGTCAACGGCAAGACCGTCAAGCCCAGCTACGAGATGGCTGGCGGCGACATCGTCGAGGTGCTCGTACCGGCACCCGAGCCACACGAGGTGATCCCGGAAGACATCCCGCTCGACATTCTCTACGAAGACGACGATATCATCGCCATCAACAAATCGGCCGGAATCATCTGCCACCCGGCCCACCACGAGCAGACCGGCACACTCGTCAACGCGCTGGTGCACTACGCCAACAACCTGAGCCACGGAGCCGACCCCTTCCGGCCCGGAATTGTGCACCGCCTCGACAAGAACACCACCGGCGTGATGCTCGTGGCCAAGAGAGACGAAGCTCACTGGCGCCTGGCGCTTCAGTTCGAACGACGCACGCTCCAGAAGACTTACCTCGCCGTGGTCGAAGGCCACCTGGAACTCGATGCCGACCTGATCGACGCACCCATCGGCGTCCATCCGGTCGTCCGCGAAAAGTTCGCCGCGCTGATCGGCGAGAACAAGATCGATGTCGGCAAGAGCGCCACAACCTACTACGAAGTGGCCGAACGCTACCGCGGATACACCCTGGTGCAGTTGCGTCCCAAGACGGGGCGTACGCACCAGCTCCGCGTCCACATGTCGCACCTGCGGCACCCGATCGTGTGCGACACGATGTATGGCGGGAAACTGGTCAGCGAGTACACTCTCACGGGCAGCGGCGACAGGGAGCCGCTGCTGTGGCACCAGGCCCTGCACGCCTGGCGGATCGAGTTCCAGCACCCTATCACTGAGCGGCCGCTGGAGATCGAAGCGCCCTTCCCCGCCCGCTTCAAGCGGCTTGTGCAACTGCTACGCCAGTCCCGCGCGCTGCCGAGCGGGAACCAGGCAAACCATGCCACCTGAGCGGCCCAGCGTGGCACCGGCCGAAGCCGCCTTGAAGCGACGCAGGTGCGTTCGCAGCCCGTATGTCAGGGCCGCGGCGCTGCTGCTTGCGTTCGTCCTGCCGCAGGCCCCGGCCCAGAGCACGCGCCCCACAACAAGCGGTGCCGGCGAAATCCAGGACGAATTGGAGTCCCTGCTGGCCCGCACGCCGGCCGATGCACAAGTGGCCGTGGTCGTGCAGAACCTGGACGATGGGACCCGCTGGTTCGAGCGCTCGCCTCGGCGGCCGCTGAAGCCGGCCAGCGTGATGAAGCTGTTCGTAACCGCCGCGGCGCTGATACACCTCGGCCCCGAGTTTTGCTACACAACTCGTCTGTACGTGCACAACGGCGAGCTGCTGATAGTGGGAGCGGGGGACCCCGGTCTGGGCGACGCACGCCTGGCCGACCGGTATGGCCGCCGCCCCCGTGAGCTGCTGGACGAGTGGGCGGCACACCTGCGGGCGCGCCACATCGGTACGCTGCAACGCATCGTGCTCAACGACGACGTGTTCGACCGTCAATGGCGCCACGCTGACTGGCCCATTGACCAGGCTGAGGCGTGGTACCAGGCGCCGGTCGGCGGGTTGAACTTCAACGACAATTGCCTGGATGCGAATGTGCTGCTTCGCTCCGGACGGGTTGAGCTGAATCTCTGGCCGCCGCTGCCGGACGGCTTCGTTCGCAACCGCCTGACCCGCGGCACGAAGCACCGTCCGCAAGTGCTGCGCGAGCCGGACAGTGACATCTTCGAGTTCCGCGGGACCGTGGCGCACGCGGGCGACTTTCGGCCCATCAGCGTACGTCGGCCAAGCGTGTTCTTCGGGCACGCACTGAAACAGGCACTCGTGACGCGGGACATCCCGGTTGCAGGGGGCGTCGTGCGGCGCGCCTTCACGGCGGCGCAACTGCCGCAGGAAGCGCTGTTGTGCACGCACACGACGTACCTCCCAGACGTGCTCTGGCGCTGCAACACGTTCAGCCAGAACATGTTCGCCGAGTGCCTGCTCAAGTCATTGGCGGCGTATGAACCGAGTGGACGCCGCGCGGACACGCCCGGCAGTTGGCCGGCCGGGCGGGCGCGTCTGCACGTCGTTCTGGAAGGACTCGGGCTGGATCTGGCCGGGCTGGCCCTGCGCGATGGCAGCGGGCTAAGCCACCAGAATCGCGTCACCGCCGACCAGGTGGTGCAATTGCTGACGCGCATGGACTGTCACCCACACGGAAAGTGGTTCCGGCAGAGCCTGGCCGCGGCTGGCGAGGAGGGCACACTGCGGCGCTACAAAGACCCGGGCCTGCTTGGTCGCCTGCGGGCAAAGTCCGGCACGCTCAACGGCGTGCGCGCGTTGGCCGGCTACGTGGACCGCCCGGACGATACCCGGCTCGCATTCGCCGTGCTGATCAACGGTCAGACTGATGCTGATTTGCCGGAGCAGGTCGTCCGCATCCTGGCCGGCAGCACCGCGAAGCCCTAGCAGTCCGCCGCAAAGGTCCGGTAGCGGCCGGGCCCTGTCTCGCCCGTGGGTGTCAATGTCCGGTGCGGGGCCCGGACGCTGCATCAAGACTGAAAAGACTATAGAACCTATCCCAGAACCGAGCCGCGCGCGTAAGCAAGCGGTTTTTCAGCAACCGCTCCCTTACGGTCGCGGCTCGGAAGGAGTTTTGGGATAGGTTCTAGTGCTCTGTCAGGGCTCAATTGATGGGTGGCTTGGGCGTCCCGCCCGAGGTTCACACAGACGAGACGCCTCTGCCACCCTTCCCGGCATCTGCCAGCCGAGGGCGGCTGGCCCCCATGAGCAACCCGCCCAGCCACCGATCAGCAACTCCACAAACGCGTCGATGTCAAAGCCGTTGACCTCACCATCGCGATTGACGTCGGCCAGTATGTGGTCGCAGTCGGGCAAGACCGGGTCGTAGTACGCCGGTCCCTGGAGCGCGAGCACAAACGCGTCGATGTCGAAGCCGTTGATGTCCCCGTCGCAGTCCAGGTCGCCATAGCGGAACGAGCCGAACTCGTCGACGCCCATATCGACCCGCGGCGTCCCGTCCCCATCGGCGTCCCAGACGCGCAGCTCGCCCTCGAGGTCGCCCTCGTCGGGTTGGGCGACGAACGCCGGATCGCCGGTGTCGATGCAGGGTGACAGCGTGGTCAGGTGGTAGTCATTGACCTGGTATGCGTTCCGCGGCGCGCCGCGCGATTGACGGGCGTTGCGCCGAGTGCTTACCATGCGGACGGGAGAGACGCGTGCGCGATGAGACCTTCCGATGCCAGCACGGAAGAACCAGACGGACCAACCAACGCTGCTGAGTTCGGCAAATGCCACGGGCACACTCGCGGCTCGCCACCGGCGTGTGCTCTTCCTCCCGGCCTACTTGTCGGGTGAGGCGAAGAAGCGGGCCCACGTTTATCAGACTCCGATCGAACGCGGCCATGCGATCATAAAGAAGTGGATTGAGCTCGAGCGCAAAGGCTACCTGGAGAAGAAGGAGACGGCGCTCGACGCGGACTTTCTACGGGAGATTTTCGCGGAAGCGCTCGGTTACGCACCCGTAACCGATGAGCGCGAGACCTTCGAACTCGACCGCATGTTCACGGTTCCGGGCGTCGGAACAGCCGATGGCGCTTTGGGCACTTTCTCACGCACCGCAGCCACATCCCCGGTGGCCGTCATCGAACTCAAGGGCGCAGACGCAAGCCTGGATACCGATCGATTCGCGGGACGCACTCCGGTCCAGCAGCTTTGGGACTATCTGAACGCGCTGCCGGGTTGTCCCTGGGGAATCGTCAGCAACTTCGTCAGCTTTCGCCTTTATCACCGCGATCATGGCAGCCGGGCATTCGAGCACTTCACGCTGGATGAACTGGGTCGGCCCGAGCGATTCCGCGAGTTCTACTACGTGTTTGGCCGGGGAGGGCTTCTTCCTACCAACCTGGACCCGACACCGCGCGCCGTGCGGCTGCTGAGAATGACCGGCGAGCGACAGCGCGCGGTTGGCGATGATCTCTATGAGGCCTACAGTCGCCACCGCTTGGAACTGATTTGCCACCTGCACGCTAAGCACGCTAAAGCGACCGAGCAGGCCATCGCGATCGCACAGAAGCTCCTCGATCGAATCGTTTTTGTGGCTTTTTGCGAGGATCGAGGCCTGCTACCGGCCAAAACTATCGACCGCACGTATCGCGCCGTTCCACCTATGTCGCGAGTTACAAACCCCCGTTGGCAGAACTTTGTCAACTTGTTTCACGCTGTCGACCGGGGACACCGCGATCTTGAAATCAGCGCGGGCTACAACGGCGGGCTCTTCGAGCACGATCCGGAAGTCGATGACCTGAAGCTGGACGACCAGTGGACCGACTTTTTCCGAAGCGTCGGAAACTATGACTTTCGAGACGAGGTAAACGTCGACGTCCTCGGACACCTGTTCGAGAAATCGGTCACTGAGCTGGAAAAGCTGCGGGAGGGCGGTCTTTTCGGAAACGGCGCCGGCGAGGCGACCGAGAAGCCGGCCATGCCAAAATCGGCTGAGCGCAAGCGCTTCGGGATCTACTACACGCCGCCGGCTTTCACTCGGTACATCGTCGATCAAACCGTCGGCGCGCTCGTGCGGTCGCGTTTTGCGCGCCTTGCCCAACAGCACAAGGTTGATCCTCAAAACACCGGCGCCGGCCAGCCGCCCGGGCGATTACAGGCTTACTGGAACGACTGCCTGGCGGCGCTCCGCGCTGTCAAGGTGTGCGATCCCGCCTGCGGCAGCGGCGCCTTCCTAATTCAGGCGTTTGACCTGCTGGAAGAAATATACATCGAAGTGCTCGAAAGCCTCAGCTTCAACGGCGCGAAGCTGAAGCACCGCGCGGACGACGACATCCCCGACATGATCCTCGGCGACAACCTGTTCGGGGTGGACGTATCGCGCGAGGCGGTCGAAATCACTCAACTGGCGCTGTGGATTCGCTCGGCCCGGCGGGATCGGAAGCTCTCCGACCTCTCCCGGAACATCGTCTGGGGCAACAGCCTCGTTGACGACCCCGCCGTTCACGGCCAGGCAATTGACTGGGAGAAGACCTTTCCGACGGTCTTCGAGCGCGCGACACCGGGGTTCGACTGCGTGATCGGGAATCCGCCCTGGGAGCGGCTCAAGCTACAGGAGCGCGAGTTCTTTTCCCTTTCGGCACCCGAGATTGCCGGTGCCGTGAGCGCTGCGAAGCGGCGCGAGATGATCGCCGCACTGGAAGAGAAGAACCCGGAACTGCATGCGCGCTACCGGTCGGCCCAGGATACCGCCGGCCGCGTGCTGGACTTCGCCCGTCGGTCGGGCCGCTATCCGTTGACCGGCAAGGGCGACATCAACACGTACGCGCTCTTCGCCGAGCTGGCGCGGACGCTCGTGTCGGCGGAGGGTCGCGTCGGTCTGCTGGTGCCCTCCGGAATCGCCAGTGACAAGACGACCAAGGAGTTCTTCGCGGAACTCATGGAATCCCGAGCGCTCATCAGCTTGCATGACTTCGAGAATCGAAAACGGATCTTCCCAGACGTGGACAACCGGTTCAAGTTCAGCACGCTCGTATTCGGTGGAACAGCGACGAGAGCGGGTACAGCGGATTTCATGTTCTTCGCGCACCGTATGAGCGATCTTCGGGAGAAAGAACGCCACATTGAGTTAAGCGCCGCCGACATGGCGCTCGTCAATCCGAACACGCGTACGTGTCCGGTTTTCCGCACACGCCGCGACGCGCAACTTACGATGGCGATCTACCGGCGTGTGCCCATCCTGGTCGATCGAACGCGCGAGAGTGGCGGTGATCCCTGGGGCATCAAGTTTGTCAGGATGTTCGACCAAACGAACGACGCCGAGTTGTTTTGTGCGCCCGGGCAACTGACAAAGGAGGGGTTCAAACTCGAGGGCAACTGCTGGCGGAAGGGCAGGCGCCTCTTTCTGCCCCTCTACGAAGCGAAGATGGTGCAGGCATACGACCATCGCGCCGCGGGCGTCATCATCGAGAAAGGTAACTGGGTGCGCCAGGGACAGACCGAGCCGACCAGCCTGGTCGCGCATCAGAACCCCGAGTTCGTCGTCCAGCCGCGGTGGTGGGTCGACGCCGCCAAAGTCGAGGGCGCGGTCAAACAATCTCGCGCGCACGGGTTCATTGGCTTCAAGGACATCACGAGTCCCACCAATGAGCGAACCATGATCGCGGCGGCAATCCCATGGTCGGCAGTCACGAACCACTTCCCACTAATCTTCACCACCGCAGAGGCTCGTCCAGAGCTGTGCCTGCTGGCAAACCTGAACTCGCTCGCGCTTGACTATGTGACCCGGCAGAAAATCGGTGGCGTTACGCTCAACTTCTTCATCGTCGAGCAGCTTCCGATACTCCCACCAGACACATATGACGCCCGGTGTCCCTGGCGGGCCCGAGAGAAGCTCCTGCACTGGGTGTCGGAACGCGTGCTGAAACTCACCTGCACGGCGAACGACCTGCTGCCGCTTGCTGAAGCGGCCGATTTCAAGCCGCTCATTCACAAGTGGAGGATGGACGAACGCGCCCACCTGCGGGCGGAACTGGATGCCGCCTATTTCCACCTGTATGGCCTTGCCCGCGACGACGTCGAGTACATTCTCTCGACGTTCACCGGCGTGCGGCGACACGACGTGGCGGAAACGGGCACGTTTCGCACGGCAGACCTGATTCTCGAGGCATACGATGGCCTGAAGGCCAACTCCTGACCCACCCTACCGCACCGTCACCGCGTTCGACCCGAGCCACTGCCCGTCTGGAGCTTCGATTGCTGCTGCCCTTGCCCGTGGCGTGCACTTCCCCATCCCCCAATGCAAACACCTTCACCACTGGAGCCCCCCACGTGCGGCGCCTTCAAGCAGATCTCGGGGCAAGTCTGCCCCCTAGTCCTCCTCCTCCGCCAACTCGACCACGGGGATGTCTTCCGGCGGCTTGGGCTCGTACTTCGGCACCTTCGGCTCGGGGATGGCCTCGAGCAACTGCTGCACGATCTTGACCGAGTCGAGGCCCTGGGCCTGGGCGGCGAAGTTGCAGGCGATGCGGTGACGCATGACCGGGACCGCGACATTGCGGATGTCGTCCAGGCTGACGCTGTAACGCCCGTCCATCGCCGCGAACGCCTTCCCGCCCCAGATTAGGAACTGCCCGGCACGCGGCCCCGCCCCCCAGTCCACGTACTGGCGGATGAAATCCGGCGCAGACGGGTCGCCGGGACGCGAAGCCCGGGCCAGCCGCGCGGCGTAATCCACCACGTAATCCGTCACCGGGATCGCGGCGATCAGCTTCTGCATATTCAGGATCTGCCGGTCGTTGAGCACGGTGCGCAGTTCCGGCAACTCGCCGAACGTGGTCCGCGACAGTATCCGCTGCTCTTCGTCCAGGGCGGGGTAGTCGACCCAAACGTTGAACATGAAGCGATCGAGCTGCGCCTCGGGCAACGGGTACGTGCCTTCCTGCTCGATCGGGTTCTGCGTGGCGATCACGAAGAACGGGTTGGGCAGAGAGTACGTTTCCGAGCCGACCGTCACCTCACGTTCCTGCATCGATTGCAACATGGCCGCCTGCGTCTTTGGCGGGGCGCGATTGATCTCGTCGGCCAGCACGATGTTGGCGAAGACCGGCCCCTTGACGAAACGGAACTCGCGCCGCCCATCCGGGAGTTCATCGATGACGTTGGTACCAGTGATGTCCGAAGGCATCAGGTCGGGCGTGAACTGGATTCGCTTGAAGGCCAGTGAGGTGATGCGGGCCAACGTGGAGACCATCAGCGTCTTGGCCAGACCGGGCACACCCACGAGCAGGCAGTGTCCACGAGTAAGCACCGCCGCGAGCATCTGCTCGACCACGCGCTTCTGCCCCACAATGTGGCGGGCCAGTTCGTCGAGGATCAGTCGTTTGGAGCGATGGAATTGCGCAAGCAGGTTTTCAAACGATTCTTTTGCCATGCTCTGTTGCCGGTCAGGGGCGAACGGCCAGTGGTGCCAGTTTGAGGATCAATACTCCGGATGCCGGGCGGCGTCCAGTCGTGAGTCCTAACTCGCCCAATCAGCGACCGGAACGAAGCGTGTCTATCCCCCGTCCGCGCTGGGCAGGCGTCCCTCGTCGTAGGCGCGGCATAGCAGTTCGTAGGCGGCCTGGTACGCCACGAAGCGAACATGATACTCCGCCCGCTGCCGCTGGTCGGGGACCTTGTCGGGATGCCAGCGCTGGGAAACCGAGCGCCAGGCGTGCTTGAGCTGGTCGCGTGTGGCGGTCCGCCCCAATCCGAACAACTCGAGCGCCTCGACCTCGGGCAGCTTCCGGGCCCGTTGCGCGACTTTCTCCGCGACCACGCGCTGCTGCTCGCGATCAGCCGACTCGCGAAACCACCTCCAGTCCCAGACATCCGGCAGCATTGCACCCAGGCTCGCCCCAACCACGGTCATGAAGCGTGTAAACGGCTTACCCTTTAGCCCAAACAGGCCATCGACGAACAAGCCGGTCGTCGCCGCGACCTTGCCACTGACACGAGCCGACTTGCGGCGTTGGGCGGCGCGTTTGTCGCGCAGCAGCGGTGCGACGTCTTCGCACCACACGCGCCGCAGGAAGCGTCGCAGAGCCTGGCTGTCGGGCGTTGACTGCTTGGCCATCTGTCACCGGTTCGCGATATTCGCACGGCCGCCGCGCCGCACAACTGTCAGTTTGTTTATATCATGCCCGGGCGAAAACGGGCAGTTCGATTCTCGGCAGGAGTCGCCCCGCGTGCCAGCTCAGACACTCCACCTGCTCGCCACATTCACCGACGTGCAAGCTCAGGCGTTCGGCCTGTGGCTGCCGGCGGCCGGAGCCGTCGCGCTGGCGTGGTGCGGACGTCGGCGATTGCCCGTGGGGGCGAGCCCGGCGCTGGGCATCGCCGCCGCAGGCGGGGCCGCGCTTCTCAGCTACGCCCGCCCGATGCCCGGAGACGCTGCCGGGTGGCGCGTCCAGCTCGCCTGGGCGCTGTCCGGATTGATGGTGGCGTTGCTCTTGACGCTGTGGCGTCGGAACGACGCAGCGGCTCGTGATGCCGATGACCGAACTGGGGCCGCCGATCCCGCCGCGCGGCAGGCGCCCGGCCCGGCCCGCGAGCGCACGGTCTGGCCCGTGATTGCCACACACACCGTTCTGCTGGCCGGACTGGGTCTCGCCGCTGTCACCCTGACGCTGCCCGCAACTCCCTCGCCAGACGTCCGGCTGCACGTTCGCGCCGCGTTGCTGGTGGGATGCTGTGTCGCGTTGATCGTACACCTGCGTCGCGGCACGCCGGCGACGCGTTACGGCGTTTTCGGACTACCCGCGTGTCTGGTTTGGCTGAACCTGCCGCACGGGCGAATCGCCGAGATCCGCGGCGGCACTTCGTTGATCGTTGTTATTGCCGGAGCAGCCGCCCTACTGGCCGTCGTCGGCACT
The DNA here is from genome assembly GCA_018814045.1 of Planctomycetota bacterium. Taxonomy (GTDB): domain Bacteria; phylum Planctomycetota; class Phycisphaerae; order UBA1845; family Fen-1342; genus JAHJAR01. Next base: position 4,956 of record JAHJAR010000226.1, on the reverse strand, counting down.
ACTCTGCTGGATTGGCGACTGCGTCGCCGAATCTGGCTGGAGGAGCCACAACGCCTGACTGAGCCCCCCCCCGCCCACCGAGGCTGGTACGGCGTCGTGCTGGCAGTATGCGTCATAGCGGGCCTGGGCGGCTGGCTCGCCTGTCCGGCAGCAATCACGCCGTTCGGAACGGTGCTCGCAGCACTGGCAGCGCTGACCATCTATCACCGGCGTGGCGCGGGGCCGGGCGGGGAAGTCGGCGTGTTATTATTGGCGGAGACGATCGTCATGGCCGCCCGGAGTTGGCTGCCGGCCGGCGGCATGAGCATCCTGCTCGGCTGTGGCGTAGCGGCACTCTATCTGCTTTGGCTGGCGCATTTCTGGCAGCAGCAGTTATTAGAGGGCCAGCCGTGGACCACCAGTGGGCGTCTGATTCCAACTGTGCGGCGAATAGCGCACGTGGCCGCCGCCCTGGCGTTCACCGCATCCACATGTCTGCTGGTCGGCGGTCCGGAAGCGGGTGCCCACCCCTGGTGGCCGGCCATGCTGGCCGCACTGTCTCTGGTGCTGCTCGCCGCACGACTGGGGCACGAAGCGGCGGTTCAGGACAGCAGCACGGCGGGGTTCGCGGCGTGTCTGGCAGCATTGGCGGCGGTAGTCCCAGCCAGACAGGCCTACGCTGCCCTGGCCCACACCGCTGCACCGGTGCTGCCCCTGGTAGCAGCGGCCGCCTTGTTGCTGGCAATCTTTGCGCGAGTCCCGTCCGTCCAGGCCCGGCCGAGAGTTGCATTCAACTGTTACCTGATCGGGTTCCTGCCGATCGGTGGAATGTTCGCGCTCACGCGGCCCGATTCAGTTGGCACGTCCACGGCCGCCGCCGTGACGAGCTGCGTTCTTCTAGTGGCAGCCGTACTCGTACATCGGCCCCGGCAGCACGGCGACCGGCGTCCCGCGGCCGGGCTGCGCGGTTGACACGATGGGCGCAGACTCCGATATGGTGCACAGTGGCGCGTCGGCGTAGGATAGTGCTCCCTGGATGCGGGGCGTCTGGTACGTAACATCAAGCGCGGTCGCACTACTACCGTCGCCGGGCATCCGACCAAGAACGAGCACAGCCGGACAATGGCATGGCCGTGCGAGTCTCGTGGGTGAGTTGCGTCTGGAGCGAGGTTGCCTTTCTATCCGTTTCACAGCACGTTTACTGAGCTGCGGACGCTCGAGCTTCCAGCCAATCTGGCGGCCGACGCACGCGGTCGCCTGGTCGCCAAGATCACCGCTGCCGTGCGTCAGCAGGCGGAACTGGCCCAGAAATGCGACGGCCTACTCCGTCTGACCGGCGAAGTGCGCGAAGACGGCAACTACTTGCTCATCCCGCACGAGCCGGCCGCTCCGGCCGACCCAGAACTGATCGCCTCGCGCGATGACCATCCGGACATCCAAACGCTCTGGTGGTTGACCTGGGCCACCCTGCGGGCCCTGGGCGCCGCCACGGCCGACCGCGCCCCCCACGGCAGTATCCAGTTGGGGTCGCTGTTTATGGACCAGGCCGGGCGGGTGAAGCTGAGCGACCTGGGCATCGGACCGGCCTTCGAAAGCGCTTGCGGAATCGACGCCCGGCGCTATGTGGCCTGCGACGCCCACGTGGAAACCGATGCGGCCGGACGCGCCTCTTCGGGCCGCTGGATGGTGCTGAGCGAGGAGGACGCACGTGATCACGGCTGGATCGCCCCGTTCTTCGCCCATGAGCTACTGGAAGGGCAAGTCCGTCTCAACCCGAAGTCCGACCAGTTCGCGCTCGGCACACTGCTGTTCCTGTGTGCCACCGGCGAGCACCCCTACGGCGCTGCACTCTCCGACCCTGGCCTGATGTTCTACTTCCACATCGAACCTTTCGCGCTGGACGACGAACGGGCGGAGTGGCGCGAGAGTTTCAAACGTAAGAGCAAGGGGCTGGCGCAATCGTCTGACCGCCCGGTCCTGGCCTGGGCCGAACTCGTTCACAAGCTCCTGGCGGCCGAACCGGGGGAACGCTTCGCGTCACCGGCCGAGGCCAGCGAGTTCATCCAGGAACACGTCCCCGAAGAGTGGGCCGCCGCGAGCAAGGCCATCGACGAGGCCAACGCAGCGCTCGATGGCGGCGATCCCGACGCGTTCCTGGACAAGCTCACGCCCTGGCCCACCCACGAAGCCCTGCCGGAAATGTGGCGCACGCAGTTGGCCGCACGCGTGGAGGAAGTCCGCGCGCAGAAGGACGTCATCGGACAGCAGAAGCTGCTCGCGCGCAGCCTGACCGAAGCACAGGAGGCGTTGAACGACCTGAATCTGGACGAGGCGCGCCGCGTGGCCCAGGAGATCCTGGCCGCCGCCCATTGCCCGGACACGCTGCGACGCGAAGCCGACGAGATCGTCAAGCACTGCGACGAGCGGGAGAAATTTGTCGAGTCGGGCACGGATGAGCTGGCCCAGCACTATCTCAGTGCGGCCCGCGAAGCCCTGCAAGCCAGCGAGTTCAACGACGCCCGGCAATACTGCGAGGTCATCCTTAAAGACCCGGGCATGTCCCAGACCCGCACAGCACAGGCGCGCCAGTTCATCGGCGAGGTAGAGTTGGCGGAGCAGCGCGTGAAGGCCCAGTTCGATGAACTGGAACAAGCGACGAACGAGCTGCGCAAGGGCCATTGTGAACCGGCCCAGGAACGGCTCGAAGCGCTGCTGGGCGACCAATCCCTACCCGAAGCCGTAGCCACCCAGGTCCGGCTCGTGCTCGAAGATGCGCGCCGGACGCTCGCACTGCGGCAGGAATACACCCAGGCGCTGGACGACGCCCAAGAGGCTTGGCAGCGCGGCGACCTGGAGGTGTTGCGCACCCGGCTGGAAAGCGTACCGGAAGATCTCTCCGATGCGCAGATCAGCGAACGGCGAACCACGCTACTCGCGTCCGCCGAGTGCTTACAGACCGCCCGGCAACTCCAGGAAGAAGCCCACGCCGCGGTGGATGCCGGCAGGTGCCAGGCGGCGTTGGCCACAATCGAGCAGGCCGGCGCGGCGGGCGAGCTGCCGACCGTGGTCCGCGAGGAATTGGCGGCGTTGCAGCAACGGTGCCGGGAGGGGCTGGAGCAGGAGCTACGCGCCGCCCGGGAGCGCGCCCAGACGGCCTTGCAGGAAGCACGCGCGCGCTACGAGGCGGAGGACGGCGTGGGCTGCCGCAAGCTGCTGGAGCAGACCGTACTGCCTACCGAAGGACTCCCGGACGAGGCGCGGGCCGAAGCGACCGCCTTGCGCGAAGCTTGCCAGCTTCTGGAACAGGCCGCGGCTGCGGCCGCAGAGATTGAGCAACACCTGGCACGGGCCAACGTCGGCCGCGCGCTGGCCTTGCTGCGCGATCTGCAAACCGATGGGTTGCCTGCCAGACTGGTTACCCGCCTAGGGCAGCAACGCGAGCGCGCCGAGCACGTCCGTCAGCAGGTTGAACAGGCCCAGCGGGCCCAACTCGACCAACGGCTGAAGCAGGCGGCGGCGGTGATCCAGAAGGGTCAACTGGGACAGGCCGAGGCGATTCTGGCCGAAGTTGAAGCGGCCAATGGAGTCTCGGCCGAGCAGCGCGAGCGCGCCTCCGCCATGCGGGCCGAGGTCGCCAAGTATCGCCCGCTGGCAGAGACTCTGGCCAAGGCCGAGTCGGTCCTGGCAGAAGCCGCCGACACCAAGCGGGCTCTGGCCCTGCTCGAGCGTTTGCCGGTGGAGCCCCCCGCTTGGGCGCGCCCGCGCGCGGACGCGATCCGCCAACGCGCCACCGAACTGGAAGAACAGCAACGCCGGGAGACCATCGCGCGGGCAGCCGCGGCACTCGACGCGACTCAGAGCGCGCTGGAGGCCGGCGACGCGGAGACTGCCCGCCAAAGACTGGATCAGACGTCCGCTGGAATTGCCCTGGAGCCGTCTCTGACCGAGCGGCGCGCCGCGCTGGCCACGGCGTTGGCGACGCTCGAGCAGTGGTTGCCCAAGGTCGCCGAGCTTGACGCCGCCTACCAGCGCAGTGAAACAGCCCGCGTATACCGCGACGCCAGCACACTGCTCAAGGACAAGTCCGTTCCCGAGCTGGTGGCGAAGCGGCTGGGCACACTCCAGACCGCGGCCCGCAAGCAGATAGAAGCCAGGCGCAAGGAACTCGCCGCAGAGCTCGAAACGCTGGCCACGGAGCTCGAACAGCGCGGGCGCCGTGCACGCCAGTTTGAGCAACGCGTCGAGTTGGTTCGCGGCGACTCACTCGCGGCAAAGGACCAGATCAGTACCGCCGACGAACTCCGGCAACGCTTCGCGGCTCTGCCGGTTCCCAAGAGCAAGGCCATGCCGATCGGCGTGGCCGCAGCCATCGTTGTCGTGGTGGGCGGGGCCGCCGCCTGGTTCCTGACACGCAACGACGACGGCCACCAGCCCGGCCCAACCATCCCGACTGTGGTGCAGGACCATCGCGAGCGCATGACGGCGGCGCTCGCCAGCTTGCAGAACAGAGTGGATGAAGCCGCGACGGAGTTGGGCGCCGCGGCGCCGCGCTACACGCTGCGTTTCGAGCCGGCGGATAAGCTGCCTGCCGAACTGCTCGCACAAAACACGGCGGATGGCACGGACATGTCGCTGGGCACGATCGCGGTCAGCGATCTCGCGAGCTTATCCCTCACCGCCGCCTGGCACAGCCAGTTATTCCCGCCGCCCCCGGACACCGCACACGCGGATGACGGCGCGCGCATGGGGCCGGTTCTGGCCCGCTTGCAGGCGGCCGTGAACGCCGCCGCCGCCCAGGCCGGTCCTGCGGCCCCAAGCTACACGCTGAGGTTCGACCCCGCCGACATGCTGCCCGCACGTCTGATAGCGCAAAACGCCATGGACGGCACAGATTTGCTGCTGGAAACGGTGTCCGCGGAGACTCTGGATACGCTCGGCGTGTCAGATGCGTGGCGTGCGCAGTTGTTTGGGCCGCCG
>JAHJAR010000225.1 GCA_018814045.1 Planctomycetota bacterium | reverse complement strand
CGCAGAGTTTCCGTGATTTCTACGTGGCGCAGCAGAAGGCCGGTCGCACGCTCTGGTTCTATTCGTGCTCGGGCCCGTCCAGGCTGCTCGACCCGTACAGCTACCACCGCGGTCAACCGTGGTGGGCGATCCAGTACGGCGCGGTCGGCGGCTGCTACTGGGCGTTGGGCTGTGGCGGCGGCATCGGCAACTCGTGGAACGCCTACGCTCAGGCGCACGTCGAGTACTCCCCGTTCTTCGTCGGGCAGGACGCCGTGACCGATGCGAAGCAGTGGGAAGCGGTGCGCGAGGGCGTGCAGGACTACGAGTACTTCGTCATGCTCCGCAAACGTGTTGCTGAACTCGACGGCAAGGGCGTCACCGGTCCGGCCGTGGACGCGGCGAAGAAACTGCTGACCGACGGCCCCGCCGAAGTCACGAGCGCGATCAACGAGAAGATCCTCGACTGGTCTGCGCCCAAAGACCGTGGTATCATGGACCGCGTCCGCGTCCAGGCGCTCGAAACGCTGAAGCAGTTGCAGGGATTGTGAGGCGAGGGCTGGATGGGGTCGCCGATCTTGAGGCGGTCGATGTGTCTGACGTGTCTGCCTTGCCGGACCTGCCCGACAGCGAGGGGGTGTCCACGGACAAGTGTACCAGCAGCGGAAACTCCACGAGTTGGCTCAACGACAGTGCCATGAACCTGCTCGTGGACTACTACACCGAGGTGGCGTTCCGACCGTATGGCTCCGGCGCGACGCGGAAGAACGTGCTGCCATTCCTGAAACAGATGCAGGTCGGCTACCTTTGCGTCTACGCCAAGGGCCACGGCGGATGCGCGAGATCGCCGACTTCATCCAGCCCAACCCGTTCTGCAAGACACCAATGCCCCATCTTGGGTCGACGAGTGGCTACGGCGCAAGTCCGGTCGGTTGCTGGTGCACTTCGTGAACCATCGCCTCGGCGCAAAGCCTGCCAGCCGGGCGCTCCCAACGCGGTTCACGCGGGTTTCTGCAACGCGGTCATGCTGGGAGTGTCCTGGAGGGCCCTCGCGATCGCGGCCGTGATCCGGTTGAATTGCCGGGTCGGCGTGGCATTGTTGGGAGGATCATGCAAGCGGTGTGGCAGATAACCCCGAGCATCTGTGTTCGTCAGGACGAACTGCATTTTGCGTTTGTCCTCGCCGCCGGGCCGGGCGGCCAGAATGTGAATAAGGTTGCAACGGCGGTCACGCTCCGGTTCGATGTGCGCGCATCGACGTCGCTTCCCGACGCTGTCAAGCAGCGCCTGGTGAAACTGGCGGGACATCAGGTCACGACAGAAGGGATGCTGCTGATCGAGGCGCGGCGGTTTCGCAGCCAGAAGATGAACCGGGACGATGCGGTCGCACGCCTGGTCGCGCTGGTACGCAAGGCGGCTGTGCCGCCGCGGCCGCGCCACAAGACCAAGCCTACGAGGGCATCGAAGCAGCGGCGTCTCGAGTCCAAGCGGCGCCGTAGCGCCGTGAAATCCGCCCGGGGGCGCCCGGGAACGGACGAGTGAGAGCTACGGATGAAGGAACAAGGCGGCTGAGTGGTTCAGTTGTCGAGTTGCGGAGTCTTCCGCTTAACAGTTTGACAACGGTTCCCCGCAGCCCTGAACCCGGAGGGACCCTCCCCATGATGCAGCCATCGATGTGGACGAGTTACCTGATCGAGTGGTTTCCCGAGGACATGGTCAAATGCTTTGCCGAGCATGGCTGGCACACGCTGGAACTCAGCGACGAGCACGCGCACGATTTGTTGAAACTGGGCGACCCGGCGACCGTAGGCGCGAAGTTCCGGCGCTTTGCGGCGGATCACGGCGTGAGTTTTCCACAGGGGCACTTCTACTTGTGCACCAAGGGGTTCCGCCCCGAGGATCAGGCTGGCCGGCGCGTGGCGGATGTCGCGCCCGCCGACGATGCGGACTTCGCAAGCGCAATGGAGGACATGAAACGCTGGGTCGATCTGTTCAGTGCGCTGGAGGTCAAGGCAGGTGTGCTGCACATTGGCGGCGG
>JAHJAR010000224.1 GCA_018814045.1 Planctomycetota bacterium | reverse complement strand
TGACCGCCACGCCGCTGGACAGCCGCCGAATTGTAGTCACTGGTGACCCGCGTGACGTGGACTTTATCGAGCAGTTGCTGCTGGCGATGGAGATCGACGCTCCGGTGCCCAAGATCGAGGTCTTCACGCTCGAGAAAGCCCACGCGACCGCGCTGGCCCCGATTCTGAGCGAGACAATCGACAACCTGATCAAGACGCGCACGCGCTCGCCGGGACCGGCGGACGAGTTCAGCATCAATGCCGAGGCCCGCAGCAATTCGCTGATTGTCTCGGCGACCGAAGCGAACATGGCCTTGATCGAGGAGATGATCAACAAGCTCGACATCGCGACCGAGAAGGACACGCAGTTCAAGGCGGTGCCGCTGGTTTACATGCGCGCCGTCGAGGCGGTGGCCCAGTTGACGCCCGTGCTTGAGCGACTGATCAAGATTCGCGACATCCCGGCCAACGCTCAACCGTCGATCGAGGCCATCGACCGCTCAAACAGCATCCTCATCGTCGGCACGCCCAGCGACATCGCGGAGGTCGAGAGCCTGATCACCACGGTTGACGTCGAGATCTCGCCGGATGAGGAGCGCTTCGGTGCGCTCAGTCACATGGTGATCGTCGGCCTGAAAAACGGTAACGCCGAGGACATCGCCAAGGTCCTCACCGACATGATCAAGGCCGAGCAGGACGCGGCCCAGCAAGCGACCGGTGGCAAGCCCGGCGCGCCCGTGGTGCGCAAGCTGCGGCTGACGGCGCCCGATGGTCGCGAGTTGCCCGAACTGGACCTGGAAAAACCGATTCGCCTGATTCCCGAAGCGGGCACGAACTCGGTCATCGTTTTCTCGACCGAGAAGAACATCGAGTCACTGACGGAGATCGTGCAGGTCTTCGACACACTGCCGATCGGCGAAGAAACCGACGTGCGCGCCATGCCGCTGCGCTACGCTAGCGCGGCGCAGGTCGCGGAGGTGCTGAAGACGATCTTCGATGACGGCAAGAAGGCCCTCTTGCGGCCGTCGGAAGGTGACTCGGGCGGGCTCACCAAGGGTGTGCTGCCGCCGGTGCCGCCGGGTCTGGCCTCGAAGGGTCTGCCCTACAACGTCGTGGTAACGCACGACGCGCGCAGCAACACGCTGTTCGTGGTCGGCCGCAAGGACGCGGTCCTGCTGGCGGCCGGGCTGGTGGCCGAGATCGACCAGGCCAGCGCCGATTTGGGCATCAAGCCGTACGTGCTCGAACTGAAGAACATCCAGGCCACGACGTTGGCGGAGAAGCTCGACGATCTGCTCGAGCAGCGGGCCAAGGCCCTGGCCGACAAGGGCACCGAGCGCGACGACGCCGTCATCATTCCGGACGACCGCTCGAACGCGCTGATCGTGCTGGCGACGCAGGAGATCTACGACATGGTCGAGGATCTGGCCTTGCAGCTCGACACGGCGCAGATGTATCGCGTCGTCGACAGCCGCTATCGCCGGCTCGAATACGCCGACGCGCTGAAGTTGCGGGGCCTGCTGCAGGAGGTGTTCGATCGCAAGGAGGACGCGGTCGGCAAAACCAAGTCGGAAACCAAAGACGTGCTCTACGTCACTGCCGACGCCCGCAGCAACTCGCTCATGCTGACTGGAACGCGCGACTACCTGACCGAAGCTGAGCAACTGATCGACAACCTTGACCGGCGTTTCGACCCGACGGTCGAGTTCGTGGTGCGCAAGATCAAGCTCAGCAGCGCGGCGAATATCGCCACGCTACTGGAGAACATGATCGACAAGGCCCTGAAGCAGCAGGATTCGAAGCTCAGCGGCACGCCGATCCATCTCGCGGCCGATCCGCTCTCGAACAGCCTGCTGATGGCGGCTTCGCACGAGGACATGGCGCTGATCGAGCGCTGGGTCGAAGTCCTGGACCGTCCGTCCGAGGTTGGGCGCAACACGCTGATCATGCCGTTGCAACGTGGTAACGCCGAGGACATCGCCAAGAGCGTTGAGAACCTGTTCCAGGGTGTGGGCGACAAGAGCGCCGCGGCCGATGTCACCGTTACATTTGATGCGGCCACGAATTCGATCGTGGCCTTCGGCCCGCCGACGCTGCTGAACGACATCGAGGACATCGTGTCGCGGCTGGTGGCCACCGAGGCCACGAGCGGCGCCGTCGTGCGGATCTTCAAGCTGGAAGAGGCCGATGCCGAGGACGCGGGCGACCTGCTGACCAATATCCTCGAAGGTCGGGCCGGGACGGTTGGCGGCGGGCGCGGCGGCAGCAGCAGCGCGCGCCAGGATGCCGTCAACCAGATCATGCTGATCTACCAGCAGGAGCACCCCGCGCTTGGTCCGCAGACGCTCAAGGCCATGCGCTCGGAGATCGTCGTGATCGCCGACGTGCGTGCCAACACACTGGTCGTCACGGCTCCGGTCGAGAGCATGCCGCTGATGGAGTAGCTGGTGGCTGCGATCGATGTGCCGCCGGACGCGTCCAAAATCCGCGTCTTCAAGCTGCGCAACGCCGACGCCGAGGAAATGGCCACGATGCTCGGTGAGTTGTTTGAAGAGCAGACATCGTCATCGCGCGGTGGCGGCGGCAGCAGCAGCACGGGCGAGGAGCAGACGCAGTTGGCCCTCGAAGGTGGCATCGCTGGCGAGGGCGGCCGCCAGCGGATCAGCTTCACGACCGACGTGCGCACCAACTCCGTCATCGCGGCCGGTACGACGGGCTATCTCGATCTGGCCGAGGAGTTGATCCTCTCGCTCGATACGCAACCGATCGAGGAACGCAAGACGATGGTCTATTCGCCGCGCAACATCGTGGCGGCGGAAATCGCGGCCACGATCAGCGATTTCAGCGAGCAGGAGCGGCAGTGGCTCGATGAGCTGGGCGACGAGATCTCCGTGCAGCGCAAAGTCGAGCGCGAGATCGTGGCGATCGCAAACGAGGATGCCAACCGTGTGATCCTGAGCTACAGCCCGCGTTTCGAGACCGACGTGTTCGACATCGTTAACGAGCTGGACCAGCCGCCGCCCCAGGTAATGATCCAGGTGCTGATCGTGGAAGTGACGATGGACAACTCGCTCGAGCTGGGCGTTGAGTTCGCGTTCCAGGATCTCCAGTTCACCAAGGCCGGCCCCACTGATTCCAACACGTTCGACTTCGTGGGCGGAACGGACATTGGGGCCGCGGGCGGTGGCCTGGGCGGCTTCACTTTCACGATCACCGGGAAGGACTTCAACTTCCTGATGCGGGCCCTACAGAACGAGGGCAGTCTCCAGGTGCTTAGCCGCCCGCAGATCGTGGCGATGGACAATCAGGAAGCGTCGATGGAGATCATCAACGACGTGCCCTACGTCTCTGCCACCAGCACCACCACCGCTGGACAGATCACGACCTCGGTCGCCCGCGAGGAGGTCGGCATCGTGCTGACGGTCACCCCGCAGATCAACCCGGATGGCTTCGTGCGCATGGATATCAAGCAGGAAGTGTCCGACTTCTCGGGTTCGACGGTGGACGTGGGACCAGGCGTCACTGCCCCGGTCTTCTTCCGCCGCATCGCCGAGACCACCGTGACGGTCAAAGACAACGAGACGGTTGTCCTGGGCGGCTTGATCACGTCCCGCGACGAGATTCGCGAGCAGAAGGTGCCGATTCTGGGTGACATCCCCGGTTTGGGAATGTTCTTCCGCAACGACGTGAAAGAGAGCAAGCGCACCGAGTTGCTGGTTGTCCTGACGCCGCGTGTGGTTCGTACGGTCGATGACTACCGCGAGCTGTCTGTGGCCGAACGTGACCAGACGGGGCTGATTCCGGCCGAGATGCTGTCAAACCCACTCATGCAGGGCCTGCGGGTGAAGCCTGAGGAGCTGCATTCGCTCGAGCTTGAAGAGCTGGGTCCCTTCCCGGACGAGACGGCTCCCGCCAACCAAGAGACGCCTACCGGCGAGGAATACGGCCCGTTCCAGAAGCCAGCGCTGCGCGATGAGGACGCGGATGCGCGAAGCGATCCGAATTCCTACAACATCCCCATCGTACGCCGCTTCAACAAGTAACGTGCGGCGCGGTATGGGAGCGGCCTGCTGATGCGGAAGATCAACAACGGGCGACGGTTTGCCGGGCTGGCTGGCGGCCTGTGTGTGCTGGCGCTCGGCGCCTGCCAACAGCCGCAGAAGTCGTCCAGCCCGCCGCCCAGTATCATCGGAGACGGCGTGCCGGTTAGGCGGGTCGAGGCGATTGACCCGACGCGCATCGCGCCCCATGACGACATCGTCGAGATTCACCACTTCTGGAGTCCGGTGCCCTGGCTCTACGACGCCGATGACTGCCCCATCGGCTTCCAGGTGCCCGTCTACTTCGTTTCCGGCGAAACCGAGAAGGGGGCCTTCGTCAGCGGGACGATCTTCGTCTGGCTGTATCGGCTGAAGCGCGCCGAAAACGGGCATCTGGAGCGGGAATTCGTACACAATTGGGAGTTCAACGCGCAACAGGCCATGGGATTCCGCGTGCGCCGGCTGTCGGTCATGGGCTACCACTATGGTTTCTGGCTGACCTGGCCACCGGTGCCCGACGTCCTGGGGCGACAGATCGAGATTGCCTTCGGCTATCAACGCGCCGACGGACAGGTCGTCACCGGGGCGGCCAAGCGTTTTCGGGTGCCGGTGCCGCGCGGATTCCAGCGGCCCGCCGCGCCGTCGAGTGTGCCATCGCAGACGGTTCCGCGGGAACGCCCGACCGCGGGTGAGCCGGGACGGACGTCAACGGGAGGGTGTTGATGCGCTGGGGCCTGTTCGCCGTCGCGCTGCTGGTCACCTACCTGCTGCAAACCGCCGTTGTGGGGCATTTCGGCGTTCCCCGCGCGGGGTTTCCGGTTTTGGATCTGTTTTTGGTCCTGGGGCTGACTTGTGGCTTCGCTCGTGCGCGCGGTGAAGTCCACGCTTCGCCCGGTTTGGCCTCGATCCATGACGCGCGTATCGCCGCCTGGATCACGGGTTTCGCACAGGATCTCGCCTCCGTGGGCCCGCTGGGCATACACGCGGTGGCTCTGGGTCTGACGGCGTTTATCGTCACGAAGTTGCGCGTCGTGGTGAACGAGCGGCTCCGTCGCGTGCGGCTCGTGGTGGGTTTTGCGGCGGCGGTGCCGGCCCAAGTCCTGTTGGTGGTGCAGCAACGAACGTGGTCGGGCGCGGCGGCGCTGGAGCGCGCCACGCCGGTGGACCCTTTGTGGGTGGCGTTGACCTCCGCCCTGCTGACGGCCTTGCTCGCCGCGGCGATCGCCGCTCTGATCACGGGGGCTCTGGGCTTGTCACGTCGCCGCCGCCGGCGATACAGCCCCGCTTAACGGTGACTCCGGTCGTGGCTGCCCAGATGTTTGCTGCTGGCGCAGGGGCTTTTCTCAGTTCCCATGGATCCATGATGTTCGTGCGGCGGGGATATCACGCGGATTGTCGTGAGCAGCGACGTTGGGCGGCCCTACCACTGCTCGCGTCGATATCCGTGCTGGCGGGCTGCACGTCGTCGCTGGCGCGGACACAGACACCTGAGCGCTATCGTCGCGGCGTCGTGTTCATTCTGCCGGGCATCGAGGGGCCGAGCGTCTGGAATCGCAATCTGGCGTCGAGGCTGGACGAAGGTGGCGTAACCTGGGTTAGCGCACGATACCCACCAATGCCGCAACCGCACGGAGAAGTCGTGGCGATTGGCTGGCGGCGAGACGTTCCATGCGTTGTGGCGGCCTCCGGAAGAACTGAGGATTCCCTTGACGCGCTCTGCCCGTCAGTCAATAAATGGCGTTGTTTGGGTGTGGCCGCGTTCCAGCGGTCTCGGGCTGCGTGGTGAGGTCTGCTCGCGTTCGGCACCGAGCCTGCCGTAGGAAGGGCCGCCACTCCTCGGTGCGGGCCGGGGCTGGGTGTGCCAGCCGTCGCAGGCCACCGCACATCTGACCATTTGTCCGAAGGTGAAGCCGATGCCAACTGTCGAGCAAGTGCTGAACGCCAAGCAGAGACGCGTGCTCAGCATCGCCGAGCGCGCCACCGTGGTCGAGGCGGCGCAGCTCATGAACGCGGAGCACGTTGGTGCGCTGGTCGTAGTGCAGGGCGAGAAGGTGGTGGGGATTTTCACCGAGCGCGACATCCTAAATCGCGTGGTGGCCCGCAAAGCCGACCCCAGCGCGACGCTCGTCAAAGATGTGATGACAGCGCCCGTGGCGTGTTGCTCCCTGCAAACCAAGCGCTCTGAGTGCCGGGCTGTGATGCGCAACCGGCGCATCCGGCACCTGCCGGTGGTGGAAGGTGAGCGGCTGGTGGGGATTATCTCGATCGGCGACATCCTCGAAGTGGAAGGCGCCGAACAAGAGGAGACGATTCGGTACTTGTACGAGTACCTGCACGGCGAGTGGAAGTAGGGGCGGGGGCGCTGGCGGCTACGGCCGGTTGATCTCGGTCTGCTGGTAGGCCGCCAGTTCGGTGTCGACGAGGTGAGCTGAGCGGGTAACCACCTTACGCAACGGATGATGGTTGCGATCGGTCGGCAAGTCGGCGAGTTGCTGTAGGGTGCGCAGGCTCTCCTCGTCGCGGGTCTGGCCGACCACGGTGTACTGCCCGTCAAGCGCCTCAACGCGGGCGAGCGTGATGAAGAACTGGCAACTGGCCGAGTTGGGATCGTCCACCTTGTGGGCCATTGCCAACGTACCCACATCGAAGGGAGTCTCGTGCAGTTCGGCCGGTATGAGTTTTCCGTCGGGACGGATGCCGGTGCCGTCACCATTGGGGCAGCCGCCCTGAAGCGTGAAGCTGGGGACGATGCGGTGGATCGCCTTTCCGTCGTAGAAACCGGTGCGCACCAGGTCGAGCAGATTCTCGACGTTGCGGGGAGCTTGGTCATACATCAGAGAGAAGGCCATTTTGCCGTAGTCCGTGACGAGAATGACGTCTTTGCGCGCCTCGACGCGGAACTGAACTGAGGCCGCCTCGACCAGGTCGCCCAGGGGTCTCCATTCCACGCTATGCTGGCCCGAGTAGCGCACCTGACGGCAAAGCTCACGGATGTCGATGTCGGCTCCGACTGCCCCGCGCGGCCCGAGCCGCAAGACACGTGAGCCGTCGGCTGACTGGGCCGGCGGGCTCCAGGAACGCACGGCGACCGGTTTCTCGTCTTCGTAGGAGACTTGCAGGGCGGGCTGTCCGCCGATCCCCAGCACCAACTCCAGCGGCAGGGCGATCCCCTCGCCGGGCTTGAGGGCGTGCGTAAGCGGGATCTCGAGCGCGGTGTCGGACGAGTTGAGGAGCGTGAATCGCAAGCGGATGGGCTGGTGCGGAGTGTAGAGACTCTGGGCGGTGATTTCCGCCCGCAGGCCTTCCAGCGGATTGGCCGGGCCCGGCTCCTTGTCCTGCGCGCTCACGTCGGTCGGCGCGCCATAACAGATCAGTGTGGCCGCTATCGCGAGGATCGACTGCATTTGGTGCATATGTTCCACGACTCCGCCTTCTTATACCCGCTGGCCGCGCCGTGGTTGCTAACGGCCGGACTGACTTCCCGGATCGGGTCAGGTGTTCTCTCCAGTCCGCCGCCCGGCCGGTCGACCCTGCGGGCGTGATCACACGACGGCCCGGAGGTCCAAGTGTAGCACATCGTCCAGGGCCCGGACAGCTTCCAGAGCTTCGGTGCTGGGACGCTCGTCGAGTGCGATTGTGCACCAGGCGGCCTTTGCTCCGATAAACACGCGACTGGTGATCTCTTCGGCGTTGATGCCGTCCGCACGCACGGCGTCGAGGACCGCGGCCATCACACCCACCTGGTCGCGAACACGCAGGACCAACTGCCACCGTGCCGGGCTCTTGTCGATCAGGTCGATGCAGTTCAACACTTCGCCACTGACCAGGAACGCCCGGATGATCCGCACGACCTCCGTGGCGACGGCGTGGCGAGCCTGCTCGGTGTGGGCGCCGATGTGCGGTGTTCCGATGACGCCCGGCAGTCCCAGGAGTCGGGAGCGGATGCGCGAGACATCGGCGCTGGGTTCGCTGGCGTAGACGTCCAGGGCGACGCGCAACTGCCGTTCCTCGATCGCGCGGGCCAGGGCCAACTCGTCGACGGTACTGGGGTGTCCCACGTGCACCAGGTGGGCCCCGGTGCGCATGCTCTCGAGAAACTCGGCGTCGACGAGCAGTTGCCGCTCTTCTTGCGGCGGGTTGTGGACCGCCACCACGTCGCACGAGCGGGCCAGCTCGCGCGGCCAGTTGCAGAAGCGGATTTCGTGTTCGGCCGCCAACTCGGGGGTCAACGTCGCGCCCCAGCCAGCGACGTTCATCCCGAACGCTCGGGCCAGATGGGCGACGGCACATCCGACCGGACCACAATCGAGGATGCCAAGTGTGCGGCCAGCCAGACCCCGTGCGGCGACTGTCTCTGAACGGTCCCACCGCCCGGCGCGCAGCGCGAGCGTGTTATCCACGATGCTGCGATCCAGGGCCAGCACCAATCCCATGGTCAACTCGGCGATGGCCGTGGCTTCCTGGTCGGGGCAGTGAGTGACGAAGATGCCCTCCGCCGACGCTGCTTCGAGCGTGATGTTCCCGGCTCCGGAAGACGTGTGCACGATCATCTGGAGCGCGTCGGCCTGCGCAATCGTCTCCGCCGAGACCGGTAGTTTGTTCACAACCAGCACACCCACGTCGGCGATACTCTCGGCGAGCGCAGCCGCGTCCAGATTGGGTTCGTGCGCGACCTCTGATCCGAGCAGGCGCAGCTCATCGAGCGCAAACTCGGGCAGGGCGCAGGCCACCAGGATTCTCATGATACTCCGACCCTTGTTCCGCGAACGGTTTCCAGGTGCTCAGCAGACCATCGCCTATGGGACATTAGAATCACTTTGGCGTGGTTTCTCAAATGCATCGGCGCTGATTCGGCCAGAAGATCAGCGGATCAGCAGCTTGTCTGCTGGTGCGAGAGAGGATTCTCGCACCAGCCACACAGACTCTTGAAAGACGGCTTGGCGGCTTCACTGCCCCAACAGACTGCGGACGGCGGTCCAGAATTGGGCGCGGGCGGTGTTGCCGTAGAGGGTGATCAGGTCGTCGATCGCCGTGATTGCGGTGGGCAGGCGTTTGGCAGCCACGAACGCCAGAAGCAGATCGGCCGTGTCCTGCGGGTCGCCGAGCCCCCCGCCGCCGTCGCCCGTGCAATCGCCGCATCGAGGCTCGCAACAATCTTGTTGCATGCGCAGGATGAACGGATCGATGTCAAAACCGTTGAAGTACCCGTCGCAGTTGAGGTCGCCGTGGAACAGCACGTTCGCTTGCTACAGATCACTCCCGGAATCGTATTCCCCTAAACCGGGGAACTCGTCTTCGTACTCGGCCGGGTCTTCCAGCGCCATTACAAATGGGTCGATGTCGAAACCGTTGACGGTTCCGTCGTTGTTCATGTCGCCCTTGCACCAGGTGATGTGCCAGATGTTCGGCAGTGTGGCCGGCACGTTGAGTGCGTCGTCGTCGTTGTAGTAGAACCTATCCCAAAGCTCTTTCCGAGTTCTCATGGGGCTTGCGCCGCACCCACGGGGGATGTAAATAGGGGCTGGCGGTGATCGGATCAAGGCCGTCGCGGATTGGTGCTTTGGAGCC
>JAHJAR010000223.1 GCA_018814045.1 Planctomycetota bacterium | reverse complement strand
GCTGAAACGTGCCGATGTCCATCACCGCCGGCAAGGGGCTCTTGTGTTGCATGCCAGGCATCTGGCGTTCTCCTTCCGTGAATCGCGTAATGCCTAACATATACCGTACTTCTGAACCGGAGTCAAGCAGAGAATCAGGAACGCGTTTTGGGGGCGATCGAAGGCCAGTGGGGGCGGTCTCGACGGGCGTTCCAGGGGTGATCGAGTGGTGCTGATCTGAGCGGGCCGGCCCTCATGGCTCGGAACCTGTCCGTGCCTACGCCTTGGGCTTCGATGCTTCGCTCTCGCCCAGTGGTGCGCCGAGCGTATCAATGATCGCTTGCCGGTTCGCGCGAAAACCGAGCGCGCGTGCCGCAGCGCGGATGCTCGACCAATCGTCGGCCGCGAATCTGCTCGCCATTGCCGCCTGCGCCTTCTGTGCCAGCAGTCGCCCGAGGTAGTCACGCACGGCATCGGGCCGCTCCATGCGCTCGTCGAGGTCTGTGAATGGGTGAAACAGAACGCGGAAACGTTCGGGGATACGCGGGGGCGTGCCTTCCGGCAGCGAGTGCGCCGTCACGTGGGCAACCCACGCGTTCCACGAGGGCAGGGTAAGCGAACACGCAAGGTCGGCGAAGACGCGGCGATCGGCCTTGATGAAGGGCAAGCGCTCCAGGAACCGGCATCGGTCCAAGTAGTCGAACACGGCGTCATTCGGTGGCGTGGCGCCCCGAAAAACAAACCGGTCATCCCGCTCACCCAGTGGGAATGCGCAGCGTGGGGCACCTTCCCCGTCGGGTTGCTCCGGGGCGCGATCGACAGACGGACGCGTTTGTTGTATTCCCCGGACGGCCTTGCCGAGCGCGCCCTCGCCGAGCAGCGCGCGGTCGAGATGTTCAAGTGATAGCCCTTTGTATCGCACGGCATCATACAGTTCGATCTGCGCCTCCGGGGCGTGCAGCGCGTGGCACATGATGACTTTTTCGAGGGGCCAGCACCGGCACGCCTGCCAGTAAATCGCCGGGAAAAGCGCGATGGCGAAGCTGCGCTCGAACGTATACTCGAAGATCAATCGGCCAAATTCAGTGAGCGTTTGACGTGGATGACTGAACGCCGGAAGCAACCAGCCGACGACGCGGAGTTCGCCCCAACCAGGTGGGGCGGCAGGTGGACCAGGTGCATGCAGTGCCGCGGCGAGTTCGCGCTCCATGCCCGTCAACGCACCCGGCGTTACCTGATCGAACACGCTTTCGAGTAAGCGGTGCAGGCTCGCGGGCGGCTTGGTCACGGTCGCCGCGTCACGCACGAAGATCGAAACGTCTCCCGCCTGGGTCGCCTTGTTCATTAGGTCGCGGCTTTCTTCATCGATGCGGCGTTGTCCCGCAAGCGTGTCGACCAGTTCAAGGCGTGGCAAGAGAATGTGATTCGCGAGGATGTACGTCAGTGGACGCCAAGCGTCGCGCCGCGCCGCCTTCGCCTCCGGCATGGCGGCCAGATCGGGGTCAACTCCGGCGTACCTACGGAGCTCTTCTTCCGTCGCTTCATCGGCGTCAACGCCAGCGCGTAGAGGTGCTGGCGCAGCAGTTCCACCGGCTGATACCGGATGCGATCTTGTCGGCGCTGGTCCGTGAGCTGCGCGGCCAGGTTGGCTGTGAGCCCCAGGCAATGATCGGCCTCACGCAGCAGAAACGCCCGCGCGTTGGACGTGATCCGCGCATCGGCCTGCCGCAGCTTGATCGCGCGGTTAAACGCGGGCTCAAACAACCATCCGCCGGCGCCGCCGGCCCATCCCTGGCCTTCACCCATGAGGTGCTGCTCCCATTCCGTGGGTCACGCGTGTCTGCACGTGTGTCTTCCGCAGCGGAACGGGCCGGGTTTGCACGAAAACTCACGAAGATGGTGAATAATCCGGGATGATACACGGCGGCCGCCAACATCGCCTGTCGATCTCGTCCTACCCCGCGTCCGGAAACAGCAGGGCATGCGGTCATGGCCCGCGAGGCCAGCCGATCTTTCTGCGAAGCTCCCCATCGTTGTGGAGTGCTGCTTCAAATTCACCGACGTCGAGCCAGCGCACGGACTGGTCCGCGAACAGGACTGAGTACCCTCGTGGCGACCAGATTGAGAGCCGCCCCCGCGACCATGGCAGCCTGGAGTACGCAAGAATCAGACCCGGATCATCTCGCCAAGTGCCGCTTCCAGGGACAAACACGTACGAGCTATATGCTCCTTGCTGGAAGGCAGGTCGGGGCATGTAGCTGTCGTACGGCGACCAGCAGGCGCTGGCCGACATAGTCCCGGATTCAACAAGCTCGAACAATGTAGGCGGATAGTCCCCGTGGTTGTGATGGTAGGTGCGCAACGCCTGTCCCAGATGGCTCAGGTTTGCCCGGCATACTGCTGATTTGCCGACTGCGCGGACAACCCCCGAGCACACCTAGAGCGAGGGCACCGTTCAGTAGTGAGGGCCTGCGATGGAATAGCTGTATCAAGTCATCTTTTCCGTCTTGGCCGAATGGTATAGTTCCAATCGCCGCGGAAGTCATGGCGATGCAGGTTGATCTGGGCCCACTCCTCATCGGAGACCTTGCGCCCCGT
>JAHJAR010000222.1 GCA_018814045.1 Planctomycetota bacterium | reverse complement strand
GGCCTTCAGGCCGCGCGGCATTGATGCGCAAATGAGCGTCCCAGGACCTTGAGCGGCTGTTTAGCACCGGCGGCCATGTTGCGGTAACCGCTCCCTCACGGTCGCGGCTCGGTTCACGCGGTCGCGGCTCGGTTCACGTGGGGGTGCCCTGTCCCGTATTGTCCGCCCGCCGGGCGGACAAGCGGGGCGGGGGACGGACCTGTCTGATGAAGACCACTTGGTGATCGAGTCCATTCCCCGCCCCGTTCGTCCGCCTTGACGGCGGCCGAAACGGGGACGGGGCACCCGCTCCCAGCGGTGGCGTGCTTGTCTTGGTGGCCTTTTCACGGCAACCGCTCCCTCACGGTCGCGGCTCGGTTCGCGCTGTCGCGGCTCGGATTCCCAGAGTGGCTCCTCGTGCTTGTCGGGGCGTGGGTCAAGTCCGCCCCCGGGGATTGGCATGGCGGCCAAAAAGGCGCGTAGCGTTCGGGCTCCGTTCCGGACGCAGCCGTGCAAGGACATTTTTTCCTCGCTCTACGGCCGCAGGCAGAACCCAGCCGCTACATTTTCCGCTTGTTAGTTAGGTTTTTGTTAGATATGCTACCTGTGGGCGCGCTGCGCGGGTGTGGGGTGCTGGCCATAGGGTGCCTGATGTTTGGAGTCGGGATTGGCGGATCGTCCGTCGCGGCGTATGCCGAGTTGCATTGTCTGTCGAATTTTTCGTTCTTGCGGGGAGCTTCTCATCCTGAGGAGTTGGTGGCCCGGGCGGCGGAATTGGGCTATGCGGCCCTGGCGCTGACCGATC
The DNA here is from genome assembly GCA_018814045.1 of Planctomycetota bacterium. GTDB lineage: Bacteria > Planctomycetota > Phycisphaerae > UBA1845 > Fen-1342 > JAHJAR01. The sequence continues at coordinate 19,581 of JAHJAR010000222.1, read as the reverse complement.
GCAACTCGCTCGCGGGTGTGGTGCGGGCCCACCGGGCGGCGAAGGAGCACGGTTTGCATCTGGTGATCGGGGCGGAGATTACGCCCGTCGACGCTCCCCCGTTGGTCCTGCTTGCTCCCGATCGGCCGGCGTACGCGCGGCTGGCGCGTCTGATCACGCGTGGCCGGCTGCGTCGCCCCAAAGGTGAGTGCGAGATACGCCTGGCAGACATCGCCGACCTCGGGCCGGGTCTGATTGCGCTGGCGTTGCCTGATGCGCGGACGCTGTTTTCTGATCCTGAAACGAAAGTAGGCCGTCCGCGTCAGCAAACGGTTTCTTCGGCAACCGCTCCCTTACGGTCGCGGCTCGGAAAGAGCCTTCGGATCGCCTCTGATCCAAAACCCCTGAATCCCTCAATCCCTCAGTCCCCCAATCCCTACCACGACGTCTTTGGTGAGAACCTCTTTCTCGCCGCCGAGTTGACCTACGGCGAACCGGACGAGGCCTGTCTGGCCCGGCTGGCAACACTCTCAGAGCAAACCGGCATTCCGCTTGTGGCGGCAAACAGCGTGCACTATCACGTTTCGGAGCGGCGTTACTTGCAGGATGTGCTCACGTGCATTCGCGAGAAATGCACGCTCGCCGAGGCCGGCCAGCGTCTGTTCGCCAACGCCGAGCGGCACCTGCGTCCGCGGGCGGAGATTGCCCGGCGTTATGCCCTCTGCGAAGACGCGGTCGCCCGCACGGTCACGCTCGCGCGGCGCTGCACCTTCAGCCTCGATGAGCTGCGTTACGAATACCCGCACGAACTCTGCCCCGCAGGACTGACACCGCTGGAATATCTTACGGAGCTGACGTGGGCGGGGGCGGGGGAGAGATACGGCGAGAGAGATTCAGGGACCAAGGGACTTAGGGATTCAGGAATTCAGCATCACAATCGGGTAGCCGCGACGTCTGTTCACAAACAATCCCCGACTTGCCAATCGTGCCGCCCCTTAATCCCGCAATCCCTTAATCCCTCAATCCCTGCTTCCGTCCGCAACCAGCTCCAAACCGAACTAGCGCTCATCGCCGAACTCCACTACGAGCCCTATTTCCTCACCGTTTGGGACCTGGTCCGCTTTGCGCGCAGTCGCGGGATTTTGTGCCAGGGACGCGGGTCGGCGGCGAATTCGGCCGTCTGCTATTGCCTCGGCATCACCGCCGTCGATCCGGCCCGCATCAACCTGCTCTTCGAACGCTTCATCAGCCACGAACGCAACGAGCCGCCGGACATCGACGTCGATTTCGAGCACGAGCGGCGGGAGGAGGTTTTTCGATACATCTACGAGAAATACGGGCGTGAACGGGCGGCGCTCACGGCGGAGGTGATCACCTATCGCCCGCGTTCCGCGGTACGCGAAGTCGGCAAAGCCCTGGGGCTTTCGCTGGATCGCGTGGGCGTGCTGGCGAAGGCCCTGGAATGGTGGAGTGACGAGCCGGTGCCGGAAGAGGCGCTGCGCAACGCCGGCCTCGATTCCCGCGCTCGCACGATCCAGATGCTGGTGCGCTTGGTCCGCCAACTGGTTGGCTTCCCGCGGCACCTGTCGCAGCACGTAGGCGGTTTTGTCATGACGGAGACGCCGCTGTGCGAGATCGTCCCGCTCGAAAACGGCGCCATGCCGGGCCGGACGTTCATCGAGTGGGACAAGAACGATATCGACGCGCTGGGGATTCTGAAGGTGGATTGCCTGGCGTTGGGGATGCTCACAGCGATTCAGAAGTGCTTCAAGCTATTACAGGGATTGAGGGATTTAGGGATTAAGGGATTAAGAGAAGGAGAAGCACATGGCGAAAAAACAGACGTTTCGAGACTTAAAGGTGTGGCAGAAATCGATCGCATTAGCCAAGCGAATCTACATGATCACGACGCGGATGCCGGAGTCGGAACGGTTCGGACTCACGAGCCAGATCCGCCGAGCCGTCGCGTCAATCCCGAGCAACATTGCCGAAGGCAACGCACGCCAGAGTCGCAAAGATTACATTCACTTTCTGATCATGGCTCGCGGATCGCTAGCCGAACTGGAGACACAACTGATCATTGCCACCGAACTGGAGTTCCTGGCATGCTCAGACGAGACAATGGAGGCGCTGCAAGAAATCTCACGCATGCTACAGGGCCTGATCACGAGCCTGCGGAAAAGGGATTAAGGGATGCGGGGATCACGGGATTTAGGAATTTAGGGATTGAGGGATTAAGAAAGGAATGCGCGGAACACCCTCCACGCGTTAAGCCTCTAGGCTCCTATCCTGAATCCCTCAATCCCTTAATCCCTCAATCCCTGCCGGATATTCCTCCGGAAGATCCGGCCGTTTACGACATGATCTGCCGGGCGGATACGGTGGGCGTTTTTCAGATCGAGAGCCGGGCCCAGATGAGCATGTTGCCGCGGTTACGGCCGCGGAACTTCTACGACCTGGTGATCGAGGTCGCGATTGTCCGGCCGGGGCCGATCCAGGGCGGCATGGTGCACCCCTTCCTACGCCGCCGGGATGGTCTCGAGCCGGTGACCTATCCCAGCGAAGCCGTGCGGGAAGTGTTGGAAAAAACCCTCGGCGTGCCGTTGTTTCAGGAGCAGGTGATGCGGCTGGCGGTGGTGGCGGCGGGCTTCACGCCGGGCGAGGCCGATCAACTTCGCCGGGCGATGGCGGCCTGGAAACTCCACGGCCAGATCGAGCGGTTCCAACTCAAGCTGATGAAAGGCATGCTGGCGAATGGACTATCCCGGCAGTTCGCCGAGCAGATCTACAAGCAGATTCGTGGGTTTGGTGAATACGGCTTTCCCGAAAGCCACGCCGCCTCGTTCGCATTGCTGGTCTACGCCTCGGCGTGGCTGAAGCGTTACCACCCGGCGGCCTATACCGCCGCCTTGCTAAACTCGCAACCGATGGGCTTCTACGCTCCGGCACAACTCGTGCGCGACACAAGCGAGCATGGCGTGCCAGTGTTGCCGGTGGATGTGAATTGGAGTGCGTGGGATTGTACGCTGGAACAGGGATCGGGGATCGGGGATCAGGGATCAGGAACGCCAGCGACAGCCGCCACGCAACACTCCGATCCCCGATCACCGATCCCTGATCCCTCCACCTGGGGTCAGAACGGCCCGGCGTTGCGGCTCGGTTTGCGGCTGGTGCGCGGACTCGGCGCGGAGAAGGTCCGCGGCCTCATCGCCGCCCAGCATGAAACAGAACAAAACGCTGGCGACCATGAATCCCAAACCTCTCGCTACCTCAACCCCGTAATCCCTGAATCCCTGAATCCCTCAATCCCGCTCCCCATCCGTTCCATCCGCCAACTTGCCTGCTGCCCCGATGTTGCGCGGGAAACGCTTGTTCGTCTCGCGGCCGCCGACGCGTTTCGGTCGCTCGGGCTGAATCGGCGGCAGGCCTTGTGGCACATCCTGGCGCTGGACGGCGCCGATGCACCGCTTTTTGCGCATCTGGAGCCCGACGAAGCGCCTGTCGACCTGCCCGAGATGACACTCGACGAGACAGTCGTGCACGATTACGACACGCTGGGGTTGTCACTCAACGCGCATCCCATCGCGCTGCTGCGCGACGAGCTGAACACCCTCAAAGTCAGTCAAAATAAGCGGCTCAAGACGGCCCGCAACGGCCAGCGCGTCACGGTCGCGGGACTCGTTTTGGTTCGTCAGCGGCCGGGAACGGCGTCGGGCATCGTGTTCATGACGCTGGAGGATGAAACCGGCGTCGCGAACCTGGTAATCCGCCCACGCATCTGGGAGCGCGACCGCCGTGTGGCGCGTGGCAGAGTGGCGCTGATCGCCGAGGGGGCGGTCGAACGCCAGGGCGACGTGATCCATGTGATGGTTCGCCGCCTGCATGACCTGTCGGCGCGGATTGCGAATGTGCGGCCGAAATCGCGGGACTTCCACTGATTCAGTCCCGAGAAGTCGCTGGTACGAACATCGCGGGCGCCGGCACTATCGAAGTGCGCACACTCTAGGGGACGAACTCATCGACGCGGCGATCAACCTGCATGATCTCGACCACGTCGTTCTGCTCCCGCTCGACCTCCGTATACGCGTCGACCGCAATCGGCTCGTTCGTCCCGCTCGCAATGAGCACCAATCGCTGCGGGTCGATTCCCATGTGCACCAAGGCCCGCGCCACCGCCCGGGCCCGCTGGTAAGACAGGTCGAAGTGGTCCGCGAAGCGCGTGCCGTCCACGGGCCGGGGGCTGCAATGGCCGCGGAGTTCGATCTGTGTCTTGTAGCCGCGCAGCACCTCAGCGTAGTCGACCAGACCCGCCTCCTGCTCGGGCGTCAGCACCACCGACAACTCGCGAAACTGCACCTTGCCGCCGGCAACGTAAACCGCGCCCGGTCGGATGTTGGTTACCGTGCTGTGCTGGCCGCGCGGCCCGGCATCGGGTGACTGGCTGAAGTCTTCGGGCCGGATCGGGATGAGCAGCATCTCGGTCAGATTGACGTTCCGCGGCACTTCGACCTCGTCGAGCGGTGCCTGCTGCACCCCCCCCGAGTAGCCGAAGGCCTCGCGAATCGCCTGCATGAAATCGAGGAAGCGGTCATCCTCCTTAACCTCACTCATCGCCAGCAGCATGACGAAGAAGGTCAGCAGCAGGGTGACCATGTCGCCGTAGGTGACCATCCACAGCGGCGCCCCTTCCATCGGGGACGCTTTTTTCCTCTTCAGGGCCATGGGCAAACCCCTCGAATGGTCACGATCATTCCGACCGTGTCTCGCTGAGTTGGCGCTGCCGGTTATCGAGGAACGCCATCAGCTTCTGTTGAACGACACGCGGGTTGTCACCGGCCTGGATGCTCATCACTCCCCGAATGATCAGGAGCTTCGCCCCCAGTTCCTGGGTGCTGCGGACGGCCAGCTTGTCGGCGATGGGCATGGCGAACAGGTTGGCGATCAGCGCACCGTAGAAGGTCGTGATCAGGGCGACGGCCATCGCCGGTCCAAGCTTGTCCGGGTCGTCCATCTGCTGGAGCATGCACACCAGGCCGATCAGTGTGCCAATCATGCCGAAGGCCGGGGCGTATTTTCCGATGCTGTCGAAAAGCGCCTTGCCGTTGCCGTGACGCTCCATGATGGTCTCGACTTCCTGCTCGAGGGCCGCCTCGATAACCGAGGGGTCCTGGCCGTCGATCGCCATTCGCAGGCCGCGGCTCAGGAACTCGTCGTGCTGCCCTTCGGACAGGTGCGACTCCAGGCTGAGAATGCCATCGCGGCGCGCGGCTTCGGCCAGCTTGACCAGGGCCCCCACGTGCTCGACCGGGTCGACCGGGCGAGTGAAGAAGGCCTTTTTCACCACTCCCATAATCTTGAAGACCTGCCCGAGCGGGAAGGCCACCAGGGCGGCGGCCATCGTGCCTCCGAGCACGATCGCGACCGAAGCCGCGTCGACAAAGCTCATGATGCTTGTATTCAGCGAGATGGCGCCGACGATCAAGCCGAAGCCGAGCACGATGCCGATAACCGTTGCGATATCCATGCTTACCTGCGACTACAGGGGGCCGAGGCGGCGCGGTTTGAGCACACGCACGGCCGGCGCGCCGGTCCGCAACCCAGTGGTGTATCGACGTCGTCGGATGAGGCGTTGAATAGCTAAGGAATGCGGTTTCAGGTCGCGTCGGGGCCGGGTCCGGAAATACGCGACTCCGCCACGCGCAGTTCTTCGCGCGCCAGACGGCGTTGTGCTTCCACAGTCAAGCCGTCGAGAGCATCGCGCAGATAAGCGGCGGCCTGCGCGTGCTGCCGCAGGTAGCGATTGTATATCAGCCCGACCAGCAGGCGGACCTGGTGGGCGTCGGTCGCCGTCGGATAAGCCGCCAGGAAGGCTTCGTAGGCGCGGATGGCTTCCGCATGCCGCTGGGTCTGAGCCAGGTGGTTGGCAACCTCGATTTGCTGGGCGCGCGGGAGGACCTGGCTGGCGTCCAGTTCCAGCAGCCGCTGGTGGAGTTGGCTGGCGCGTTCGACGTCGCGGTGTGCCAGGTGGTTGAGGATTTCCTCGCGCAGCAACTCGCTGGGCGTGAGCTTCAGGGGCTCGAGTGGCCGCGAGTGCATCTCTTCGACCACGATCGGCCGCGCCGCGTGAGGGCCGCCCGTCGCCCCGCCGGCCAAGCCGGTGCGGCGGCGCCAGCGTTGCCAGAGGCCCAGCATGTCGAACTGGTTGCGCGGCAGGGCGCGCGCAGCCAGCATCAGCAAGGCGACACTGAATCCGAACGCGTAGCCGCCGAGGTGGGCTGAATAGGCCACGCTGGATGTCGGTCCGCCTCCGAACGATGGGGCGATAATGTTGTCCCACAGGATGATCTTGAAGATGATCAGGATCATCGACGGCAACTGGAAGGTCGTGATGAAGAAGAACAGCCAGACCAGCATCGTGATGTGCACGCGCGGGAACAGCACCAGGAACGCCGTCGTCACCGCCGCAATCGAGCCCGACGCCCCCAGGATCGGATTATCGGCGCCGATGGCGAACGTGAATCCGGCAAACACTCCGCCTGCCAGGTAGAACAGCACGTAGCACAGCGAACCCATGCGGTCGCACACGGCGTCGCCGAAGATCCACAAGAACAGCATGTTGCCGAGCAGGTGCCCGAGGTCGCCGTGCAGGAACTGGTACGTGAGGTACTGCCACAGTTGGGGCCAGGCGGGGTCGAGCATGTAGAGGCTCTTGACCGCCTGTCCACCCGCGCCGCCGATCCAATCGGTGTACACGAAGATCAATACGTTCAAGAGGATCAGCAGCCAGTTTCCCAGCGGCGGCTTGCGCGTCCGAATATCCGTTCCGATCGGTATCAGCATCGGCGGTCTCAGTACAGCAGGGGTGGTGGCGTCCGACAAACGGCGCCGGACGCCCCAGCCACGCTATTTGTATTTGTTCGCCCGGCTGGGTTCAATATCGCTAGTCGGTTATTTACAAGTAGTCCGGGCGTTACATTCGCTGGCGGGCGCGGACCATTGCGGCGGACTGATAAGGAGATGTCGCGTGCACGATCTGGCGACGCCGGATTTCTACAACGTGAACGAGCTGTTCACTGACGAAGAGCGCATGGTGCAGGCAACCGTCGCGCGATTCGTGGACGAACGCGTCCTGCCGGTCATCGGTGATTGCTTCGAGGAGGGGCGGTTCCCCATGGGTCTGGTGCCGCAGATGGCCGCACTGGGTGTGTTCGGGGCCACCATCCAGGGCTACGGGTGCGCGGGCCTCAGCAATGTCGCCTATGGCCTGATCCAGCAGGAGTTGGAGCGGGGGGACAGCGGCGTGCGGAGCTTCTCGTCCGTTCAGAGCGGGTTGGTGATGTATCCTATTCAGCGCTGGGGATCAGAGGAGCAGAAAGACCGCTGGTTGCCGCCCTTGGCGCGGGCCGAGGCGATCGGCTGCTATGGCCTGACCGAGCCGGACGGCGGCTCCGATGCGGGCGCGATGAAGACGCGCGCCGTGCGCCAGGGCGATGAGTGGATCCTCAACGGCGCGAAGATGTGGATCACCAACGGGACGATCGCCGACGTCGCGGTGGTCTGGGCGCAGACCGAGGACGGCATCCGCGGTTTCCTGGTGGAAAAGGGCACGCCCGGTTACACCACGCGCGACATCGAGCACAAGTTCTCGCTGCGTGCGTCGGTGACGTCGGAGTTGTTCTTCGACGACTGCCGCGTTCCGGAAAGTAGCCGGCTGCCCACGGCGCTCGGACTGGCGTGCCCGCTGAGCTGCCTGACACAGGCTCGTTACGGCATTGTGTGGGGGGCGATCGGGGCGGCGCAGGCTTGCTACGCCGAGGCGCGCAATTTCGCCCGCGCGCGCTCCCTGTTCGGGACGCCGCTGATCAACAAGCAGCTCATCCAGCTACGTCTGGCGGATATGGCGCGGCGGATCACCATGGCCCAGCTACTGGCTTGGCGTTTGGGACGACTCAAAGACGCGAGCCAGATGCACCACAGCCAGGTTTCGTTGGCCAAGTGGAACAATGTGCGGATGGCGTTGGACATCGCGCGCGACGCGCGCGACCTGCTGGGCGCGGGCGGCATCACCGTCGAACACACTCCGGTGCGGCACATGCTCAATCTGGAAAGCGTGATCACCTACGAGGGTACGGAGTCGATTCACCAGCTCGTAGTCGGCCGTGAGATCGCCGACGGAACGGCGGCATTCTAGAAGCTATCCCAGAACCGTCCAGAGGTGGGCAGCAGAACCGAGCTGCGCGCGTAAGCAAGCGGGTTTTCGGCAATCGCTCCCTGACGGTCGCGGCTGCTCCGTGAATTCGGGTTTTCATCCCCCGTGGGTGCGGCGCAAGCCCCATGAGAACTCGGAAAGAGTTTTGGGATAGGCTCTAGATTCCGGAGAAACCCACGGCCCAGCCGATCAGCTCGGGCGCGTTCTGCCAGCCGACGGGAAAGACACTGTCGTCCAGCACGGTGGTTTGGAACGTCTGCGGCACCAGAATGCTGTCGTTGCCGCAGCTTGTGTCCATGAGGCTGTCGCAATCGGCGGTGTGCACCAACCCCAGCAGGTGCCCGACCTCGTGCGCGACCGTGTTCCCGAGCGCCTGGGCCATTTGCTCGAACGTGACGACCTTCCGCGCGAAGGCGCCGGCATAGGCATCGGTGAAGATGATGGCGTTATCGCTCTGGTCCGCGTTAAAGGTGTCGATGTGCTCGGCGATGGCGAATGCCCGAAGATTGTCGCCGCCGAAGTACACCGTGGTGTGTGGTTCGGAAGGCACGGGGTGATCGTCGGAGTTGCGCAGAGTGAGCTCGAAACCTTCGTAGCGCTCGAGGACAATCTCCTGGACGCGGTCCTTCAGCGCTTCGGTGTGGCTGGAGGACATGCCTACGTCGAGCGCGTCGAACGGTGTCAGGTCGTAAATGCCCACATTGTTGACGATGATCTGTGTCCCGCCGTCCCAATCGAGGAAGACAATCTGCCCGTGCGGGTCGGGCAGGCCGGCGTTACGCGTGATGCTCACGGTTACGTGGTAGTCGCCGGTGCTGTTGGTGCCGTGCAGGGCTGCGATGCCCAGGTAGTAGGGGCCCTCCGGTCCACGGACGACGATATCGATCCGCGGGTCCAGATTGCTGGAGTCATCGGCGCGGTCGTCGTTGTAAGCGTGGATGTACTCGCGGCTATCGAAAACCGCCGCCACGGCGTCGAGATTACCGCTCGAACGCTGCACGTCGCCGACCAATCGATCGCCCGGCGCCAGCGTGCCCAGATCGTAGAGGTCGATGTCCGCACTGGTCTCGATTCTGCCGCTGAATTGCAGTTCGTCGGTCGTACCCAACAGCAGCGCCGTGGCGCTGTCGAAGGTAAAATTGCCATCCTCGTCGAGGTACGGGTAGCTGCCGGTCGTGCCGCCGGTTCCGGGCAACGGCCAGGGGCACCCGCAGACGAAGACGAGCAGAGGGGCGAGCAGAGCGGCGATCGTTCGCATTCTCACCGGCACCTCCTCTGGCGGTGTGTCCGGCCGATCGGCCGGACGTTTAGTGGTCGTCCAAACTGAGGCAGAGGCCGCAGCGACGATGAATCTCGACCTGCATGAACTCCCGCAGCATCGCCCGCCGCTGCACCTTCATCATACTGGTTGTCTTCGCAGCCGGCATCTCCGCCTGGGGACGCGTGCCCACCGACTGGGCCAGCAACCCCGGGCAGTCCTCCATACCCACCGGGAAGACGCTCGCGTCCAGCGCGGCCCGCTTGAAACTCTGGTCTCCGGCCAGATCCCACGCCGTCCCGGTGGTGTCCATCAACTCATCCGGGTCACGAGTATGGTACAGGCCCAACAAGTGTCCCAACTCGTGGCTGGCTACGTTGCCAATCATCAGCCCCATCTCGTCGGCGTCCAGACGCATTACAGAGAAGTCCGCAAAGGTGCCGACGAAAACCACGGCGTTTTGTTCGAGTTCCTGGTTATAATGGTCAACATTATCGGCCAGTCCCAACAGGCCATCGTCGCTGCTGCCGAAGTGAATCGTCGTATGGGGGCCGGTCGGTGGGGGTTCCTCGTCCGAGCTGATGATGACCACTTTGTACCGCGCGTAGTCTTCCCGCATCGCCTCGACGATCGCGTTCTTCAGTGCCTGGGTCTGCCCGGAATACTCGGCCCCAAGCATCGCCCCGTCGAACGGTGCGAAATCGATCCCGGTGCGACGGTGAACCTGTATGTCGTTGCCAGCACCGAAGTTAAGCCACACGGTCTGCGGTCGTGGCGCCCCGATTTCGAACCCGCTGTTACGCCCCACCGTAAACCGAAAATCCCCGCCGTCACTGCCGTAGGCCGGCGTCACACCGACATACACATGGCTGGCGTCTAGGCGGACGACGTGCTCCAGCGGGCTGTGGCTCGTAATCACGTTCCGCATGACGAGGTTGTAGTTCTCGTCGAAGAGCACCACAGTGAAGTAGTCGGTGAGCAACGAGAACGTCGGCTGCGAAACAGTGAGTTGTTCCCCGGGGCTGGATACGCCGAGGTCGAAGAGCTTGTAGTTGCCCGTACCGCTGACCGATCCACTGATGGTCGCGGTCGAGCCGGCCTCCGGGACGGAAGCCGAATCGGACGTTGAGTTGTCCGGCAGGTTGCCGCTGGAACTGGCGCTCACGCCGAGTAGCGGTTCCAGGACTTCGCCGCCTTCGGGCGGGAAGAGCCCCGGTACGCAGCCCGGAAGGGCTGCCAGGGCAATGCCAATCGTGAAGCAGAAGCCGAAGCGTCGCATCCAAAGTCTCCCAGATTGCGTCGTAGCGCGTGGCCCCAAGGCGGGAGCGGCGGCTGGCTGGGACCTAGTGGGAGTATCCAAATCGCGCGCGGCGGGTGCGCAGGTTTGCCGCAAAATCGGGGGAATGGGCGCCTTCGAGCGGTGTCGCTGCCGCCACGAGGGTCGGTCGTTTCCGGGCCGCGACTTGCCCGTCACGGTACGCCGCTTTCTATCAGTCCTGCGGCGTGGCGGGATAGGACACTGCGCTTGACTCACGGAACGGCACGTGGATGAAGTGGGGCACGCGTGTCCGAAATCTGAATCGCCCTGCGCGAGCTTACGACAGTCCGCCGGACATGTGGCCGGGCGGGCTTCAGGCCCGTGGACCTTCGATGTCGCCGAATCGCTCGCCACGTTCTGGGCGGCTGACCCGCCCGTCCTGGTAGCCGCGGAGCCGGTGAAGTGCCGCATAGCACTGATGCCGACCCTTCAGCCGTCCGATTTAGGAACAGGCCCGGCCTCGGAGTGCTGTGCTTATCCGGGACGTGGCCACTGGCAGCCCTGCTCGACATCTGCACCACGGCACCGAGTGGGGAAGACACAGGAGCGGGCGGTAGCCGCCGCCCCACCAGGATTGCGGGACGTGCATGATGGACGCCGAAAGAATCGTCAAAATGACTCCCGAGACCATCCATGAGTTGCTGGCCTCGCATTCCGTCAACGCCGAATCAAAGAATCTGCCCGGAAAGCGACAAACCGAGCGTTGGCCCTTCCCCGGGGCTGTGGAGGTGTGGTTGCCGGACGAGTGTTATGGTGAGCAGCACGTGCTGGCAACGCTGCACAACCTCAGCGACGGGGGGCTGGCGATGCGTGTACGGCGGCCGATTCCATCGAACACAAGGGTGTCGCTGGCGATTCATCAGCCCGAGCTGAGCTGCTACGGCCACGCGCTGGTTCGCCACTGCACGCGGACTCACGTCGGCTACCTGGTCGGTGTCGAGTTCTTTTACCTGTCGGACGAAGACGACGAAGCTGCGGACTCGTAGAGTCCTGGCCCAACCCTCTGTGGCACATGCGTCGCGGGGACGCGAAGACCGACGCGGCACCTGTGCCATCAGACCATTGCGAATGCAGCCGTTCGACCGGCGGTCAACGACCGCTGTCGGCACTCTCGGCTTGAATCGACCTCCTGCCCACGCTCGTCGATCACTCCAATAACCCCGGTGCGAGCCGGCGTGTCCCCTTCAGTCGAGCGGCTCGGGCTGCTAGAATCCGTCACCATGCCATCTACCTACGTTGAGCACGAACTCCCGAATGGTCTGCGCGTCGTGTGTGAAGTCATGCCGACGGTGCGTTCGGCGGCAGTCGCCTTCTGCGCCCGCACCGGCTCGCGCCACGAGGATCCACATGTCCACGGCGTGAGTCACTTTCTCGAACACATGTGCTTCAAGGGCACACACAAGCGGGACTGGCGTGAGCTCACGGTGCGCTTCGACGAACTGGGCAGCATCTACAACGCCTACACCGGCAAGGAACACACCGTGTACTACGGGTGGGTTCCGGCTGAGCGCGTGTTGGCGCAACTGGAACTGCTCGCCGATCTGGTCCGCCCCCGCCTGCCCACCGACGAGTACGAGACCGAGCGCAAGGTGATCCTGGAAGAGATCGCCATGGCCGCTGACAGCTTCGATCATCGGGTCTGGGCCTTTCTGCACGAAGTCGCTTTCGGCGCGCACCCGCTGGGACACGAGATCCTCGGCGAGAAAGAGACCATCGCGGCCTTACCGCACGAGCACCTGGTGGGTTACCACGCACGTCGCTACGCACCGGATAACATGTTGTTGTTGGTCGCCGGTGCAATCGAGCCCGAAGAGATATTCGCCGCGGCGGGCCGCTACTGCGGTCAGTGGCAACGTTCCTCGAACGGTGTCCCGGCCGGCGCGGCACCAGAGCCGCAGCTCGACGGTGTTCACCGGCTACAACTCGAGCAGTTCCAACAGCAGTCGCTAGCCCTGATATACCCGTCCATCCCGTACGGCGCGGCGGATGAGGAGCTGACGGAGGCCTTCACGGCGTTGTTCGGCGGTAGCAATTCACGCTGCTATTGGAACATCGTGCAGAAGGGCATCTGCGTCCAGGCCGGGGCCGTATGGCTGGCTTATCAGGACTGTGGCCTGATGGTCCTGTATGCGGATGGAGACGCCGAGCGTTGCGAACAGATGCTCGCGGCCCTGCGTGAACAGGCTGAAGCGGTGTGCAAGAGTGGCTTCCGTCCCGACGAGGTGCAGCGCGTCAAGAACCATCGGCGGACACAATTGGCCCTGGAAGCCGAGAATCCGCGCACACGAATCATGCACCTGATCGACGACGTAGAAGCGCGCGGCTACGTGCGCACTACGGATGCGCGCATGGCGGCGGTCGATGCGGTCAGCGTCAAGGCCCTCAGTGATCACCTGGCGGCGTACCCTGTTACCGGCGAGGGGTTGCTCATCTCCGCCGGTCCGCGGGTGTGGCCGTAGTCGTACGACCCGCGCTAAACCACCGCGCGCGGTTCGGCGACATCGAAGAGCCGCGAGCCTGAAGCCCGCGCGGCCACACCTCCGGTGGACTGTCGCCAGATCGCGCACGGTGCTTCAGATTCCAACACGTCCACGGCGTCTGCTCTTGGCGACTCCGCCGATGACAACCAGCACGAGGCCGGCAACGGGTAGCACGCCGGACAGCGCGCTGGCGATGCCCACGGCGATCATTGCCGTCGTGCCAGTCGACCCGATCGCAGCGCGCCGCCGAGCAAGTTGGTAGATGGCACAACCGATCACGATCATTAGCAGAACCGCCCCGAGCCGCCAGCCCATCATGAGCGAGTGCTGTGAGACCGCTCGCGCGGTGATGGCCACCTGTCCCCGGGGCGTGGTGAAGTTGTACACCACGCCCCGCGTGGGGAACTCGACCGGCAGGCTCACGAGGCCGGTAGCGGCGCCGACGCTGTCGGATGGTGAGAGGCCGCTTCCGCGGCCAAGGCCCGATTGACTTCCGCGCGACGCGTCCGGTTCGCCGCCGGGAGCGGGGAGCACGTTGATGCCGGCCTGAAGCGAAGGTTCCCGCGCCTGAGCGCTCTGTTGCAACTGCTGCTGATACCGCTCGGCCAATTCGTCGGTGCTGGCCCGTGCTCCCGCTCGCCCCCCCCCCATCATCCCGCGGCGGCCGCGCCCGACCGCCTGCTGCGGCATGATCTGGTCTTCCAGCTTCCTCTGGGCGACTTCGGGAGCCTGCGGCTGCATTCCTTTGCTCCGCTTGACCGTGGGGATCTTGAGCCGGGCTTCACGGTCCACCTGGTCTCGGCTTAGAGCGGCCTGGCTGTCTGCAGCCGCCTGGCCGAGTTGGGCCGAGGCGATCCATTCGCGATCGAACCGCTCCTGGCTCTGCATCTGCTGGCCGGCTTCGGGCTGTGGCGCCTCCTCGAAGTTGCCCGGCAGATTCTGCACGAGATTGCGCGCCCGGTTGGTGACTTGTGCATCGAACAGGTCGTTGAGCCGGTCACGGTTGAACTCTAGCTCGCGCTGCTGCGCCGGCCGCTGGTCGAACTGCTGGAGTTGTTGCTCACCTCGGCGGATCACGCGCAGGTTGGAGATGTTCTCCTGCTGCAGGTTGACATTGCTATCGAATCTCGACGTTGATTTCTGAAACTGCTCGATCTCGGATTTCAGGTTGCGAAAGCTCAGGGCCGCGCGCGTCTTGGCGAAGAGGTTGTCGACCTCCAGGGTTTGCGCCAGCCGCTCGGCCACCGCGGTCTGGTAGCGCAGGTACTCGGCCGCCAGATCACCCTCTTCGGTCACCAGCCGCATCGTCCCGCCGAAGTCGAACCAGCGCTGCGTTTCCGGCAGGAACAGCCGCACCTGGCTCAGCTCGACCGGAACGTTGATAGTCGAGACCAGCGGGAAGCTCACGGTTCGCAAGCGGCCCGGCGCGGGGAATTGCCCGCCGTAGCTGAGGACCACCTCGTAGTCCAGGTCGCCGGCGGTAGTCCGTATTAACGGAACACGCACGCGCCGCGCGCCGCCGCCGCCGACTCGGGCGGGCTTAACCGGCTCGCCGGCGACCAGCACACTCCATAGGCTGGCGCCGATCGGGAGCTCGACTTCCAGGAACTGCTCGGTCGCGTTGTCGATGCGGTAGGACTGCGCCGCGCGGTACGCCCCGAAGGCGTCCACCGCCAGGACCGCCTGAGCCAGGCCGATGCGTGCCCCGGCCGTTGCGACCACGATCCGCTCCTTGGTTCTGAACGCCAGGCGGGGCTGCGCGTCGGGGCTGGCCGATACCAGGTACGCTTGCGAGATCTCGGTGCCCAGCAGGTTGGCCAGTTCGCGCCATTCCTTCTGGCGATGCGTCAGCGCCTCCAGGCCGACTGGTTCCTCCACGATTACTTCGTCGCGCCCCGCGCTCTCCAATGTCACATAGCATTGCGTCGTCTGCCCGGTTTCGATGATCGGGATCGGCGCCAGTTGGGTCTCCGCCGTCAGCAGGCGGTCGTTCTCCACCAGGACGCGCAAGTGGCCCATCACCTCGTCCTGGAGCGCGAGACGCACGCGGACCGCACCATCCGACCGATCCGCGAGTGGCTCGATTTCCTTCAGCCGCAACATGGGTGCGGAGATCCGCGCCGCCTTCAGCCGTTCCGGTAACACGAACGAAACCGCGCGGATGCCAGCTTTGCGAATGTCAAAGCTCAGCAGAATTGTCTCTTCGAGCGTCGTTTCAGCGACACGTACATTCGTAATCGTCGAGCAGCGGACGATCGGTTCGCGGGGTGTAAGTTGCAGCACGCCGCCGTAGCTGGGCGTCTCGTAATGCAGGGCCAGGCGCGCCAACGGGCGCTGCTCGGCGTTCAGCCAGTGCACCGCGCGCAGCGATGTTTCGTGGCAATTGGCCGGCAGCGTCAGTTGCAGGTCAAACGCCGGGTCCACCTGCACGACGATGTCACCGCGCTGGTGGCGAACGTCGGCCACTTCGATCCGCGGCAACGGCACGGCGGACAGTTCCTCACGCTCGCCGAGCGTGCCGCGCAGCAGGATCGAGAAGCGGCTCTGCTGTCCTGTGGTCAGGTACACGGACACAATCCGCTGCTCGTCCGCGGTGGTTTCGGCCCACTCGAACGCGCCGGGGGCGGATACGTGCTCGAGCCACAAATCACCGGGCAGCACGATTCTGACCCGGTACACCGGATAGCCCGCCGGACTGATGCTGACGCGGCTCTCCAGGTCGCGCCGCCGTTCGGCCACCCGCAGCACAGTCTGCACGTCTGCGGTGGGCTTGCCGATCGTCGACTTCGCGGAGAGTCGCATGGCGAACGGCGCAGTGGCGAACTGGTACGCCTGATATGGACGGACGCCCAGCGGACTTTCGTGTTCTCTGGCGACCAGATTCGCCAACTGCTCGGCCTGCGGCGGGACATCGATGCGCGTCAGGCCAACCGCCCGCTCCGTGTGCAGATCGAGCAGCGGGCTACGCCGGACGATCAACTGCCCGCTGTGCAGTACCGCCCCGACCACATCGATCACCGGCACGTCAAACGCGGCCAGGTCGTCTTCCGCGCTACCCGGGCTCCGATGCAGTACGACCGCGACGCTTTCCTCGCCGGCCACGGATTTGAGCAACGTCACCCTCAGCTCGCGCGCGCTTGCAGGATCCGCTTCGCCGGCGGCGGTTTCGCGCAGCGTCCAGCCGCGCACGTTGGTGCCCGTGACTTGCCGGACCAGGTAGCCCGCGGGGGCGACGATAGAGAACGTGTCGCGCTCGCTGCGACCGAAATCCAGCTTGGCATCCCAGATCAGGCGCAGACCGTCCTCGCGAACGTCCAGCAGTGTGAGCGACTTGACCGTCAGGCTCGGATCGACCTTTCCGGCCTGAACCAGTGAGCGCCATTGAATGGCGAGCGTCTCATCCTCACGCAGCGCCGTTTCGATCGATTCGCCGGGCGTCTTCGTTTCGTAGGTGCGGCGATCGGCAACGCCGGTCAGCCGCACGTCCGTTCCCGCCTGTGGCACGTGCAGGGTCAGCGCCGTAGCCGGCGCGAAGGGCAGCCTGCCGGCGACTCCCCGCCAGCCGCCGCTGCGGTTGATCAGCATGCGCAGAGTCAAATCGAGTTGGTGGCGGCCCTTTCCGCTGATCTGTAGGCAGAGAGTCGAATCTGGTCGGTTTCCCGTCGAGCGCGGCTCGGCTTGTCCGGATACCGAGGCCTGTGGCCCGTGCAGGAGCGTGGGAGCGGTGGGGCTGATGCCCAGGCTGGCCGGGCTGCCGTCAAGTCTGGCCCCGGTCAGTACGCCGCCCGCCAGCGCCAGAGGAATGCCGACCGGTTCGTCGCCGTACACATCGATCTCAATCCGTCCATCCACGTGCAGGCAATCGTCACCGGTCAGCGTCGCCGTGTAGGAGGCACCGGCCAGGGCATACGCGGCGGGCGGCGGGCGCAGCTCGGTGCGGTCGTGCGGATACGCGGCGTTCCACAATTCCACGAACTTGTTGTAGGGAACGAGGATCCGCTCGGTGAGGCATGTGCTGGGACGCGACGTGGCGACCTGCGGGTCGTACGGCACGATGATCGCGTCTTCGGGGACGATGACCGGCGGGCGCGGCTCGAGCAGGTGCCGCAGGACGGCTTCGCGATCGACGTTCTGTGTGTCGGGTTGATCGCCCAGCGCCGCGTTGGTCAGGAGCAGGCTTGCCAACATTACCATTGTGGCGGAGGTGGACGGGATTCGCGCGGCGGCGCGTGCTTGTGTTCTGCGGATACACCAGCTCACGATTGCCTGTGTCAGGTACAGCAGCGCGAGCAGCAACACCATCCAGAAGGTCGGGTTTAGCACGGACGCGAGCTCCGGCCGTCCGGCAACGAACGGCAGCAGCGTGGCTACCAGGGCAACCACCAGAGTGTAGACGATCCGCGCGCGTGGTCGGCGAAGGGCGAGGGCGAGGCCAATCAGCCCGGCCACCAGTGCCAGACCGTAAGCGAGCGCGTCGACGCGGCGCTGGTTGGCGAGCGTCACGTTCAACTGGGGCGCCACGCCGAGACTCTGGAATGCGACCGTCTCACCTGTGCGATCCAACTCGATCTTCAGGCTGCGCACGCCGGTCAACGCCCAATGGCGGCGGATTTCGTCCCCGGCGCGCAGCGCCCCCTTGTCTTGAGTTGGCAGCACGGTCTTCTCGTCGGCCCGCAGCCTGGCCTGCGGTTCCGACTGCGGCGCGCGCAGCGCCGACTGGTCCTCATCGTCGCTCACATATCCCAGCGATTCCAGGCGAGCACGCTCTTCCTGGGCGATTTCCGCCTCGAACACTGGGCCGCTGAGGGCCGCGGGGGGCAGGTCCCGCGCGGCTCTTAGAGTGGGAAACAGCGGGCAGGCTGAGCCGCCGTAGAACGGGTTGATCCCCCCGCAGAGCCTGTATAGGGCGCGCGCGGCCGTCAAAGCGGCGGGTTCGGGCAACGTGGCCTGTTCCGTTGCGAGTGTTCCGGCGTGGCGCACCATCTGGAAGCCGCTCGGCAGGCACAGGTTCCAGTCCACGTCAGCCGCGGGCACCGTGACCGGCGGTGATTCCGGTCCGTCCATCCGCAACACCAGTCGCAGCGCGGGTACATCGATCTCGCCCCAGAAGCCGAGCGACGCGACCGGTGTGTCGTAGACGATCCGCAGATCACGCAGCGCGTCGCCGGATGCCGCGGGGAGGCTCAGCAAGAGGCGCTGTCCCTCGCGCTGCGGCTTGGCGGGCTGCCCGTCCAGCTCGATCGACCAGAGCTGCGAGCCGTCCGGCAAATCGACCTCCAGCAGCACGGCCTTGGTGCGCAGCCGTAGCCGCACCGCCGTCTGACTGGTGCCTTCGGCCGAAAGCAGCGTAACCAATTGGGCACGCTGCACCAGCGCCGGCGGTAACGCGTAGCGGGGCGGACGCGCGATGCTGGCCAATACCTCGGTTTGGTCGCCGGTGTATTCGAACACGCCCAGGCCGCCCGCGCTGGGGCCTCCGGCCGAGGGCCGGTGCCAGGTCGGCGGTTCCGCAGCGGCGAGCTCACCCGCGTCGACCCGGCGCGGATGCTCGCTGATCTGGACTTCGAGTTCGGCATCGCTCTCAACGGCCACGATGCCGGACTGGTACGCCACGTTGGCGGCCCGCGCGATGGGCAGGCTCACTTTCAGACCACTCGCTCCGCGGGCCGGCTCGGCATCATCCGGTTCGTCCGCCTTGTCCAGCCGTTGTTCGTAGTCGACTGCGAGTCGAATCGCGTCGCGTCGAGCCTCGGCCAAGTGCACGGTCCATTTTCGCCGGCCATCGACGACGGCGCTCTCGTATTCCTTGAGCGTGACGCCATCCAGGGCACGGATGGCGACATCGCCCGGAGTGCCCAGCGGCAGCCACAGGGATAGCTTTCTGGCGCGCGCCTCCTGCACGACGTAGACCAGCTCGTGATGAGCACGCAGGACGCCGGGCTCGAGCCGGATGAACGTATACGCACGGGCGGTGGTGCGCGGCGTGATCCGCGCGACGCGGAATGCGGCCCGGTATAGCTGCCCTTCGTAGCGGTACGCCAGTGTTGCGCGCGATCCGGTCCCGGCGGGCAAACCGCTCGCGGCGCGCTCGCCCTCATCCAGCGGCGTGAGCCCCTCCAGCGTTTGTGGGTAGACCGTCGTGTCCTCGGCGGCCTGGATCGCGAGCGCGCCGAGGTCACGCGCGGCTCCCAGGACGGCGAATCTGGGATATTCGACCAGCGTCGAATCCCACTCAGCGAGCCACTGCCCTGGTGTGTTAACGGCGTGGACGTAGACGCTGTATTCCTGACCGGCTGCGACGCCCGCGGGCAGCCGCACCCGGATACGCCGGATGGGT
>JAHJAR010000020.1 GCA_018814045.1 Planctomycetota bacterium | reverse complement strand
CGCTGAAACGTGCCGATGTCCATCACCGCCGGCAAGGGGCTCTTGTGTTGCATGCCAGGCATCTGGCGTTCTCCTTCCGTGAATCGCGTAATGCCTAACATATACCGTACTTCTGAACCGGAGTCAAGCAGAGAATCAGGACGGCCTTTTGTCCCGCTCGATACTCTAATTATGCATCCGATCTCGGCGTGTCAAGGCATACGCCAGGTATGGAAGCCGCGCGGGTACGTGACGTTCTGGGCGGCCCGTTCCAAAGTGGAGCGGCAGTACGTGGGCGGTGTAGAATCAGAGCCCCGAGCGCGAGCCTCTGTCCGGCGGAGACGGCGTTCAGCTCGGCCGTCCGGCGGCCTTGACCGGTTGCGTCGCGGTCACAAGAATCGTGGCTGTCCGGGGTCACCGTGCTTTGGAGTTACAGATGACATTTCAGGAGACACTTGCCGCCGGCGTGCTGGCGAGCAAGCAGTTGCTGACGCGTTTTCTGGCGGGATTCAACGAAAACAACCGCGTGCAGCAGGCGGAACACCTGCCCAATCACGTGACCTGGTGTCTGGGGCATCTCGCTCTCTATCTGAACCGCGTTGCGAGTCGGATCGACGGCGCAACGATGCCGGAGCGGGATTTCGTCACCGGAGGCGGCCACGTCGGTTCGGCGGAGCGCTTCGATACCGAGTCGGTCTGCTTCACGTCGCAACCGACGAGCGATCCCGCGCGTTATCCCAGCCTGGCCCGGGCAATCGAAGTGTACGAGAGTGCCTGCGAGCGGCTGGCGGCCGCCGTGCGCGGGGCGACGGTGGGCACGCTCGAGTGCACAATCGATTGGATTGGCGGCGAGATTACGTTGTGGGTCCTGGTGCAACGGGTTACCTTTCACAATGGCGTTCACGCGGGGCAGATCACCGACCTGCGTCGGGCCCTGGGACTGGGACGCGTGCTCGAATAGTGTGGAAGTGGAAGCAGGACCAGCGGGGTGGCGCGTAATACGGAGAACGCGTGCGCCGGCGCTGGTGCCCGCCGGGCGCTATCACAAACTGAGAGGAATCGCAGATGCCGAGTGAGGAAGTGCGCCTATTACTGGATCGGCTGGAGGCGCTCGAGTGTGACCTGTTCTGTTGGGACTTTCTGCTGACGTGGAATCACTCCGCCGACGAACTCCAGGCGGTTTTGTTGGCCGCGGAAGCGCTTGAAGCACTCTATCGCGCGAATATCTCGACGCGCGTATTCGACGGGGGGCTGGCGGTTTCGAACTTCCGCGACAAGTCGACCCGCACACGCTTCAGCTTTGCCAGCGCCGCCAGCCTCTTGGGCTTGTCCGCGCAGGATTTGGACGAGACCAAGTCGCAGATCGCGCACGGTGAGACCGTCCGCGAAACGGCCAATATGATCTCCTTTCTCACGGAAGTGATCGGCATTCGCGACGATCTTTTCCTCGGCGAGGGGCACAAGTACATGGCCGAGGTTGCGACCGCCGTGGAGGATGGCTTTCGGGCCGGAGTCCTGCCGCAGCGGCCGGCCGTCATCAACCTGCAATGCGACCAAGATCACCCGACGCAGACGCTGGCGGACCTGCTGCACTTGCAACGGACGTTTGGCGCGCTGGAAGCGCTGCGCGGCAAGAAGATCGCCATGACCTGGGCGTATTCACCGTCCTATGGCAAGCCGCTGTCGGTGCCGCAGGGTATCTGCACGCTGATGACGCGCTTTGGCATGGACGTGGTGCTGGCCCACCCGGAAGGGTACGACCTCCTGCCCGAGACCCTCGAGATCTCGCGGAAACACGCGCGCGAGTCGGGCGGCGGCTTTAAGCAAACGCACAGCATGGCGGAGGCATTCCGCGAGGCCGACATCGTCTATCCCAAGAGCTGGGCGCCGTACCAGGTCATGGAGCGACGGACAGCATTGCTGCGGTCCGGCAACGCCGCCCAACTCGACGACCTGGAGCGCGAGTGTGTGGCCAACAACGCCCGTTACCGCGCGTGGGAGTGCAACGAACAGCTCATGCAGACCACCCGCGCCGGCAACGCGCTCTACATGCACTGCCTGCCCGCTGACATTACCGGCGTAAGCTGCGAAGCGGGCGAAGTGGCGGCGGATGTCTTTGAGCAATATCGCCTGAGAACCTACAACGAGGCCGAGCACAAGCTCTATGTCATCGCCGCGCTGATTCTGTTGACGCGTTTTGAGAACCCCGCCCGCGTGCTGCGCGGCGTGGTCGAGCGCGCTGCCCCGCGACGAATGAGCTGACCGGGACGGGGGACGCGGCGGAGGTAGGGAGACCGCACACATGCTACGAAGCCAGACGGCTCTGTGGGCTGCACTGTCAGCGTTAGCGGGGCTCGCCGGCGGCTGCCAACAAGCCGACCGCGCCCGCATCGATCGCGATCTGATCGGCGAAGTCATGATGGGCAGTGAGTTTGCCGAGAATCTGCGCGCGATCGCCCAGCCGGGGGGGCGCGTCAGTGGCAGCCCAAACGCGCACGCGGCCGAGCGCTACGTGGCCGACAAGCTCCGCGAATACGGCCTCGCCAATGTGCATCTCGAGCCGTTCGAGATGATGAGCTGGTACGATCGCAGCACAGTGGTCACCGTGCTCGATGAGCCGCCTTGCTTGTTGGCCCAGGCCACAGGTCTGGGAAACACGCTGAGTACGCCGCCGGAAGGCGTCACGGCTGAAGTGCTCGACATGGGGGCGGGCGGTGAGGAGCAGTTCGAAGAAGCCAGCGGGCAACTGCCCGGTAAGTACGCCCTGGTAAGCGACGGCGGGGCGTCTCGCAGACAGAAAGCGGCTTGGGCGGTGCGGTATGGTGCCGCCGGCCTGATCGTTCACTCGCGCCCCGGTCGCGAGGTCTTGATAGGCAACGGGCACGCGGAACCACACGCGCTGCCTGTGGTGGTCATTGGGGCCGATGATGGAGCCGCGTTGGTGCAACGGCTGAGCGCCGGCGAGCGCGTGCGGCTGAACGTGACCATTGATGCGGAATCCTGGCTGGCCCGGCCCAACAACGTGGTCGGTGAGATTCCGGGGATGGGTTCGCTGGCGAATGAGGTCGTGATACTCGGGGCGCACCTCGACAGTTGGCACCTGGCCGAAGGCGCCATCGACAATGCCAACGGGGCCGCGACGGTGCTCGAAACCGCCCGCGCCCTGGCCCGCGTCGAATGGCGACCGCGGCGCACGCTGCGCTTCATCTTGTTCATGGGTGAAGAGCACGGGCTCCGCGGCAGCCAGGCTTACGTGCAGGCCCACGCCGCCGAGTTAGACGACATCGTCGCTGTCGTGAACGTCGATATGCCCGGCGCTCCGCGGCAGTTCGGCACCTGCGGGCATCCGGAAATCGTGGATTTTCTCAAATCAGTGCAGGAGGCTCTGCCGGCGTACGAGATCAGCCCGGACGTTGGCAACTCGACCGGTTTCTGGTCCGACCACGCCCCGTTCATGCGCGCGGGCGTTTGCGCCGTTTATCTCTCCGGCGAGCTGGGCCCCGGCGCGAAGTACTACCACACGGCACGCGACACATATGACCAGGTTGATCGACGGCAGACCGTGCAGTCGGCCGCGGTGTTTGCGGTCCTGCTGCGGCGCCTGGCCGATTGCCCGGAGCGACCCAGCGCGCGCTTCGATCCGGTCGGATTGCAGGCGGAGATGGGGTGGTAGCGGCGAAGGCGCGCCGCGAAGCCAGAAAAACGCGGCGGCCGCACTCGTCGCCGAAGTGCCTGCCGCCGCACTGACCGGTTCGCGGATACGCGCCGGTTGCTACCCTTTGAGCAGTTCCACGAAGGCGTCGATGTCGAAGCCATCGATCGAATCGTCGCCGTTGATGTCCGCGAGCATGTGGTCGCAATCGGGGTAGAGGGTGTAGTAGGCGTCGTAGGGGTCCTCATCACCCATGACCAGGACGAACGGGTCGATATCGAAACCGTCAACCAGCCCGTCGCAGTTCAGATCGCCGACGTCGTAGGGCGTCTCGCAGATGAAGCCGACCAGCTCGAGATCATCGATGTTCCAGCCGCAATAGCGCCAGCCACCGTCGGTCGTGCCCATGGTCCAACGCAGGTAAATAGCCGGTTGATCGTCGGCGATGGCGGAGATGTCGAGGTCCATCTCGACCCAGCCGGTGTCGGCGATTTCTCCGCCGTTTTCCCAGACGGTAGCCCAATTTGTGCCGTCGTTACTGACACGCACGTAGGCGTGGTCATACAGCGCCTGCTCGACGCCGAGCCAGCGCCAGAACTTGAGCCGCATGTTCGTCAGCCCGGTGCAGTCGATCGGCGTGCTGGTCAGATGCCGCTCGGGCATGTTGTTGTCATAGTCGCCGCTGAGGTTGTAGCCATACACGTAGTTGCCTGTATGTCCGCTGGTCGGATCGGGTCCGCCGTACTCGCCGCCGCCACCGCTAGGCTGCCCGAAGGCCCAGGCAGCCTGCGTGGTCCAGCCGGGGTCGGTGTCGAAAGCATCGGTGAAGGCGGTGATGAACTCACCCACCTCAGCGGTATAGGTACCGTCGGGGGCGTTGCTGGGGTTGTAGACTACCGTGCCGCCATCGCCCTCGGCGCTGAAGTAGAACTCGGGGATATCGTCGCAATAGGGCCGTGGTAGCGTGGCGACGAAATCGACGCCGCCGACAGGTGTCATGGGGACGCTGCTGAACAGATCGCCGGAATCAAAGCGATAGTGGAGCAGGGCTGTGCCGGGGACGTAGGTTTCCTGGCCGTCGATAATCTGCACGTCGATATCTGTTGTTTGCCCGGGCGCGATGTACTGCGGCAATCCGCCGGGCAGCCGGATTTGCAGGGCCGGTGGTTCCGCGACGGCACCGCTGACGACCAGGGCGAAGTCGGCGTCCATCTGCGGGGTCTCGACGTGGCCATCCTCGTTGATCTCGGAGGCGATGACCTCGACGATCCAGGCGCCGGCGACTGGGTCCTGAACAAAGACGTTCTCGACGGTGTCGACCGTGTTGGCCGACCCGCCGGGCGTGGACCAGTGGCCGCCGGTCAGGCCGTTGTTGCCCCAATAGACGTCGCCGGACGGCGCGGTGACCTTGAGCGTCAGATCGTTGATGCGGTGAACGCTGGCGCCGGGGACGCCGGGCGGATCAGCATAGGTCATGGTGACGCGCAAGGCGGGCTCGTCTACGAGGACAGTCAGGTAGTACGTGATTGTGTCGAGGTTCGTGAGGATGTCTTCCTCGTCCACGACGAACAGCGACTCACGCATGTCGTAGAGGTGCTGCAAATCGGGCATACCCCAACCCTGTTGGAAGCGGCCGATGTCGGTCGCGGGCGGGAAGGGGTATTGGCTGGCGGTGTTGATCAGTGCGGCCTTGGCCGTGGTCATGTGTGAACGGTTCTCGAATACCGTGCCCTGTGGGTCATAGTCGTTGCCGAACGTGCCCGCGGCCCACATCTGGAAGAACAGGCCGAAGTGGCCGGCCACGATTGGCGTCGCGCCACTCGTGCCGCCGAACGACGACGTGTACGACGTCGGCGTGCAGCAGTAGGTCGTGAAGATGTTGTCGTAGAAATGGCATAAGTCCGGCTTGATGCGTCCATCGGCCGCCGGGCCGATGCTGGCCCCGTGGCTCCAGCGGTCGTCATCCTTAGTGAGCGTGTCGTAGTGGTAGATGCCGCCACAGGCGACGATGTTCTTGGCCCAGGCCTGGGGCCGCGAATTCTGGTTGCCCAGATTGCTCTGCGACTGGCAGTGCAGAATATCGAAGTCGAACAGGGCCGCGTCAGTGTCGGCGGAGACGTTCGTGTATTGCGTTGTCTGCGCACTGCCGACGCTGGCGGTTTGGAAGACGGCGTAGTACGGATCCGCCACCAACTCGCCCGTGTGATCGTAGCGGGCCTGCCCAACGCTGACGACGTCCCAATCGGCCACAATGCCCTGCCCGTCCGGCAGCATCCCGCGCGCCTGGGCGTTGCCCGTGCCATCGCCAAAACAGATGCCCGAGCAGGCGGCCCCGTGCGAATCCTGGCTGACTGCGGTGTGCAGAATCAACGGCCGTGACTGGAAGTCGACGTGACTGGTGTTGAAACCCAGATCGATAATCTCGCCCCGCACACCCGTGCCGGTGAAGCCGCCTACGGTCTCGATGTAGTTGGCCCCGCCGATCTCACGGACGACGTCCATGTCGGTCGTGTACGGACTCCAGCGATCCACGAAGAGGACTTCGTTCCAACGCACGACCTCGAAAAGCTGCTCCGGCGCCAGCGTGGCTTCGAGCAGGAACTTGCCGGCGTTGGCCATGTTGATCTCGCCGCCCAGGGCCGCGATGCGCTCGGCGACGGCGTCCTTCTGCTGCGTTCCGGCCTCGAAGACCATGATGTTGTAGCGCTGCCGCGGGAAGAACTCGGCGGCGCGCGCCCGATGCTCGAGCAGGTACTCTTCCATCCGGTACGCCGGGTGGTAGGGCCCAATCCAGCGCACGTAGGGCAGTTGACTGACCTGGTCTCTGACTGCCGACGTCATGCGGACGAGATGCGTGTGGTCGGCGATGAACTTGTACACGACCCCGCCGAGCGCGCGGATGTCCGCACGGAAGACATCCAGCGGCTGCGTAACAAACTGGACCAGGTAGATCTGTTCGTCAGCGCTGGCGTCGGCCACTAACTCGTCTGGAACGGCGGGCACGGCGCGGAGCGGGTCGAAGCTGGCGTAGCGGAGGTGGACCTGGTACGAGGTCTTCCGCACGGTGTCGAATCCACCGCCGTCGAGGCTGATCGCGTAGTAAGCGTCCAGCCCGCCCGAGGGCCCGGTTTGCTCCCACAGTGCCAGCCGGACGTCTGATCCGGGGACTTCGACGTAACGCAGGTTGTGAACGGATTGGTCCGCTATTGGGGCGGGAAATGGTCGGCCAGAATCTCCGGCGGACTGAGCCGCCGCCGGAACGCTGGCGGCCAGGAAGCCGGCCATGAATAGCCCCGCTAGTAACATCTTGGTCTGTGGTGTTGTCGCCATGAGCGCAGTCTCCATTTTCGCTTTTCAAACGCAGTGTACGCGGCAGGTAAGCCATCCCAACTTCTGTGTCGCCCGCTACAAGGTTAACCGATTCGGGAGGCGGACGGAACCAAAAACCGGGACTATAGGCGCGCATACCACAAGCCCCGCAGATGAGGTGACCGTCAGGCTACGAGACCCACCTCGTCCGGGGGCTTGCGTGCGGTGATCGAGCGGCCGCAGGCGGCGTCGCGCCTACGGGCCCGCCAACAAGGCCACGAATGCGTCGATGTCGAAAGCGTCGACTGTTAGGTCGCCGTTGATGTCCGCCAACAGGTGGTCGCAGTCGGGGAACTGCGCGTAGTACGCAGCGTAGGGCTCGACGTCGCCCAAGACGGCCACGAAAGCGTCGATATCGAAGCCGTTGATGGCACCATCGCAGTTCAGGTCGCCCGCGGCAAACCCGCTCGGCCAGCCGGCGATGCGGGCCAGCATCCACCAGTAAGCGCGGCCCTTCCGATCGCAGTTCAGCGACTGGGAATGGGCACAGCTACAGGTCGAGCACTCACCCGGGTGGGCGTCGCACCACTCGATGGCCCAGTTGTGCTGCTGTCCGTCCAGCCAGTAATCGCAGTTGTCGTTCGCGTACAAGTGCAAGTAGCCGTTGCCGTCGGGGTCGTAGCTCTCGATGTCGGCGAAATCGAAGAGGACCCCGCCAGTCGCGATAACGTGGTCGCGAATCTGGTTGTTGCGGGCGTTGAGGTTGCCCTCGACGCCGGTGCCGTTCAGGTGCCCGGTCATGTAAACGAAGGTAACGTCGGGGTAGTCGTTGATCAGTCCGGTCATGAGATCGAGGTAGATCTGCATATTCTGCTGCGTGGTGTCGGCCTGGCCGCACCAGGACCAGACTACGCAGTTGCGGTCGCAGCCGGGATCGTCGAGCATGGCCCGCGTACGCACCTCCCAGGTGTAATAGTCGGGGTTGCCGAGGTCTCCGCTCGGATAGTAGTCCCACAGCGACAAACCGCCGTTGGTTCCGTCGTGATCCCACCAGTAGAGCGAACCGGACGGGTTCTTGAAGACATTCATCCCGCTGATCGGCTGGCTGCCGTGAGATGTGTGCCCGTAGGACAATCTCAGCGTGTTCTTGGCCTGCTCGATCCAGTAAGCCGGCACCCGCTCCAGGGTGGTGCAATTGTGATCGATAATGGTGGCGTCCTGCGCGAACGCGCTCGGCAGCCCGGTCAGGCCGCTTGCGACGACAAGCACAGGTATACAAAGGGACCATGGGCACAGCCGTACGAACATATGCTCTCTCTCCTTTCGAATTGCGCTGACCTGAGTTGTGATTGCCAGCCGCCGGATATGCCCGCGATCATCGGTCCGCGCCCCTCTCAGGCGGAACCAGGGTCGCTCAGGGCGGCCGGCACAGCCTCTCCGCAGCGTCTCCCTGCCAGCCGGATTCACAAATCCGGCACCTACGCCAGGATTCTAGGCGCCGCGTCCAGCCTTCCCAAGTGTACCGCCAAGCCCACTGCGGCGCGCCAGCCGGACGACACGAGCGCCATAACTGCCATGGCAATCTGTGTGCCAACAAGACCGGTTTGCTGAAATCCGTTGGGGGGCGCCCGAGGCCACCTTCAGGCGACCCACTACCCACGGCAGGAGCCGCTTTGCAGACCATCGTCCGTCCAGCAGTGAATAGTCCCAGCCAAGTGCACGTCGATTGGGCAGTCCTCCGTGGTCAAGCACCACTGGGACTGTCGCTCGGCAGCGGGCACTCCGACTGCTGCTCAAGAAGTGCTCGGCGTTGGGAGCACAGGCGGTCCCGTGCCGGCGGGAGGCCACGAGATGACCTGGCATGTGCTCCGGACGATTCTGGCCCACCTGAACATCATGCTGGTAGCCGGTGCATTGGCACAGCGTGCACGCCGCCTGGTGATCCGAAGTGTTGAGTCTGTCGGCCGCGCGTTACTTGTTCGCTACCAGGCAGGCGCAATGCTGTCCCAGGTCTGCCTACGCCAGCGCGACGGGCTACCACGGGTGCTCGGGATCACTGTCACGCTCGCGATTGCGGCGTTCATCGCGGTTGCACTTCTCATGATCTCCTGGAGTTCGTGTGCGTCCGATGGTCCATCGGGGCTTGTGGCATCCGACGGCGCGACGGCGTCCAGTGTCGCCGTCTGCTGCCGACAGTGCGGTCACCGACGGCTGCCCGACCGGTCCGAACTGCGCGACCTCTGCATCCCCGCGAGGTTGTTCTACTGCCCGAATTGCCAAGCCTATACAGCCTGTCGTGAGGATGTGAGCAACGGGTTCCCCGCGACCGCGTCACCGCCGGAGGTTTCACCATGAACACGTCACGATACGCTTGCGGTTTCACGCTGATTGAGTTGCTGGTCGTGATAGCCATCATCGCGTTGCTGCTGGCAATTGCGCTGCCGAGCATGTCGCAAGCACGCGAGCAGTCCAGAACCACGGTATGCCTGTCGAACATGCGCCAGATCGGCGTCATGCTTCAGCAGTACGCTGCTGAAGACTCGGCCGCCCAGCCAGTCCCGATACACCAAATGATGATCCGACCGACGGGCTGCGAATGGCTGTGGCGAACCGCCAACGCCTTCGTCTGGGGTGGCTGCGACGCCCAGGAGCCGTTGCGCCTGGCCCCAACCGGCCCCGCAGAACTGTGGCTCACCGGCGACTGGCGGGGCTACATCCCGCCCGGGACTAGCAGCCCGGCCTATGGGGCACAGAGGCGCCCTCTGAACTGCTACTACCTGGGCGCACGCTTCACGGCGATCGACAACAACGACATGCCCATATTTCGCTGCCCCTCGGACGCTGGCTACCGTGCCGAGTGGGCTCCCGCGGATCTGCCGTCACGCTCGCTTGGCAGACCCTGCTACAGTCTGTTCGGCAACAGCTATCGGGCGAACACATACGCGCTGCTCGATGACACCGGCGCCCTGTCGATCAGCCCGTGGGGACAGCGCATCGACACGCTCGAGGCCCCCGGTCAACTGGTGCTGATGGCCGAGGCTTCATTCTTCACGCTCATCCAGACCGGCGGCCCCGCCCGGCGTCGTGACCGAACCGACTGGCACGGCCGTCACCGCAAGGCCAACGTATTCTTCGTGAATGGCAGTGCCCGGGCTGCACGGGCCGTTCCTGGCCCCGACGTAGACGAGCTTACAGCCGATGCGATGGGGCTGGCGCCCGGATGCAACCCATATCTCTTGCGCTACGGAAGTGGCTGGCGTCTCGACTCATGGCCCACGAGCGCGCGAATCTGGGGGGCTGAGGGAGATTGGACCTGGCCCTTCAATGCCATAGTGGATCCGTTGCCCTTCTGTGCGTACAAACGCGACGCGTGGCCCTTCCAACCCTATCAACGGAATCTCGAGTGAGCCCGCCGTACAGGGGCCGAGGTTGGGAGACGAGAGCACGAAACGGAGCGGTCTGTGAGGCTCCGGCTGGCTGGTGCGAGAATCCTCTCCCGCGATCGCACAGGGTCGGGATTCTGCGGACCGCGCGTGCGAGTCGGGAATCTCGCACGAGCGAGCGACCTCAACGGCTTGACGCTGGCGTTCGTGGGCTGCGCCGCATGCCACGCCCCGTATCCCGACTGCGACCTCCTCGACGCTGACCTTGGCGGCCACGGGGTTCGGGCCACGCAGGCGTACGCCCCGTCCTGTATAATCGCTGTGACGAGCTGTGCTGGCAGGCCCGGTCGAAAACGACCGTCACGAAACACGGTTGGTGTGGATCCGCGCGGTTCCTCCGATCCGCGCCTGCCGCGATACACGACGATTCCCAATGACGAAGTCTCGTTCGAAACGCAAGCGAAACACGGGAGCCAGTCCCGGTCATGGCCCCACTCAACACCCTTCCACGACCATTCCGGTTCTCCAGCGGACAGTCGGTGCCCTGGCGCTGCTTGTCGCGGCCGGCACGGCCCTCGTGCTGGCGCTGAAGAACCTGGATGCCGTGAGCCTGCCCGGTTGCGGTCCTGGCAGCGCCTGCGACCAGGTCGCGGCCAGCGCCTGGAGCAAGATACCGGTGATCAACTGGCCGGTGTCGTTTGTCGGCGTCGCCTATTTCCTGGCGTTGCTGACCGTGTGGGGGGGGACGCGGGCCAGCACGCCCCCGTTGCTGCGTCTGGTAGTCAGATGTGGCGTCGTGGCCTCGCTGGGGTTCACTATCATCATGCTGGTCGAGGGGCACATTTGCCAGTACTGCGTGGCCGCGCACGCCGGCAACCTCGTTTTCTGGCTCACGCTCGAAAGCGTCCGCAGCCGGATGGCTGCGCCAGCATCACGGACGCTGGGCACGGTCGGGCTCGTATTCGTGTTGGCCAGTTTCGCGCTCGGCGTGGCACACTGGCGGCAGAACCAGGCCCTGGCCGAGCGCGGCGAGCGCGAATTGAGCAAGTCGATAGGCGAAATCATCGCCGCGACTAGCCAGAAGACAGCGGCGATGGTTGATCCGGCTTCCGTCACAACGACACATCCGGCCACAACGGCGACGAATGAGGCTTCGCCGGACGCGGTCGAGACCACCCCGCAGGGGTTCACCGGTCGCTACCGCTGGGGGCCGGAGCAGGCACCGCTACGTTTGGTGCTCTTCACCGACTATCAGTGCGTGGACTGCAATCGGATCGAGCGCGAGATCCGTCTGCTGTTGGAGGAGCGTGACGACATTTCGGTGTCGCTCAAGCACTTCCCGATGTGCAACGACTGCAACCCGCGCTTCGCCGAGCGCAACCCGCACGCGAACGCCTGCTGGGCCGCACGGGCCGCCGAGGCGGCGGGCATTCTGCGCGGCAACGACGCCTTCTGGGAAATGCACCATTGGCTGTTCGACCGCCACGGTTCGTTCACCCGGGCCCAGTTACTGGAGGGGCTGCGTGAGCTGGGCTACGACGCCACGGAGTTCACGCGCGTGATGACCGGGCCGGAGACGTTGGCACGCGTGGAGGCGGACATCCAGGAAGCTCTCACGCTGGGGCTGCACTTCACGCCGATGATCTTCATCAACGGGGTGGAATTCAAGGGTTGGTACGCCAAGGATGCCGTCGTGCGTGCCGTGCAAAGCGTGGCGGCCACGAACCCCCCGCCGATGACCGCCGCCC
The DNA here is from genome assembly GCA_018814045.1 of Planctomycetota bacterium. Classification (GTDB taxonomy): domain Bacteria; phylum Planctomycetota; class Phycisphaerae; order UBA1845; family Fen-1342; genus JAHJAR01. The sequence goes on along the minus strand of JAHJAR010000020.1, from coordinate 34,925 downwards.
ACGACCAGCCGCCCACCGCCAGCGAGAAGTACGTCGCCGACTGGCGCGAGCAGAGAGTGCGGCGGCTGCCAGCCGACAACCGGACCTGGACGCGCGGGGCGACGGACGCGGCGGTGCGCATCGTTGTCTGGGGTGACTACCAGGAGCCCTTCACAGCGCAGGCGGACGGGATCATTCGGGCGTTCCTGGAGCAGCGCGCGGATGCGTCCTATGCGTTTCGGCACTATCCAGTCGATCAGGGCTGTAACCCGGAGGTCAAGTCGACGATGCACCCGCAGGCGTGTCTGGCCGCCCGTGCGGCTGAAGCGGCCGGTGCGCTCGGCGGGGCGGAAGGGTATTGGCGGATGCACGACTGGTTGATGGACCACCAGGACGGGCTCAACGCGAAGACGCTGCGCGAAGCGGTGCCGCAACTCGGGCTGGAGGCGGACGTGTTCTTCGCCACCCTGGATGACGCGGCCGTCGCGACGGCGATCGTGGAGGACGTCCACGCTGCCAAGCAACTGGGCTTGCGGAGCATTCCGATGGTATTCGTCAACGAGAAGTGGGTGCCACGCTGGCTCCGCGAGGGCGACCGCGTGCTGGAGCGGATTCTGGAAGAGGCGGGTCGGGAGCAGGGGCATGGCACTAGAACCTATCCCAAGACTCTTTCCGAGCCGCGACCGTAAGGGAGCGGTTGCCGCAGAAACGCTTGCTGACGCGTGCGGCTCGGCTCTGCTGCCCACCTCTGGACGGTTCTGGGATAGGTTCTAACCGCTGTCGGCCGAGGATGGCGCGCGCCCGCTCCAGGGAGTTATCGATCTGGAGGCGTCCGGGCTCTGTCCCGAACGCGGGAGGCCAGCTTGTTTCCCACGGTCGAGTTCTGTCTCGACCGCTGGTCACCAGACGATCTCTACACGCCCTCGTCTGGCCGGCACGGCGGAGGTGACGAGGCTTGTACAACACCCGCGCCGTATGTTCCCTCCCGGGCGACCGATCGCTAGAATCATCCCCGGTCTGAGCGCGTCACTACGAGGTACACATGCCGCTGCGCATCACGATCCTGGGTTCGGGCACGTCGCATGGTGTCCCGATGATCGCCTGCGACTGCCCCGTCTGCACCTCGACCGACCCGCGTGATCAACGCACTCGCACTGGCGGCCTCTTCAGCTACGACGGGCACAACGTGTTGATCGACACGGGGCCCGAGTTGCGGCTGCAATGTGTGGCCAACGGCGTGCGCCGCGCGGACGCCGTCCTTTACACGCATTGCCATGCCGATCATGTCGCCGGACTGGACGATCTGCGGCGTTTCAACTGGATTCAGCAGCAAACGCTGGACCTCTACTCCGACGGCGCCACGGCCGAGCGGCTGAAGCAGATGTTCCCGTACGCCTTTGCCGACGACCCGGACTACCCGAGCGCCAAGCCGCAGTTGCGCCTGAACGTCCGTACCGAGCCGTTCGAGCTGTTCGGCCGCCGCGTGCAACCGATCCACTACCTGCACGGACGGTTGCCGGTGCTGGGCTATCGAATCGGCGCTGTAGCCTACTGCACAGACTGCAATTTCATCCCCGCCGAGTCACGCCCGTTGCTCGACGATCTCGACATACTGATTCTAGACGCCGTTCGCCGCCGGCCCCACAGCACGCATTTCAACCTGGAAGAGGCCGTGGCCGAGGCCCACCGCATCGGCGCGCGTCGAACGTACTTCACGCACATCGCGCACGAGTTGGGACACGCTCAGACCAACGCCGAGTTGCCGCCGGGAATGGCGTTGGCGTACGACGGGCTCGTGCTCGAAAGCGATTAGCACATGCCCGCTGCCAACATGCCAAGCGGAGCTGCCGGGGGCGTCATACTCGGTCCGCGCGTGGTCTGGCCGCGCCATCGATTGCGACCGATTGCCAGGCCGTGCGTATGTATGTATGAGGTTCTATGGCGTGAACGCGCAGAGGCGGAACCGGGCGAGTCCGGCGGGAGCTGCGAATGAGCACGGGATCGACTCAATCTTCGCGACCGCAACACTGGTCGTGGCTACTGCTGAAGATCCTGCTGCTGGCCGCTCTTCTGCCCTGGTTCGCCCATTTCGCCTACGTTCACATCACCACTCCTCCGGGGCAGCCCGGACGCCGCGCTGCTGACAGCCAGAATCCCGCCCCGCCGCCGCCCGACGAAGGCACGCGCATTCTGGCCAAGGTGCTCGACTCGTTTCCCGCGCGGCCAGTGCTCAACCTGAAACCGCCTCCGGGCATGCGCTGGGATCCACCGGTGCAGCAGCAGCCCCTGGAGATTGACGATGTGCGCACCGGCCCGTGGGATCTGGACGGGCGCCCGTTCTTGCGGGCAGCGGCCGCGCACCTCGCCTCGCAACCTGTCAGCGACTTTCTGGCCAGCTTGATAGCCGTCCGCGGCCATTCATATCGCGTTGAAGAGTTGGGAACCAGCGGTGCGCTGACAATCGGCCCGCACGAGATCCGCCGCACCGCCAGGCTGTTGGTCGCCCGAGCGCGTTACCAGCACGCCGAGCGGCACGATGTCGCCGCCGCCTGGGGAGACTTGAAGACGGGCTTGTGGCTCGCGCATGCGAGTCATCCGAAAAACCTGGTCAATGCACTCGTAGGGCTGGGCTGCGAGGCAACCTGCACAACCGAGCTAATGTACTTGACGCTGGAGGCGGACATTCCGGCCGATCTGGCCGCCGAGATCGATAAGACGCTACGCGAGCTGCCATCACTCGACGACTTCTGGCGGCAGACAGTGCGGGGCGAACTGTCTCCCCTCCGTGAAATGATACTGTCCAGCTACACCGACAACGGCCACGGCAACGGTTGGCTGGTGCTCAGTGCCCTGCCGTCACCCATGAGTCTCTTCGGTGGACCACCTCCGGGGCGCCCGTGTGCGCGCAGCCGTTTGTGGAACCTCTGCGCGCCTTTGTACTACGATCGCCAAACAGCCCTCAGCAAGCTCGACCGTCTAATCGAGCAGGCGGAAGGGGTGGCACAATTGCCCTACCAGGCTGCCCAACAAGTTCTGTTCGACGAGTTGGAGGGCGTGTATTTCCAAGACCCGCTCGCCGGCCCAGTCCCGTGGGCCTTGCACCTGCAAGGCGGAATGCCCGGCGCCGCGGCGTACAGCACCTTCGTCGGCGCCACGGCACACCGCCGGGCAACGCGTATCATGCTCGCCCTCAATCTGTACCACGCGCGGCAGGGACATTACCCGACGACTCTCTCCAGCCTGGTTCCTGAGTTCATCGACGACCTCCCGCCCGATCCCTACACCGAAGAGCCTTTCCGCTACCGCCCCACTGCGGACGCCGAATTCATCCTCTACTCCTGCGGCCGTGATGGCGTTGACAACGGCGGCGTAATGCCCCTGGATCAATACGGGCGCCCCGCGCGTGGACAGTCGGCGGATGATGTCTACACCCACCCGCGCTGGCCTCCGATATACGAGCCCACCGCTGTCCCGCTCGACAGGTCCGAAATCACTCCGGACACCGCCGACGGAGGTACGCCGTGAACAACGCCGTTCCCGAGCATTGGGCACCATCGGCGTCCGCACCCGTCGCGGCCGGCCACATCGGCTGGCTGCTCGCGCTGCCCGCAGCGATTGCACTCTGGTTCGTCCCGGGCCGCATGTCGGCCAGCGTCTCCCGCTCCACCTGGGCCGTCACCGTCTTTGTGCATATGGCCAGCCTGTGGACCGCGGCCAGTCTGCTCGCTGCAACGGTGATGCTCTCGACGCAGCAGGGGCTGATTGACCACCTGCACGCCACCGACCTGCAACCGCTGGACCTGCTCCGCATCCCCTCGGCGACCCTGGTTTCCGGCTTGTTCATGGCAACAGAGAACTCCGGCGACATCTACGCTGCCCTCGGAGTCATCCTGGCGATCCACGGCGTTACCTGGCTACTGGGTTTTTTGCTGATGCCGTTCATCGCCGCGGGCGAACGCGGCCGACGCCTGTATTTCCGCAGCGTCAAACTCGTGCTCTGGAGCACGACCTGCCTGGTCCCGCCGGCGGCGCTGGTGCTACTAGCACACCTGGCCGACCTGGACAACCTGCTGGACGAGGTCGGCCTGGGGCCGGGATTCACCAAATTTGCGTTTGTCATCGCCGCGCTCGCCTGGTGGACCAACGTGGTCTTGCGACTCGGAACGCGCTACGCCGGCCCGCCTGAGGGCCCCGGTTGGGAGCCCAACGTTCCGCGCTGCAACGGCTGCGGCTACGCTCTGACCGGCCTTCCGCTGGACGGCCGCTGCCCGGAGTGCAATCATGCGGTGCACGCCTCTCTGCCGCAAACGCGTCAGTCACCCTCGTGGACCCAGGCCACGCGCTGGTCCGCCCGACCGCGGGCCTATATCCGGACCGCGCGGGCGATCTTGCGTGAGCGCGACTTCTTTCGCACACTCGCGGTGTATGAAGCGCCGCAGGCCGCCACGCGTTTTGCCATCTGCACGTGCTTTGTGGCGGGCCTCGTCGGCGCATTGGGATCCATCCCGATTCTGGTGGGCGAGATTCGTTCATACTGGGTGCACGAGATGGTCTTTTCCTTCGGCCTGACATTCGTCACCATAGCGCTCGCTCTGTCCCTGCTGTGCTTCGTGGGCCTGGCGCTGATGGCCCTGCGGGCCTGCCGGTTGGGGCAGCTCGACCCGCGCCCCACCACGGTCGCCACGTGCTACGCCTCCGTGCTGCTGCTGGGCACGATGCTCTTGGTGACACTCTGCCAGTGGGCTGCACACGTTGTGAGTTACCTGCACCTGTTCCCCGGCAGCGTGTACATACGCGGCTGGGGTCCGTTGCCCCATCAGGTCATCTTTGGCATGGTCATTTCGCTGTTGCCGCTGGCTGCATTGATATGGGGTCTGGTGCGCCTGCGCCGCGCCCTGACGGACGTGCGCTACGCCTCTGCCTGACGCCGCCGACAGAAACACATCAGCAACGCCGGCAGAATCACCACGTCGCCGAGCAACGCCGCCGCGAACGCGCTGCACGACAGCCACGCGAACAACCGCACGGGCGGCATCTCGCTCAACATGATCGTGCCAAAACCGCTCAGGAGCACGACCGTTGTTGTCACCAGCGCACCGCCCACGGCCACCAAGCTGCGTCGGATCGCCGCCGCCACGTCGCCCTCGACCGCCAACTCGCGCCGAAAACGCGCCAGAAAGTGAATCGTGTCATCGACCGCGATCCCGAGACAGATCGTGAACACAATCACACCCGTGATTTGCAGCGGCTGGCCCGTCACCACCAATACTGCCGCCGCCGCCGCCAGGGGGAACAGGTTCGGCAACACGCTGATCACACCCAGGCGAACCGACCGGAAATTCACCGTCATCACGCCGAAAATCACGCCCGCTGCCAGCAGCAACCCGCGCGCCAGGTCGGCGATCATGCGGTGCACATCGCGCACCGCGACCACGGATGTCCCGGTCAGGTGGAACGTGAGGCCCTGGTGCCGCCGTTCCATTTCAGCCAAGCGTTGCTCCAATCGATCGAACACCGGCTCATACACGCCCGTCCCTGCGTCACGCACGTGTGCCGCGACCAGCGTCCGCCGCCGCCCCTCATTCACAAAACGCCCCAACACATCCGTCGGCACCAGCGACAACATAGCCGCCTGCGCGTCGCGGTCCGCGACGTCACCCGGCAACGCGTGCAGAATGTCGAGCAGCGACAACGGACCCCGCGTGAGACTCTCCGCGTCCAACATGTCGTGCACATCCTGCAACGCTCTCAGCACTTCCGGTGCTGCCCACCGCAGCGCCGGTGACCACTCCACGACCACGTACGCGAACAGCGCCCCGCCGAAAACGCGGTCGCAATGTTGCAATGCCTGAAACGACTCGTTGCGGGTCGGTATCGCCTCATCCAGGCTGTTATCCGGCCGTAGAAACATGGCGCTGGAGCCCAGCAGCAATGTAAGCACCACGCCCCCAACGGCGACCAGCCGCGCGCGGCGCGTGACCAACAGGGCACAAGCCTCATACCACCGGCCAGCTCGCGCGGCCGCGGATAGTGGTCGCGCGCGGTGAATATGCCAGCCGAGGCGCGTGCTCCCCAATAGCGGCACGACCGTCACCACCGCCAGAAACGCCATGATCGTCCCCGCCGCGCAGGTCAAACCAAAGCGGCGAATGATCTCGAGGTCCGCCACCGCCAGCGAGCCGAAGCCGATCGCCGTCGTGAGCGCCGTCAGCGCGCAGGGCAATCCCAGATGTGTTACTGCCAGGCGACCCACTTCTACCGGATGCAGTCCCGCCGCCCGCGAGCGGCGCATGTCGTGCAACAGATGCACCGCGTCGGTGAACCCGATCACGATCACCAGCGTCGGCAGCACGCTGTTGATGATGTTGATGCGCTCGCCCACCCAGCCCAACAGCCCCAGCGTCCAGATCACGCCTACCGCCGGCCCCATTACGAGAATCAGCACCGCCGCCGGACGCCGAAACACCGCGACCGCAATGGCAATCCCCGTCAGTGTGCTCACCACGCCAAACGTGTACTGCTGCCGTTGCAGCATGCGGTAGATCTCGACGCGAATGGGCGGAACACCTGTCTGGCGCACACGAACGCCGCTGTCCTGCGCACCGGCCGTGATCGCCGCGCCAATCTGTTGCACGATCGGCTCGATCTCGGCGATCGAAAGCGAGTCGCCCGCCAAACGCACGATGATCAGCGTCGTGCGCGCGTCGTCCGACAACAACTGGCCGGCGATCAGCGCGTGCGCCAGGGCCGCGTCGCGGGCCCGCTGTAACACGCCGGGAGCCGCGTCCGCCGCCGGCAGCAACACACGCGGCAGCGCGCCTTTCTCGAAAACGACCACATCGGCGATACTGCGTACGACCTCGACGCCGTCGATCTGCCCGATCTCCGTGACGAGCGCGCGGATTGCGGCAAGCGCCCCCGGCGTGAACAGATCCTCGGCCTCGACCACCAGCACGCAATCGTTGTCGTCCGAGCCAAAGTCGGCAAAGACCTGCTCCAGGTAAACGTGCGCCGCGTCCCGTGATTCGAAGATGCCACGCGGTTCATCGTCGATCCCCAGTCGCGACAAGCCAACCAACGCCACCACGGTGACCACCAGCACCACCACCGCCACCAAGCGCCGGTTTTGGACAAAGCGATCGGCCAACCAGTTCATGTGGGTACGGGTCCTGCCGGGCAACGAAGTCGCGCGCGCCTGTTCCAGGACCGCAAAGTCTACCGCAGAACCGCCCGTCTTGGGGACCAGGCGATTCCACGTCGGCTGGCGGAGGCACGCTGCGGCCCAGCCCGATATAATCGTGCCCGCACGTGGTTCACAGTAGCCGGGCTGAGGTGCCAGCCCGCCACAAGACAGGGAATCTGAATGTCGGATGCGGAGTTGATATATACAGGACGGAAGTTCCGCCTGATGAAACGCGAGCTACCCGGCTCGGACGGGCAGACGAGGCCCTATGAGTACGTTGTACATGACGGGGCCGGCGTGATCTTGCCGATACTCGACGACGGGCGTGTCGTGCTCATTCGCAACCACCGCGTCGCCGTGGCGCAAGACCTGCTCGAACTGCCCGCCGGTTGCGTCGAGCCGCCGGAATCACCGCTCGAATGCGCCCGGCGCGAACTGGCGGAAGAGACCGGTTATCAGGCCGGGCGGCTGGAGCCGCTGCTCTCGTTTTATTCCACGCCCGGCATGTGCAGCGAACTCATGCACGTGTTCCTGGCGACCGAACTGAAACCCGGGCCGACCCGGCTCGAGCCCGGCGAAGACATCCTGGTCGAGCCGATGGAATACGCGGACGCGTTGCACGCCATCAGCGCTGGCCGCATCATAGACGCCAAGACGATCGTAGCGCTGCTCTACTACGAGCGCTTTGGGCGTCGCGAAGGAAAGCACTCATGAACTTTCTCGGCGGAGCGGTCAAGCTCGGACGGCTCTTCGACGTCACCATCCGCGTACACGTGCTGTTCTTTGTCCTGATGGGATACTGGCTGATCACCGCCGGCGCCTACTGGCAGAGTCAGTTGGCTTTCTGCGTAATGCTGTTCACAATCGTGCTCGTGCACGAGTTTGGGCACTGCCTGGGCGCCCGCGCCGTCGGCGGGTACGCACACGACATCCTCATGTGGCCGTTGGGCGGCCTGGCCTACGCCAGCGCCCCGATGCGCCCCTGGCCGCAATTCGTGACCGTCGCCTGCGGGCCGCTGGTGAACGTGGTCTTCTGCATCGTCAGCGCCGCCGTCCTGATGGCGGCCACCGGCACGGTCACCGCCGTCTCACCCAACCCCTTCGCCGGCCCTTCCATGGCGCTGACGGCCGAGTGGCAGGGCTACGTGTGGCTGTTCTTCCGGGTCAACTACATCCTGCTCTGCTTCAACCTGCTCCCGGTCTTTCCGCTGGACGGCGGACAGCTCTTCCGCAGCATCATCTGGCCCATCGTGGGCTTACGGCGGGCCACGCTCATCGCGGCCCAGATGGGAATCGCCGGCGCGATTCTCCTCGGTATCTGGGGCGTGACCGGTCAGCACTTCATCATGATCGGCATCGCCATCTTCGGCGGCATGACTTCCTATCAACACCTGAAGGCCGCCCAGCACGGTGCGTTGGCCGAGGACGACCACTTCACCACCCACGCCCTCCGGCAGCAGAGCGCCGGCAAGAGCTGGCGCGAACGGCTGTTCGGCGGTCACCGGCGCCCGGCTCGGCCGCGGCCCAACCTCCCGCGTGAACCGGTCAACCCGAATCCCGGTGGCTGGGAAGCCAAGCTCAACGAGCACCAGCGCTTGGACGCCGAAGTCGACCGTATTCTCCGCAAAGTGCACGACCATGGCATCCAGAGTCTCAGCTACGTCGAGCGCCAAGCGCTCGAACGCGCCACGCGCGAGCGCCAAGAGCGCGAACGGGAGTTCGAGCGCAACGCGCGCCGCTAGTGTAGTGTCTCGCAATTACGGCATCGCAGGCGAACCCGAGCCGCGACCGTCAGGGAGCGGTTGCCAATGGTGCCGGCGGGTTCTCGACGCAGCCGCTCCCTCACGGTCGCGGCTCGGAAAGACACCGTGATCGTGACACGCTACACTAGCCATCATGGATGAAGCCGCCGTCGAACAAGCCGCGCAGCTACTCGCCTCCACCAGCTCCCTGTGCATTTCCACCGGTGCCGGCATGTCCGCCGAGTCGGGCATCGACACGTTTCGCGACGAATCCGGCCTGTGGACCAAGGTCAAGCCGGAGGAGTTTGCCACCCCGCAGGCCTTCCAACGCGATCCCGTAAAGGTCTGGGAGTGGTACCGCTGGAGGCGGCGTGAATTGGCCAAGGTCGAGCCGCACGACGGACACCGCGTGCTCGCTGATTGGGAGGAGCGCGTCTCCGACTTCACGCTGGTCACGAAGAACGTGGATGGCCTGCACCACCGCGCCGGCTCAACCAAGGTAATCGAATTGCATGGGCGGCTCGACGTCGTCCGTTGCACCGGCTGCAAGTACGAAGTCATCGGGCTCGACGACCTCGGCGCCGACCCGCACTGCCCCGAATGCAGCCAGCGCCTGCGGCCCGGCGTCGTATGGTTCGGCGAAGCACTGCCGCCCGGCGCGCTCGACGCCGCCTTCTTCGCCGCCCAGCGCTGCGATACCATGGTGGTCGTCGGCACCAGCGGAGTCGTGCAGCCAGCGGCCTCGCTTGTCGACGCCGCCAAGGCCCACGGCGCCTACGTCATCGAAGTGAACCCCAACCCAACCGAGCTCTCTTACCTCGCCGACGTGTGCCTGCGCGGCGGCTGCCAGCGAACTCTGCCCGCCCTCGACGCCGCCTGGCGCCGTCTGGCGTCCTAGTTCTGGCGCTTCTCGCAAGTGGCACAGCCGCCACGACTCGGCCACAGCACCGCCAGCGAATACACCAGCGCCCCCAGCGCCAGCACCGCCAGGAACCCCGACCACGCCCGCACGTCCGCCGAGTGCCCCGCGATGCCGGGCCAGTCTTCCTGAGCTGCGTACCAAAGGAACCACGTCGTCTCAAACGTGCCGACCAGCAGGACCGCTATCAACGTGGGAATCCACGCCCAGAATCGCACCGCCACTGCGATCAGAAACGGCAGGCAGTAATAGATGTACCGCTCGTGGATACGCGTCAGCAACACAAACGCCGCGTATGTCACCAGAAACGCGCACGCCCCCCAAGCATCCGGCTCCCAGCGCCAACGCCGCGCACACAACGCCCACGTCGCCAATATCGCGCCTGTCAGCAGCAGCTTGCCGAGCGTGTCCTTGCTCACGCCCAGCACCTTCGCCTTCGGATCCAACCCCTCGGGCGTGTGACCGTGCGCCAGCGAGTCCAACCACCACACATTGAAGCCCTTGAGCGTCGTAAACGGGAACTTCTCAGTCAGTGACTCGACGTAGCAGCGCCGGGCCCACCTCATCCAGCCCCCGCCCGGACGATTGCTGTCAGTGATCGAGACCGGCGCCGCCACGAGCACGATCGTCACCGCCGCGACCAGAATCATCCGCACCATCCGCGCGGCCGCACGCGCCGTTCCGCCGCGCGAAAGCCACAGCGACAACCCGACATATACGAGCACCGGCGCGAACAGCAGCGCCTGCTGCTTCGTCATCAACGCCAATCCGTACAAGATGCCCGCCAGGCAGAACCGCTGACGCAGCAGGCTGTACAGACACCAGACCAGCAGGCACGTCACCCATGCGTCGGTCTGGTTCCAGAAACACGATACGAGCAGGATCGGCGGCGCAAAGACCACCAGCGCGAAAGCCGCCAGTTCCGCGCCGCTTCCCCCCTGTCCCCGACCACTCACCCGCACCAGCAACAGCACACCCACCGCCATGAGCAGATCCGCGGCCACGCTCGGCAAGGCATTCACCAGCCGCGCCGCCACAGTGTTGACCACCGGGAGCGCGGAGCCCGCCTGGCCATCCGGCCCGCGCACCTCCAGCCTCCGGTCGTCCACGCCGCGCCACAACCAGCCCTGCAACCAGAAAACGTAGCAGGCCGCCGGCGGATAGTTGCATACGTTCAGCACCTGACCCGGCAGCACGCGGTACTCGCCGGCCAAACGTGGCGGCACATTCACGGCGATCTGAGTGTCAGGCGGGAGGTCATACAGCCGGTAGGGTCCATGCACGCGCGCGTATTCCGCCCACGCCATCAGGTCGACATGATCCGCCAGGTACCCGTGTCCCGGTGCGGCCACGATCAACAACCCCCGGATCAGCAATCCCCCCAGGACACACGCCGTCAGCACGACCCCGCGCAAACGCGCCGGATTCCCATCCTTGGCCCGCTCAGACGATTCTGGCGATTTCGTGCCGTTCTCGCTCCACATGGGCTGAGTGGCCACCCGAACACCCTCGCCGACGCCTCTGCGGCATCCGGCGCACCTGCGCGCCCGAAGCCACGCGGCTGGACCGGACCTCGAAGCTGGCTTTTAGTCCGCCCTCCATTCTGGGGCAAGTCGCACCGCAGTCTGTCCGCAACGCTCGCGCGCCCCGCAGGTTCCAACGTGTCCCAGCGGGAACCGCGCGGTGAGCCTGGGATCAGGCCCATCCGAGGTCAACGCCGCCATTGACCGGTCCCCAGCGCCAGGTGCCGCTCCCGGTCAAGAGCTGCGCCGCACCGTTCTCATAATTCTCTTATTGACAACTACTTAACAAGATGTCCACAGCGATCGGAAGTCCGGGAATAATTGACCTGGGTTGAAACTGGGTGTATACTGAGATTAATATGCGCCAAATACGGCGTCGGCGTTCGGAAGCGGGCGGCTGCGGACACGAGCGGTGAGTGGACGCGGTGTGTCGATAGCGAAAACCCTACCTTCATGCATAATTCTTTGAAAGACAAAGTTTTAGAGTCTATCGACATCGTTGAGGTCATAGGCGAACGCGTCGTTTTGACACGCCGTGGCAAGGAGTTCATCGGACTCTGCCCCTTCCACCCAGACCACAAGCCCTCCATGTCCGTCAATCCGACGAAGCAGATCTTCAAATGCTGGTCGTGCGGCGCTGGCGGCGACGTGATCAAGTTTGTCCAATTGCGTGAGCGGGTCGATTTCCGCGAGGCGCTCAGCGTTCTGGCCAAACGGGCCGGGATCGACGCGCGCATCGCGCCCGTGGATCGCCAGACTGCCAGTCGTCGCGAGCAGTATCGGAAAGCCCTCACGTGGGCCAGAACGCACTTTCAAGACAACCTACACAAGACCCCTGGCGGGCGAAAGGCTTTCGAATACGCCCGCCGCCGCGGCTTGAGCGACGAGACAATCCAGCAGCGTGGCCTCGGCCACGCCGCTGCCGGCTGGGACAACATATGCGGCGCGGCCGGCCGCGCCGGCCTGACACCCGACGTGCTCCAGCAGGCGGGGCTGACGGTAACTAACGACAGCGGAAGAACTTACGACCGTTTCCGCGACCGACTGATCTTCCCGATCTGTGATGCCCTGGGTCGACCGGTTGCGTTCGGCGGGCGTGCCCTGGGCGATGATCCAGCCAAGTATCTGAACTCGCCCGAGACGGCGCTGTTCAGCAAGTCACGCGTGTTGTACGGGCTCGACGTTGCGCGCCGCGCCATCGAGCGACACCGCGAAGCCATCGTCGTCGAAGGTTACATGGACGCCGTTTTGCTCTACCAGCACGGTTTCGAGCACGTCGTCGCCACGCTTGGCACCGCATTGACAGACGCTCATGTGAAGCTCATACGCCCGTTGGCCGATAGTCTGATCTTATGCTTTGACGGCGATCAGGCCGGCGTACTGGCAGCAGAGCGCGCGGTAGAGACGGCTTTGCGGAACCGCATCACAGTGCGCGTGGTGGTTCTGGAACCTGGACAGGATCCGGCGGATTGCGTGGTGACGTCCGGGGCGAGTGGTTTCAAGGCGGCGTTGAACACTGCCACCGAGGCGCTACAATTCAAGTGGCGGCTAACAGTTAGAACGCTCGGCGCAGCGGGCGAACGCGGTCGCCGGGCAGCCGTTGAGGAGTACCTGAGATTCGTCGGCGGCGTGAGCGCCGCCGGTGGAATCGACCCACTGGAACAAGGCTTGCTAGTTGCACGCCTGAGCGAGCTGTTGTCGCTTCCGGCTGCTACGGTTTATGAGCTACTGGCGCGCGCCAGATCGGACGCCCGCCGTTCCGGGCCCTCGCCAGCCAATGAGGCGCCCAACTACTCGGACTACGAGTCCGCCGTCCGAGGCTTGCCGACCGGTTTGGTGGTGGCGGTCGAGGACGTTTTTGGCGTAATGCTGGCCGACGCCGGCGCGATCGCTGACGTCGGCGACGCATTCGACAGGGCCATCGGCTATTGCGACACGTGGAAGCGGCTTTCTGCCACGTGTTGCCGGCTGGCCGAAGAATCGGGTGAGTACACGCGGGCCGATGTGGTGGAAAACTGCGACGAGGCGGCCTTGTGCGAGTTGGTGAGCCGCGCCTCAGCTCGCGTGAAGCAGGGCGCACTCCTGGCGGAGGTTCTTCGCTCGGCGTACGAGCGCCTTGTTTCGGAGTTAGACCTCCTGCGCATGGGCGATCTGCGCGTGGGTTTGCGACAGACGGAAACCACGGACGCGGACGCGGACGAAGCATTCCGCGCATTCCTGGATGTGGCCCGTCGCCAACATGCGGTTTTGGCCGCCGAAGAACGCTGGAACACCACGAATACCCCATAGTCATTGGGTGGTGTGCCTGGCCGCGGCGGCTGGTGGCAGTAGGAGTGCAGTAAGCAAGCAGGCACGGTTCTGACAGATGCCGGACGACGCACCTGCCGTTCGCCGCAGAACCAGCCGCGCTGCTCGTCGTACTGTCGCAATGGAGAGTATGAATGGTGGTGCACGGAACAGACATCGACCCGATCGAGCAGAGCGTCAGCGAGTTGATCAAGCTTGGTAAGACGCGCAAGTATCTGACTTGGGAAGAGCTCAACGAGACCCTTCCCGACGAGGCCGTCTCGCCTGACAAACTCGAGAGCGTACTGAACCGGATCGAGCAGCACGGCATCCAGATGATCGATGAGATCGAAGCCGACAAGCTGCGCGACGCCCGTCGCAAACGTCCCGGAAAGCTCGAAGGTGGCGATAGCCTCGACGAAGTCACGGAAGTCGATCTGGCCGAGGCCACGGCCCGGCGTATCGATGACCCGGTGCGCATGTACCTGACCCAGATGGGTGAAATCCCGCTGCTGACGCGGGAAGAAGAGATCGCTCTGGCCAAGAAGATCGAACTCACGCGTATGGCGTTTCGCCGCAAGGTGCTCGAAAACGACTTCTGCATGCAGACTGCGGTGGACACGATGCAGGCTGTGGCCGATAGTCGCATGCCGTTCGATCGGACCATGAAAATCTCGACTACCGAGAGCATGGCCAAGACGACCATCATGCAGCGCCTGCCGACGAACCTCGCAACGGTCCGCAAGCTCATCGAGCTTAACCGGGCCGACTGGAGCCTGACACGCGACGGACGGACATCGGCCGCCGCCCGCACCGAGGCGCAAAACCGCATGGCCCAGCGCCGCCGCCGCGCCGTAACGCTCCTGGAAGAGCTTTCGCTGCGTACCAGCCGCGTGACCCCGATGATGCGCAAGCTCACCGCGATGGTCACCAAAATGGAATCGCTGGAGGCCGAGCTGAAAAAACGCGGCAAATCACTTCCGCGCGAAGAAGCTGACGCGATGAAGGAGGAGCTGCACGGTCTGATCGGCTTGGTCGTGGAGCTTCCGGCCGACCTGCGCCGCCGCGTTGACGACGGCCAGAACGTCTTCGGTGAGTACGAGGAGGCCAAGCGGCGTCTGGCTGGGGGCAACCTGCGGCTGGTGGTGTCGATCGCGAAGAAGTACCGCAACCGCGGTCTGGCCTTTCTGGACATCATTCAGGAGGGCAACACCGGCTTGATGCGCGCCGTTGACAAGTATGAATACCGGCGGGGCTACAAGTTCAGCACGTACGCTACGTGGTGGATCCGCCAGGCGATCACCCGGGCCATCGCAGACCATGCCCGCACGATCCGTATCCCCGTGCACATGATCGAGACCATGAGCCGGCTGCGCAACATCAGCAAGCAGTTGCTCCAGGCGCTCGGCCGTGAGCCAACCATCGAAGAGGTCGCCCGGCAGGCCGACATGCCCGTCGGCGAGGCACGCCGCGTGATGAAGATCAGCCGTCACCCGATCTCGCTCGACCGCCCGGTGGGCGAGAGCGAAGACTCCTACTTCGGCGATTTCATCGAGGATGAGAAGGCTGAATCGCCGGTCATGACCGCCAGCGGCGAGATGCTCAAGGACCGCATCGAAGGTGTGCTGAAGACCCTGACCTACCGCGAGCGCGAGATCATCAAGCTGCGCTACGGCATCGGCGATGGCTACACCTACACGCTCGAGGAAGTCGGCAAGATCTTCAAGGTGACTCGCGAGCGCGTCCGCCAGGTCGAGGCCAAGGCGATCCGCAAGCTACAGCACCCGGTCCGCTCGCGCAAATTGGAAGGCTTCCTCGATCGCATCAAGGCGACGTAAGCCGGCCGCCCGAGCTGGTCACGCCGACCCTGGCCGCAGCCGCAGCATCATCAGCATCGGCCAGCCCAGATACCGCCGAGCGCGTTCCATGCGCGCCGCCAGACTTTCCAGAACGACATGCTCGGAGATCTGATCGATGCTCAGGCCGGCGCCCACGGCGGCCATGACGTAGTCGGACACCTGGTGCGGATAGCTCTGCGGCCGCGTCTCCCGGCCCGATTCCGGGTCTGTGAAGCGTGCGGTGATTCCCCGCAGCATCATCGCGGGGTGCATTGCTGACACGACGACAAACCCGCTTGGGTGACACACGCGGCCCAGTTCGCCCAGGAACGCGGTGGGATCCGCGATGTGCTCCAGCACAAGGGCGGAGAGCACGCGGTCAAAGGCCCCATCTTCGAATGGCAGCCGGGTCTGCACGTCGTGCTGCGCGAAGGTCACGTCACAGGTGGTCCGCTTGGCCAGCGCCTGGTTCAACATCCCCTCGGAGAAATCGACCGCCGTGACTGATGCGCCCGCCTCCGCGAGCCGCAGCGCGTGCCGGCCCGTTCCACAGCCCACATCCAGCACCGTCAGGCCCCGCACGTCGCCGAGCAGCCGTGCGACCTCGGGTTCCTCGAGCGCGATCAGCGGATTGTCCTCTTCGTCGTAGATTGACGCCCAGCGGTCATACCCAACCTGGGTCGGCAGTTGCTGATAGTCCGCGGGCGTGATGCCTTGGTCTGGTTCCATGACTGAATGCTAGCAACAGCCCACAGCCCCGGCAAACGCCTTCGCCGCGCACACGCTTGCCGGCAACTCGCACGAGCGGGCGTGACTCGCAGGCCGCTGGCATTCGCCGGGATCTGGGGCCAGAATGGCCTTCCGACAATCAGGCGAAGATTCGCCCGACACACGCGAATTCCTCGTCGGGCGCGTCCGCGCGGTGACGCCGGTGTGGTGCGCTGCGCGCCGCGCGCGCGTGGGCGTTCCCGATCCGCAGGAGGACCAGACGTGGCTGAGCAGCCAGCGACAGAGCCCGGCTCCCCGGAGGACTTCGACCGCCAGCCCGCGGTCGCCCGCCTGGAGACGGACTGGTTCTGCGACGGGTGTGGCTACAACCTGCACACGCAGCCGGTCAGGCGTGACACCCGCACGCGACTACTGCTCTGCCGCTGCCCGGAGTGCGGAGGCCTTCAGGCGGTACGAAACGGTACGACCGCGGGGCGCGCTTGGTTACACCGCCTGGGGATGCTTGGGCTGTTCTTCTGGATACTCCTGCTTCTGGGCCTGGTCTTTGGCTTCGGCAGCGCGCAGCTTGTGGTGACGGCTGGCATGCTGGAGGAGTTGACGTTTTATCGGCCAGTCAATGTCGCGCCGGCCCCGCCGCCGGCCGCAAGTGCGCCCACAACTACGAGCACGGACACCACCGCCGCACCACCGGACCAGATTGTGCGTATCGGGGACGTCACAGTTCGTGCCCCGAGTGTGCCGGCTCTGCCCGGCAGCACCGGCAACCGTGGTACGACGACTGTCTGGCGTCGTACTGTGCGCGCGGAGTTTGAGCACCAGACGTTCTTCATGATCTTGATGCGTGGACTGGCAGTCGTGGCCGGCTTCGGTCTGATTGCGCTGCTGACGATCGCACTGCACCATTGGCCGCGTTGGGGCTACGCCGTCCCTGCCGTCCTGGTGCCACTCGTGTTGGGCTATGGGCTGTGGTACTTCTGGTGTGCCGAGTACCCGCACCTGCGCGACTGGGCAACCGGGCATATCGCCTGGAATACGGTCGCTGGTTTGGCCGGTGGTCTCGCCGCGGTCTTCCTCGGGCGACCGTTCGCGCGACTGGCGGTGGTGCTGGCACTGCCGCCGAGAATCCGCCAGGTCCTGGCCTTCCTGTGGCTCGCCGACGCGCGAATGCCGCCCGCGGTCTCGGCAGGTGAGTAGCGGTCAACGCAATCCTGAGGTGGATTCGCTTCCCCCCCGCCTGCCGCAGCGCGCCGCTCCGTCGATCAGCTAGGCGCCATCCTGATCGGTATGCGCGCCCGACTCGGCCTGCTCCCCTCCCAACGATCCTGGTCGTCGCCGCGCTGAGCCGCCCACGATCATGAGCAGGCACACGAGCCAGGTGACCACGAACGCCCCCGCCCCCGTGGCTGCGGCCCGGGTGTGCCGGTTCGTACCCGCGATCTGCTCCTCGCGCACGGAGACGACCTCGGCCCGGTCTGGCTTCGAAGTGGCCCGGCGGCCCTCGGCCAGGCCACCGTCAAGACGCTTCAACTGCGCTTCGAGCCGCGCCGCCTGCGTATCGTTCGACTGCACGGCGGCCTCCAGCGTACGCCGGCGGTGAACCTGCACTTCGAGCGTGCGCAACCTATCCATCTGCTCTGCCAGCGACAAGATCGCCTGCTCGCGGCGTTGTTCCGCCTCTCGCACGCTTGTGCGCAGCTCGGTCAACTGCGCCTCGTGCTGTTCGCGGGCCCGCTGGTCGGCGGCTAGCTGCGCCTGTTGACGAACCGCCGCGCGCCGGCTGTTCAAGCGCGTCCGCAGCCCGCGCAACTGGCGATCGGGCGCATCCAGGCGGAAGTTCTGAGTCGGGTCAACCGCACCACCCACCTCGCTCAGGGCTTCGATGCTCGTGCCCAACGTCGCGAGGTCGCTGCGCAGCACGGCCGCCACCACGACTTCACGCGTCCCCCCGCTCGAAGCCGCGACGACGCCGGCGATCTGCGTTTGCATTTCCGTCAGCAGCGTCCGCACTTCGTCACAGATGCGCCGCAGGCTTTCCGCGGCGGTGCTCTGCCGCTTGACCAATTCGAGCACATCCTGGCCGAGGTCGGCATTCTCCACTTCTTCGCGCCACTTGTTCCACTGTTGCAGGAACGCGGCCAGCGGTCGCTCAAGTCGCTCCGCACCAGTGGCACAGGCCTCCAGCACCGACCCGATCTCCGCCGGCGGTTCGAGGGCGCGCTGCTCGGCGATGGTCTCCCGCAAGGTCGCCAACGATCGCCGCAGCACCTTCAACGGATCGACGACCATCACCATCCCGACGGCCAATTCGCGTTGATAGGAGCGCGTCTGACTCCGGTACTCCTTCTGATCCTCGCTGTACACCTGGTCGGCCGCCAGGGCCTGCTCATACTCCTCCGGCGTCACCGTGCCGCGAGGAACTTCGGCCCCCTTCAGGGTATCCAACTCCTCGCGCGCCTGGGCAAGCTTCTGCCCGATTTCGGCGTAGTCGCGACGGGCCTGCTCCAACTCCGCCACGTGCCGCTCGAGTTCGGCCGTCTCCGGAATGCCTGCCAGCGCTGTGACCGCATCGAGTTGCTGGGCACGGAGCTCGTCCAGTTCGGCTTTAACGCTGGCTTGCCGCTCGATCAGGTCCGCAAAACCGACCGGCAACTCGTGCCGCGCCACACTCCTGTTGACGTGGCGCGCGTAGCTCTCCGCCACGCTCTCCACCAGTCGCCGTCCCAAACCCGCTATCTCAGCCGTCACCCGCACTTCCACGGACGCCTGGTCAACCAATGGCGTGACGACGACCCGTCCAGCGTGGACTGCCCGCCACCATGCCGCAGCCAGATCGGCATCGATGTGCTCCTCAGACACGAATCCCGGCATAAGCAAGCGCGCCGCATGCTCGGCCACAACCCGCTCCGCCGCCCGACTTTCGCTGATGATCCTGATCTCGGCCATACCCCGGTAGCGCGGCAGATCCAACGCCAGCCAACCGACTGCCGCGGCCGCGGCCGCAACGACTGACAGGCAGCCGGCTCGCAACCACCACCAGCCGGGCCGCGGCGCGGGCGGCGGTGCACTCCGCGCGAGGGAGGCCTGGCGGGCCAGCAACTCACGCGCGCCACGCAGCTTACTTTCGTGCCGGCCGCGCTGCTCGGCGAATTCCTCGCGTGTGTGGTCAAGCAGCTCGCTCTTGCGCCGCAATTCCTGCTGCTCGACTTCCAGGGCCAAGGTCGTCTGGCGGACCTCGGCGTCGCGTGCTTCCACCTGTTCGCGCAGGGCCAACGTGTCTTCCAGGCCACGCTGCATGTCCTGTTCGAATTCAACCGCCTGCTGGTAAAGCGCGTCGATCGCACGCTGCCGTTCCGTCAGCTCCAACTCCACTTTCCTCAGCCGACCCGCCTCGCGCTCGACTTCGGCCGCCTTGTCCGCGAGTTGTTGTTCGCGGTTGTCCAGGCGCTGGGCACGCTCTTCCAGCGCCGCCAACTCCTGTTTCAGATCACGCCGCTGAACGTCCGCGTTCTCGCCGCTCTTGGCGAGCTGGTTGCGCTTCGCGCGCATGGCGCGCCACTCGCGGTCGAGTTGGCGCTGCTTCTCGATCGCGCGGACGCGCTCTTCCTCCAGGGTTTCCAGGCTGTGCGAGAGCTGCCGCCGTAACTCTTCGGTCTGGGCCTGCCCGCCCTTCTGCCGTGCTTCCTGCGCCTCCACCGCCGCGGCCCGGGCCTGCAACTCACCCAGGTGCTTGTCCCATTCCGCCGTTCGCGCCTCGATCTCTTCCCGGCGTTGCTCCAGCTCCGCCGCCTGACGTTCCAGTTCGGCCTGATCTTCCTTGAGGTTGTCGCGCCGTTCGGAGATGTCGTCGCGTGCCGCGCGGATCCGCTGTTGCAGGTCGTGTTCGCGCTGGCGTACGACGGCGATGCGGTCCAGCAGCGCCCGCCGATCGCGTTTTCGCTTCTGCCGCTCCGTCTCCCCGTGGCGGCGCAGGCGGTCGTCCAGGCGTGACGTGTGCCGTTCGGTCTGCTCTTGTTCGCGTTCGCGGCGGGCCAGCGTCTCTTCGGCCTCCTCCAGCGTGGCGCGCTGCGTCGCCAGCTCGATCGCCTGCGCATCCAATTCGGCACTGCGAACCTCGAGACGCCGGCGGGCTTCCTCCAACTCCTGCCGGGCCGCATGCTTGGCGGCCTGTTCGAGTCGCCGGTACTGCTGCTTCAGGCTGTGTTCGCGCCGCTCGATCGCCAACTCGCGCGACGCGATCTCTGCCATGCGCGCCCGAATCTCGGTCACCATCGGACCGATTCGGTCTTGCATACCGGCCGTAGGCTTCGTCTTGGGAACCGCCCCCCCGATGCGTGCAATCGCCGTTCGTCCCCCATCCGCATCCGCGGGCGACGGTTCCGCCGCCTCGACCTCGGCCGTGGATTCTGACTGCGCTTCCGACGGCTCTAGGTCGGTGGCTGGGATGTCATCGGCTGCGGGCGCCATCAATTGGTCCAAGCCGGCCTGCATCGTGCGCAACAGCGCACTCCGCCGCGAAACGCGCACGGCGATCCTTAGGGATTATCGGCTTCCCAAAGGCCCGGCATCACTAGCCGTGCAGTCATTGTAACCTCTGCTGGGAAAAGACTGTAGCACCACCCAACGATGGCGTACGCGGCCGCCCCGCGCTCAGGCCAGCCGGGCAAGCTGATTCAGGGTGACCCGCAAGTCCTTCGGCAGGGCTGCTTCGAAGGTCACACGCTCGCCATCGGCCGGGTGGGTGAAGCTGAGCCGGGCAGCATGCAGCGTCAACCTCTGGATCAGCGGCCGCTCGGCATGCCGCGTGCTCGGACGGTAGTCGGGCTTGTATTCGGACAGGAGCACCGCCCTGGCCCCGCCGTACACATGGTCGACGGCCAGCGGGAAGCCGATCGCCGCCAGGTGCGCCCGAATCTGATGCGTGCGTCCGGTCAGCGGCTGGCACTCCAGCAGCGTGTGCCCCGGGACACGCTGCCGGACGCTGTAGCGCGTGCACGAGGGCTTGCCCCGGCACGGCGAGGCGCGCATGTGCCCCGCACGCTTATCATAGTAAAGGCAAAGGGAAACCTCGCCGTCCGACTCCACGTAGCCCCGCACCAGGGCCAAGTAGACCTTCTCCACCCGCCGTTCGGCGAACTGGCGCACCAGGGCCCGTTGCGCCGCGAGTGTGCGCGCATAGACGATCACGCCAGTAGCGTCCATGTCCAGCCGGTGCACCACGCGCAGGGGCTCATCCGGCGCGAAGTCCGGCCGGGCGCGCAGCAACTCCGGCAGGCTAACCTCGCCGCCCCGCCCCGGCACAGACACGACACCCGCCGGCTTGTCGACAACCACCACTTCGCTGTCCAGCCCCAACACGCGCAGCTCGGGCTGACGACGCCGCGCCATCAGGGCGTCCCCACCTGGTGATCGACCAACCGCAGGTGCACGCTGGGCAAAGGACTCACCACCGCGATACCCTCGGGGGGCAGCAGGGTAATCGGGATCGGGCGGAACTCCAGCGAGGGGGGTTCCAGGCTGCTGTCGATTCGCACAAAGGCGCGCAAATCCTGCGCCTGTAGTGCGTCCACCAGCGCCTTGTCGCCTTCCACCTCGACCTCGATCAACATCTCGTTCGGATCGCGCAGCTCGATTCCGTAGCGAGAGACTAGTTGCGGGCTGATCGAGTAGCGCACCGCCACGCTCGGGACGCGCCGGCGCACTTGCTGGCCAACGACGCGCAGGGCCACATTGGTCGTGGCCGGCTCGACCCGGAGCGCCTCGACGCCGCCCACCGCCAGCTGGAGTCTGACTCGATCCAGGGCGAGGGTTTCGCCCGGATGTGCCTCGCGCAGTCGCTCCTCGACGATGGCCGTGACGGTCCGCTGCTCGACCAAAAGGCGCGCCAAGTCTCCGGAGCGTAACGTAACCAGCGCCTCGGCCGGGTCGCAGCGCACGCCAGCCACGCGTATCGATCCGCTCTCGACACGAACGGGCATCGCCACGGTGACGACCTTGTCGACGTCGAACGTGAGCGTCTCCGGAACCACCTTCTCGACCGTCACGCCGCGTTCACGGATCGTCGGCAGATTCTCGATGATGGCCCGCGCGGAGAGCGTATAGCGGTCGGGCTGGTCGTAGTCTCCCGAGAGCATCCAGTTCAAGCGCAGTGGCCCGCCGGCACTTTCGTCCCGAAGTGCCCTGATCTCGCGCGCCGAACCGCGGAATGTCACGCTGAAGCGCGCCGGCTGCGGCTGCATGACGTCCACGACCCGCGCGGGAGTCTCGTGCGTGATGCCCAGCACCAGCTTGACGCCGGGGGCCTCTATTTGGCTGGCCTGATACGCCAAGTACCAGATGACCAGCGTGAGCGGGACGACCAGCAGAAACCGGCGAACAACGCGCCACGCCACGTGCCACCCGCTGGCACGGCGTGGATTCTGCGTGGCCGGAGTCTTGCCGCTCAGACGCGTCAGCAACTCCTCCTCCAACTCATCGAGCGCCAGGAAACGCGTCAGGCGACCGTTGTCCGCCAGCGAGATGGTCCCGGTTTCTTCCGAGACCACCAGCACGAGCGCATCCGACTCGTAGCTCATTCCCACCGCGGCGAGGTGTCGGCTGCCCAGCGCCGAATCCACGTCGTCGCTCTCGGCTTGCGGGAACTGGCAGTTGGCAGCCAGCAATTTGTTACCCTGAATTATCACGCCCAGATCGTGCAGGGCCGAGTTCGGAAAGAAGATCGTATTCAGCAGGTTGGCGGAAACCTCTCCGTTGATCGTCGTCCCGTTCTCCGCCCAGCCACGCAGATCGACGCTGCGCCGGATCGCAATCAGACCACCGTAGCGATTGCGCGAGAGGTAGCCGGCGGATTTGACCAGCGCGCCGACCAGCTTCGACTGGGGCGCGCCCCGTCGCAGACCGCCAAGCACCGGGACATCGCCCGCGCGCAGAAACGCCCGCCGCAGTTCCGGCTGAAACCCCGTCAACGCGATGAACGCCAGCGCGACAACGAAGTAGTCGTACAACAGCACCAGCCGCGCCCAATCCATCTGCGCCGCAAGCACACGCACTACCAGCGTCGCCACCAGCAGGACGATGAGCAGCCCGCGCAAGGGGCGGGTACCGCGCGTACCCTGTAGCTTGCCCACGCACCAGTTGATGGCCAGACCGATGAGAGCCAGTTCGATGGCAACCGGGAACGGGTCGTGTGCAGCGCTGCCCAGCCCGGCAAACAGCCTGTTCAACGTGTCAAGCATGCCGTCACAGTATAGAATGGGCGCCGTGCCGCACCGAGCGGCACTGGTTCACAAGATTACCGGCTGCCTGGCGACCATGGAACCGTTCCACGGCATAAATCAACTTCGCCGCAATCTGGCCGAGATCCGCCAGAATATAGCTGACGCCTGCCAGCGAGCCGGGCGTAGCCCCACTTCGGTGCGGCTCGTGGCGGTCACCAAGTACGTCGCCCCCGAGGTGATCATGGGTCTGCTCGCGGCCGGTGCCATTGATCTCGGCGAGAACCGCGTGCAACAACTCGTGCAGCGGGCCAAGGCTCTCGGAGCGTCAACGACCTCTGTGTTCGACGACGACGATTCAGCCGAGGCTGGGCCCGCCGCAGCTCCCCAGCCGCGCTGGCACATGATCGGCCACCTGCAACGCAACAAGATCCGTATGCTGCTGCCCCACAGCCGCACCGTCCACGCCCTGGACTCGCTCCGGCTGGCCGACGAGCTCCACAAGCAGGCTGACCAGCTCGACGTCACGATCGACGCGCTGGTCGAGGTCAACATCGCCAGCGAGCAGAGCAAGTTCGGCGCCGCGCCCGGGGAAGTCGAGCCGCTGGTAACGGCCCTGGCGACACGCACGCGGATTCGGCTGCGCGGCCTGATGACCATGGCGCCCTTCAATCCCGAGCCGGAGGCCGCCCGGCCACACTTTGCCCGCCTGCGCGAACTCCTGGAATCCCTGCGCTGCCGCGGCGTGGTTCCGGCCGACTGCGTACATCTGTCGATGGGCATGACGCAGGATTACCAGGTGGCGGCCGAGGAAGGCGCCACGATGGTGCGTATCGGCTCGGCGCTCTACACCGGTCTGGACGCGGGAGGCAATCCACATGGCTAGCGGTGCGTGATGGCCGAGTTCGACCTGTTCGTCTTTTTCCGGACGACGCTGTTCATGTTCCTGGCGATCTACACGCTGCTGGCCGGCGCGGGTACGATCTGGCGCGTGACGAGAGCGCTGCGTGGCGACGATCCGCGTAACCGGCTGCTCAGGCTATATCTGTCGTATCAACTCGCCAGCGTGCGGCTGCGTCCGCTGAGCGGCGAGTTGTTGATGATCGCCGTGTGGGCGCTGGCCCTGTGCAGCATCTGGTGGCTGCATACGCGCATCGGGTGAGGGCTCCGGCGCGCGAAGCCTTGGTTGTTATGGCCGATCAGGAACCACAACCGATGCCTCCGACGGGCGGCCTGCCGCCCCCGGACGGTCCTGCGCCGCCCCCGGGCGGGCAGACCGGCCACCGACGCCGACGGCTGTTCGGCGGGTTGGTTGATCATGCCCGCCGGATAGGCCACGACGTCGCATCGGTCGTTTTGGGGAAGCTGCTCGAGTCCCCTCCGGTCGACGTTGCTCCCCTTTCTTCCGAATCCGCGGCGGCCGGAAGCACCTCCTCCGAGTCATCCGACCGGCGGGTCCACATGCTCCATGACGTGGCCGAGAGGCTGCGCGGCGTGGCAGACAGCTATATCGCTGCCAAGCTGGATGAGATCGAAGCCCGCGTAGACGCCAAACTCGACCACGTCGAAGACCGCATCGATGCGAAGATCACCGATCTTCATCGCCAGCTTCAGGAACTGCGTGACCGCGAGGTGCGCCACCGTCTGCGGCTTCTGAAGATCACGCTCATCTTCACCGTGCTTGTCGCGTTGCTGTCCCTTGGGTATAAATGGTTCGCCAGAACCTGGTCGACCTGAGAGGACACCGCGATGCCGTTTCAACACCTCGACGATCACGCCAAGGCCATTGTCAAGCTGGCCAATGCGATCGCCCAGGAATATGAGCTCGAGTACGTCGGTACCGAGCACATCCTGCTTGCGATCGCCCAGCACGAAGGCGGGCTCGGGGAGAAAGTGCTGCGAGCCTTCGATATCGACGCCCGCCGCGCCCGAGAGCAGGTGGACGAACTGGTGCAACGCGACAAAGAGGATACCTGGGTTTTCGGCCGTCTGCCCGGTACGCCGCATTTCCGCAACGTAATGGCCCTGGCCATCGACGAGGCCACCCAGCTCGAAGCGCGCATCATCGGCAGCGAGCACCTGTTGCTCGCCCTCCTGCGCTAGAAGGGCAGCACCGCCCAACGGGCCCTGGCGAAATTCGGCGTCAACCTGAAGAACTGCCGCGAACGCGTCCTCAGCCACCTGAGCGGCGAGGCTAGCTAGTCCCACCCGGCCATCTCCACCGCCGCGCTACTCCGCTTGCTCCAAGTGCGCCAATACCTGATCGACGACGGCGAACATCCGCCGCAGGCCGGTGTGTGTGCGCGAGGCCACATGCGGCGTGAGCAGGCAACGCTCGCAGGCAAACAGCGGGTGCGTCGGCGGCAGCGGCTCGGGGCTCGTGACATCCAGCCCGGCGCCGGCGATACGTCCCTGCACCAGTGCCACTGTCAGCGCGTCGGTGTCCACGATGGCTCCCCGGGCGGAATTGACCAGGTACGTCGTCGGCCGCAAGCGATCTAGCACCTCCCCGCCGACCATCCCGCGCGTCAGTTCGGTCAGCGGCACATGGAGCGTGATGATGTCTGCCTGCTCCCAGATGGTGGCCTTGTCCACCGGCTCGGCCGGGAATGCAAACGGCCCCACCTCCACGATGTCGTTGTACAGCACCCGGGCACCGAAACCCGCCGCGCAGATCCGCCCGAGCCGCGACCCGATCCGCCCCATGCCCACGATCCCCACCGTAAGCCCGCCCAACTCGACCCCGTGGCCATGCTCCCGCAACGACGCAAACTGTCCCGCGCGATACTCGCGGGCCAACTGCGGAATCGGCCGCAGCAGTTGCAGCATCAGGCCGACTGTGAACTCGGCAACAGCGTCCGACGCAGCGGCGGGCGTGTTCACAACCGTGACACCCAACTCCTCGGCCGCGGCCACATCTACGCGATCGACCCCCACTCCCGCCACACCGACCACTCGCAAGCGGCGCCCGGCCTCCAGCAGCCGGCGTGACACCGGCGTATGCGTGCGCGCCACCAGGGCATCGCAGTCAACGATAGCTGCGCGCAGGACTTGCTCCTCCTGCGTAAAGACGCGCACCACCGTCGCCACCCCCTCCAGCCGCGCCTCAGCATCGGCGTCGAGCGCTCCGGCGAGCAGAATGCGGGGTTTGCTCACGATCCTCCTCCCGGGCCGCCAGCCACGTGCAGCGCCCCCCCGGCATCGCTGTGATCTGCGCACCGCGATCAGCGCCGGAAATCGCCGTCTCACCCACCCGCTGCCACCACCTGCAATCGCGCAGCGTTCATGGCGTGGCGTCGGACGCGGGCAGAGCCGCCGCGTTGTCCGGCCAATCCGGCTCGACGGCCTGCCGCACCGCGTGAGTGATGAAAGCCTCACGGGCGGAGATCGTCGCGTCTGCCGCCAGGCGCAGGACGTACTCGGATGCCAGCTCGTTGAACCGTCGCTCGCTCAACTCGCGCCGCAGTTCATCCTGCACATCCACAAAGCTGAGTTGTCGGGCCAACTCAACTTGGCCGCACTCGACAATGAACCAACCGCGCTCGGTCTCGAACGGCTCACTGCGCTGCCCCTGCTCGTACTCGAAGATGAGTTGGCTGGCCGTGTCATACGGTGCTTGCAGGGGCCGCCCGATCTGCCCCCAACCGCCGCCGTCGGACGCGTGCAACCCCCGCGAGAACTCCCGTGCGACATCCGCAAACGAGCGCTCGCTCAGGGCCGCCTCCGCCGCACGGATGTGCCGCTGAGCCTTGAGCTTGGCCTGGGCGCGCGCGCTTGGTGAGGCGCTATCCCAGGTTGTGTTCTCGGGCAGAAACTTCTCGAACGGGGCCTCGATCAACAGCAGTTCGCGCAACTCGGGCGACGAATAGCGGCTGATGTTACGCTGATATTCATCGAGCAGTTCAGCGCGGCGAATCTGCACGCGCGGCATCAGCGTCTGCCGCGTGTACTGCTGCACGACCATCCCGCGCTCGATCATCTGCTTGTATTGCTCGAGCGTCAGCCCGAAACGAGCCAGGTGTGTTCCGAAACGCGCCGTGCTGCCGCCGAACTCCTGGTTGATGCGCGCCTCCATCTCACGCTCGATCGAGTCCGCGAGCATGTCCCGGGCCCGCTCGGCTAACCCGCCCATCGCCTCAGTATGGACCAGGATCGTGCCGATGGTCTGCTGCGTGTGTGTCGCCACCAGGCGCATGAGTTGCTGCTCAAAACCCTGCGCCGTCTGCGAATCGCGCAGATCGGCGATGGCGTCCCGCAGGGAGTAGAGTACTTCCGCCGTCGTCACGACTGAATCGTTGACGATCAGGATATCCGGCTCGATCGTACCGGGTCCGGGCTTCAGCATCACCGGCCGGGGCGGCCGTGCTGTCACGCGTGGTCTGGGCTCTTCGACGGGTGCTGCTTCGGCCGGAACGACCTCACCCGACTCGATCCGCTGCTGCCGCTCGCTGGCCAGCTCCGCCTCCGTCCTGATCACGGGGCGGCGCGCGTCAGGCGGCGACCGATGCCCATCCCCATTCCGGCAGGCGACCGTCGCACACATGAGCGTTGCGAAAACGCTCCCGAGTATCAGCGTTCGGCCAAGCATGCCGGCTACTATATCGCCCCGGACGCCGCACACCAACCCGCCGCCGCCGTGTTTTGCCGGAGCCCACCGCGGCAAATTCGACGAGAATCGCCGGCCATCTGGCCAAGTGGCGACCGCTGTGCAAGGCAGCCGCCACCCCCCGGCACCTCGCGGCTTGTGCGGCGTCGTTCCTGGGAGGCTCCCTGCCCGCCGCCTTATGGTTCAGTCTTGACGGTTCGGCCTTGCCCATCTACTCTGCTATGTCTGGTTCGAAGGTCAGCGCGCAACCAAGGCCCGGATGGCGGAACTGGCAGACGCGCTAGGTTGAGGGCCTAGTGAGGGTTAACCTCGTGCAGGTTCGAATCCTGTTCCGGGCATTGCGAACCACCGAGCGCCGCTAGCTCAACTGGATAGAGCATCGGTCTACGGAACCGAAGGTTGCAGGTTCGAATCCTGCGCGGCGCGTGGCACTAACCACCGATGCGGGCGAGCCTGGTGAACCAACGCGGGCTCGCCCGCTTTCATGCGCCCGAGGGCTGCGGCGCGCCGGTGAGTTCCGCTGCAGCGTGCGGCGGCCGGCTACCGACAGTAAGATGAGCGCGGACGTCTGACTGATCGCTGGGCCGGTTGAGTGCGACTATGGCAAGACGGGAGAAACGCTGGCGAATCTGGAAGATCGGACTGGCCACGGCGGGTTGTCTGGCCGCAACCCTGATCCTCTTCTGGGTCTCGACGCTGGTGGAAGACGACGGCGCCAACCAGCCGCCCGGGCCGATGCAGCGCTCGTCGTCGCTGACCGTGGCTGGTTTCATGGTGATGATAGCCGCGATCGCCGCGGCTTTGACGCTGCTCTGCTTGATCTGGCTTGCGCTGCGTATCCGGGAGGCCCGCCTGCCAGCGTGGGAACGAGGCCGCAAGAAGAAACGACACGGCGGCCAGCGGCGCTAGCGAAGTTGGTCGTGAGTGGAACATTATCTCTGAACCGAGCCGCGCCCGTAAGGAAGCGGTCCTTGCGCACGAGGGGCACCGCTCCCTCACGGTCGCGGCTCGGATAAGATGCAAACAGCGTGAGAAACCACACCAGCGCGGCCACGGCAAGGCCCCCCTCCGCTATACGCGTATCGACGGCTAGGCGCTGCGCATGCGGGCGGCCTGCTCGCGCAGGGCGGCGATTCGTTTCTCGGTCGACGGATGCGTGCCGAATAGCGACGTTGCCCCGCCGGCCGCCAGCGGCTCGATGATGTACAGGTTGTGGAACGCCGGGTTAGTGTTGGTCGGGATACGTTGGTTCATTCCCTCCAGCCGCTGCAAGGCGCCGGCCAGCATGAGCGGATCGCCGGTCAATTCGCCACCATACGAGTCGGCCGCGAATTCCCGTTGGCGCGAGATGGCCGCCTGAATCAGGCCGGCCGCGATCGGAGCCAGGATCATCATGGCGATAGCCCCGATGGCGCCCAGCGGGTTGTCGCGGCGGCCCCCGGCACCGCCAAAGAATAACAGCATCCAACCCGCCGCGCTGATCATGCCGGCGATGGTGGCAGCCACGGTCGAGATCAGCATGTCGCGATGTTTGATGTGGGCCAGTTCGTGGGCCACCACACCTTCGATTTCCTGAGGCGGGAAGTTGCGCAGCATGCCCTCCGTAACGGCCACGACGGCGTGACGCGGGCTGCGGCCGGTGGCGAAGGCATTCGGGGCGGCCTGGGCGCAAACGTACACGCGCGGCATCGGCAGGCCGGCACGCTGAGCCAGCCGTTCGACCATGTCGAACAGCCAGGGAATGTCCTCACGCCGGACTTCCTGAGCCCGCATCGCGGTCAGGGCAATCTTGTCCGAGAAGAAGAACGCGATCACGTTGCCGAGCCCGCCGAACAGGAAGCCGATGATGATCCCGTTGGCCCCGCCGATGAAGTAGCCCACCAGCATGCACAGCCCCATCAGCGCTCCGAGGAGGGCGGCGGTCTTGACGTGATTGAAGAAACGCATGGCAGTATTCCTTGCACAACGGCGTTATTGCCCGGCTCCATTTTGCCCGGTCGGCTCGCCCGATACCAGTGTACGTCAGCATGCTGGCAAAAGTGGGGCCAAACCGGCTCAGTCACGGCGGCGTTCGCATACCAGCAGTGACTACCAGGATTATTCGTGCAAAGCGGGGTGAGGTTCAGCGATTCCGATTTTGCTACCGATGTGTAACAGGCTGCCAGAATGACGGTCGTGAGCGATCCCGGCCGACGCTGTGACACTGTGCTGCGACACCGCGGAGGTCCGAGAACACTTTCCGCCACCGCCGAGTGGGCGGTAGAATCTGTCGCCGGGGACAGCGCCGGTGCGGAGGCAGTGTGAGGAAGCAGGAACGACGTGCAAGATCGTGGCGTCCACGGCGGCTTCTGGTAGCGAGCGTGTACCTGGGGTTGGCGGTCCTGTTCGCCGGCTGCGACAAACACAGCAGCCCGAACGGGTATGAGGCCATCGCGGGTGTAGTCGGCACGAGCGACGCCGAGGCCGGCGAGCTGTCGCTGCGCATCGCGACTGAAGGGCGTGTTGGCCCGGAGGCCCAGACGGTTTTTTGCGTGGTCAACAACCACACGGAGATCTACGTTAACGACAAGCTCAGTACGATCGAGGCGATCGGAGTGGGCGACGCGATCGAGGTAATCGGCTGCCACGACTCCAGCGCGGGGTTGAAGCGCTTCCTGGTGAGTTTCGCCTATATCGACCGGGCTGAGCCGCTGCCACCGCCGCCCGACTTGTCGACGCCGACGTCACGAACAACCCTCGAATCAGGAGAGCCATGATCATGCCTGCCACGCCGACGATTCAAGCCATCCGGGCCCGCGAGATTCTCGATTCGCGCGGCAATCCGACCGTCGAAGCCGATGTGATTCTCAGCAACGGCGTCCGGGCTACCGCCGCCGTCCCGAGTGGGGCATCGACCGGCGAGAACGAAGCGATCGAGTTGCGTGACGGTGACAAGCAGCGCTACCTCGGCAAGGGCGTGCAGCAGGCCGTGGAAAACGTCAACAAGATAATCGGGCCCGCGCTGCGCGGCTTCGATCCGACCTGCCAGGAAGCTCTTGATCGACGCATGCTCGAGCTCGACGGCACGGCGAACAAGGCCAGACTCGGGGCCAACGCGATCCTGGCCGTGTCGGTGGCCGCCGCCAAGGCTGCCGCGGCCAACAGCGGCCTGCCGCTCTACCGCTATCTGGGCGGTGCCGGGGCGCATGTCCTGCCGGTGCCGATGATGAACATCATCAATGGCGGCAGTCACGCCGACAACAACGTCGATTTTCAGGAGTTCATGATCCAGCCCTGGGGGGCGAAGAGCTTCCGCGAGGGGCTGCGCATGGGGGCCGAGTGTTTCCACCACCTCAAGTCCGTGCTCAAGAAACGCGGCTACAACACGGCCGTGGGGGACGAGGGCGGCTTTGCCCCCAGCCTCAAGAGCAACGAAGAAGCCCTCGAGGTCATCGCGGTCGCGGTCGAGCAAGCGGGCTACAAGCTGGGTAAGGACATCTTCATCGCGCTCGACCCCGCCGCCAGCGAGATGTGGGACGCCAAGTCCGGCAAGTACCGCTTCTTCAAATCCAACCCGGACCGGCTGGCGACCAGCGACGAGATGATCGCGATCTGGACGGAATGGTGTGAGAAATACCCGATTCGCAGCCTCGAAGACGGCCTGGCCGAAAACGACTGGGCCGGTTGGGCGAAGCTGACGCAGCAGTTGGGCGAGCAGATACAACTCGTCGGCGACGACATCTTCGTCACCAACGTCGAGTACCTCGAACGCGGCATCCGCGAAGGCTGCTCCAATGCCATCCTGGTGAAGATCAACCAGATTGGTTCGTTGACCGAGACGTTCGCGGCCGTGGACCTGGCGATGCGGAACGGCTTCGCCGCCGTTATCAGCCATCGCAGCGGCGAGACCGAGGACACGACGATCGCGGACCTGGCGGTGGCGACCAACGCCGGCCAGATAAAGACCGGCAGCGCCTCGCGCAGCGACCGTATCGCGAAGTACAACCAACTCCTGCGAATCGAGGAAGAACTGGGCGACCAGGCCGTCTACGGCAGCCAATACTGGCGGCGAACGTAACCTGACGGCAGGTGACACTGGAATAGCATCCGGCTCAACCGCGACGTCCCAAGCGTAGCGCCCAGGCTCCGTACCGGACGTCGTCGTGGAACCGCAACTTCACACTGGTGGACAAGCGCTCCGCCACGTTCACCGTCTCGAGTAGCATCAGGTGGGTGGCCCATGGCTTCAGCCTTGGGGGACACGAACTGACTGCCGAATTCGCGAACCCGCCTCTGGAGAGATGGGCCACCCCCGCGTCACGCTCTGGTTTTCGCGTAGCGTCGGGCCTCTGTGCCCGCAACTGGCAAGCGGGGACACTCACCCAGAAGGCCCCCTGCCGCCGCAGAACGCGACCGGCCGCGCCTCGCGCTGCCTGGCGACCCACGGCTGAAGGCTGACAGCTTTTCAGATCTTGCGCGCCGGTTTCCCGGACGTTTGGCGCTTACCCAAGTGAAACATGAACGACACACGCCGGCCGGTGGAAGGCCGGCGAAACAGGACACCGGCGTGTGACCGGTGGATCTTGAGAATGGCCCGGGGGACTGGAGGTAGAGCAATGCAGTCGCGCACGGTATCACGCAGAGTGGCAATCTGGCTGGTCGGCAGCGCAACGGTCCTGACATTCGGTCCGGGCGCGGCATGGGCAGACCTTATGGCCGACGCAGTCGATACGAACAAGCAGTTCTTGAATGGGGCCGGGAAATGGGTCCTCAACTGGAATAACAAGGACACGGATAACTGGCACGACGCCGACGAGAACTGGTTCATTCCACCGGCCGGAACCCTTCAGAAGCCCGACATGAGTTGCTGGATGGCCAGCGCCAGCAATCTGTTGCAGTACGAATTGGGGTTCAATCCCTACATCGGCATGTTGAGCGGCACGGTGCCGTCGCCGGCGGACAAGCCTTGGGGAGGCCAGGGCGAGGCCAACGGCGGTGAAGTGGGAGAAGATTTCATGACGTGGGACGATGGAGGTTACCAGGACTGGGCACTCTCGTCTGAGGGCGCGGGGCTTCTCGGCCCCATTCTAACGGTCAATGAACGCGGGATCGGTGCCGCCGGCTGGGCGATCAACCCGGTCGATTGGTGCTCCGCCCGGCTCGACGAGGACCATCCGGTCGGACTGCTGGTTTGGGACGCGGACATGTACCATGCCATTACGCTCTGGGGCATCACCCCCACGCATCTGTACATCACCGACTCGGACGACACGGCCGGCGGCGTCGCCTTCAAGGGGCTGCGTATGATACCCCACGGGTTTGCCGGAGGTGACTGGGACGTCAATGTCTATGGTCTCGGAGTGTCGCACGTGAACTACGCCGTTTGCATCCCCGAGCCTGCGTCGCTGGTGCTCTTGATGCTCGGCGCACTGCCTGTTCTGCGAAGACGGGTCGCACAATAGCGCAAGCAAGTAGTCCTATGAAAGGCTCTCTCGCGCCGGACGGTACACTGTCCGGCGTGGTTATTGGTGA
Organism: Planctomycetota bacterium; assembly: GCA_018814045.1. Classification (GTDB taxonomy): domain Bacteria; phylum Planctomycetota; class Phycisphaerae; order UBA1845; family Fen-1342; genus JAHJAR01. Next base: position 1,398 of record JAHJAR010000020.1, on the reverse strand, counting down.
TTTGGGAGACAGCCACGAGAACAGCATTGTAGGGTGCGTCCCCGACGCACCAATCCCAGATCCACATCAGGATGGTGCGTCAACGGACGCACCCTACACGCTGAGCCGAGTCGCGCGCGTAAGCAAGCGGTTTTTCGGCAACCGCTTCCTGACGGTCGCGGCTCGGATAAGGCGCAAACAGGGTGAGAAACCGCGCTAATGCGCGTGCGTGCTCAGGTAGCGCGAGGCGCGGCCCAGGCAGCGGGCGAGGCGTTCGAGGGCGCGCGAGCCCAGACGGCGCACTGCGTCTTCCGAACGCCCCAGGTCGGCCGCGATATCCGCCAGCGGCTCCTGCCGCAGGTAGAACCGTTGCACCACCGCGCGGTAATCGTCCGGCAAGCGGGCAACACACGTCAGCAACGCCGCCGCCGCGTCCGCCCGCCGCAACACCTGGCTGGCCGTCGCGTCGTGTTGCTGGACGCGTTCCAGCAACGAAGCAACACTTGAGCTGCGTCGCCCGGCGGAAGCCTCGCGTGAGACGGCACGTTTCTTCCGCCGCCAACGCCGCACGTGATCGATGAAACGATGTTCGACGATGCGCGCCGCCCAGTGGTAAAAGGAGTCCTCGTCGCGATACTCGAATTCACCGATCCCGGCGAAGACCGCGATGTAGGCTTCCTGGAGCAGGTCTTCCGGATCGATCTTGCCCTGCCAATCCACGCCCACCTTCCGCCGGGTGAAGCTCAGCAAACGACCGTGGTAGGTCCAGAGCAGCTTTTCCAGGGCGCCGGTACTGCCGCCGGCCGCGGCGTGGCACCAGGCCGCGATCGTGTGCGTGTCGGCAGCAGATGGCGTCAGTTGTGACATGGCCCGTCTATGATATGCTAACACTCCGTCGCAGAAGGGTACAGGACCTGGTGCATCGCCACGGGAAAACGTACGGGTAGCGTCGGGTCTCCGTGCTCGACGTAGTAGACCGAAGAGTGTTCGACACTCTACGTCGGGCACGGAGACTCGACGCTACAAGCCGCACAACCCGCACCAAGAGCCGTGGCGAAGCACTCGCAGGTGTCACGTCCTCCTCCGGGCCGTAGCGGGACAGAGCCATGCAACCTGGCGAAGAACCCGACGTTGCAGAGGTGGTAACGCGCTTCTTCGAGCAGCGCCGCGGCGGTCGCCGAGTTTCGATCGATGAGGTCTTGCACTCCTTCGGCGACTTTCCGCGGGTGGCTGAGCTGCGCCGGACTGCGCTGCACACGATTGCACTCCAGGCGCATAGCGCGGATGGTGGCGGCCCACCACGGCCTGCGACGCCTGGTTCGCCGAGTGGGTCGTCAGATGCCGCGGACTGGTGCGGGGACGCGGCCGGCCTGGGGCCCGACGTGCCGCGCCTCGACGGCTACGACATCGTCGACTGTG
>JAHJAR010000221.1 GCA_018814045.1 Planctomycetota bacterium | reverse complement strand
CTGCGCGACTGGGCCGGCAAAGCACGCTTCCGCGAGGACTTGTATTACCGGCTGAGCGTATTGCCGATCGACGTGCCGCCGCTGGCCGAACGGAGTGAGGATATCGCGCTCTTGCTGGACTACTTCATCGAGCGGATTTGTGCTCGTGAAGGGCGACAGCGGCCGGTGTTCATGCGCGAGGCGGTGGCCCTGCTGAGCGAATACAGTTGGCCCGGCAATGTGCGCGAGTTGCAGAACCTCTGCGAGCGCATCTGCGTTCTGGAGGCGGGCGGAATGGTCACGCCAGCCACACTGCGCCCGTTACTGTCGGGCCCGATCAGATCGGCGACGATCCCGTCGGAAACGGTCAGCTACCGTGACGGGCAGATCCTGGCGGATGCCGAACGCGACCTGATCTTCCGCACGCTGGAACGTTTCTCCGGGCACCGGGAGCGGACCGCGCGCGCCCTGGGAATCGGTTTGCGCACGCTCGGGCTGAAACTGAAGAAATGGCGTGAGGACGGCACGTTGGAAGACCTCGCCGTACGCCAGATGGTGTCGGTCTGAAGTCGCTTTCGAACGGCGCGCAGCACGGCGATTGCATAACGCCTGCGGGCGCCCTTCTCCAGCAGGTGTGAGCACGATGTGGATTGAGCGTCTCCTGGCCAGCCCCACGACACACGCCGCCGAATTGGCTGCGCGCTTCGCCGAGGAGCGCCACAATGTGCTGGTCGAGAACGTCGCCAACATCGACACGCCCGATTACCACACGAAGCGTCTCGATCAGGAGGCCTTTCAGGCTTCGTTGCGGGAGGCCCTGGGGCAGGCGGAGCAGACCCGCGCCGGGCGGCTGGAATTGCGCGGCAACGCGCAATTTGTGAGCGGCCCGGGCAGCGGAACCGAGGTGCGGCCGGTGACCGATCCGGCGCCGAACGTCCTTTTTCACGACGGAACCAACGCCCGCATGGAGGATCTGATGTCCGCGGTGGCCAAGAATGCCTTGTACTACCAGATGGCATCGAATCTGCTGAATGGGCGTTTCGATGCGCTGACGCGGGCCATCCGAGGTAGGACCACATGATCAGGGCACTGGACACAAGTAGCTCGGCGTTGACGGCCCAGCGAATTCGCATGGACGTGATCGCCGGCAACATGGCCAACGCCTTCACCACCCACCAGGAAGACGGGACGATCGAGCCCTATCGGCGGCGCTACGTGACGTTCGCGGCCGGAGACGGGCGGGGCGGGGCCGGCGTGCACGTCGACGCCATCTGCGCGGACCCGTCGTCATTCCGGCTGCGCTACGACCCCGGGAATCCCGACGCGATCCCGGATGGTCCCCAGGCCGGCTGGGTTCAACTCCCCAATGTCAACATCCCGATGGAGTATGTCGACGCGATGGAGGCGAGCCGGGCGTACGAGGCGAATGTGGCCATGATGGGTATCACCAGGCAAATGATCCAACAGGCCCTCCGGCTGTTCGCCTGATGCGTAGCCGCCCGGCTGGGACGGTGCGGCAGGATTAGCACTCGGCCATGCCAGACCCGATTTCGTCCAGTCCGTTGAGGCCGGTCGGACCGTCGAGTCCGATCGAACCAGCGCGGGCGCGCAAGCCGTCGCCCGGCGGCGACTTCGCCGCCATGTTCCGCCAGCAGTTGGAGCAGGTCAGCCAGATGCAGGCCGAGGCGGACCATGGTGTGCAGAGCCTGCTGACGGGTGAGACGCAGAACATCACGGAGGTGTTCGCGACCGCACGGAAGGCCGAGGTGGCCTTCAGCTTGCTGATGGAGATCAGGAACAAGCTGGTGGACGCGTACACGGAGCTCCGTCAGTTGCGTGTCTAGCGGGTGTGGATCGCGACAGGCGGGTTGGCCAACCGCAGGCCAGCCGCTCGCTTCGTCGGTGGAACCGACGCTAGTGCAACGACCGCGGGCAGGAGTGACCGCCGGGAGCAGCCAGGATGGCAGCGTTGCAGAATGTGGTCGCACGGGCGGCCTCACAATTGCGCGAGATGAGCATCTCGCAGCGTATTGCGGTCACGCTCGGCGCTGTGCTCGTGGCCCTTGCGCTCGTGTCGCTGGCGCACTGGGCTGCCAGCCCGGAGATGGTGCCGCTACTCGACCAGGACCTCTAGGCGGCGGACCTGGCTCTGGTGCGCAGCGGCCTGGAAGCGATGAACGAACGCTTCCGCGTGGTCGGCTCGCGCATCCTGATCCAAGCCGGCGCAAACCGACAGGCCATCCTCGCCCAACTCCAGCAGACCGACCAGCTCCCCTCCGATACCAGCACCGGCTTCGACGCGCTCGTGCGTGAATCGAACCCGTGGATCTCTCAGGCCGAGAATGAACGCCGTTGGACCGTGGCCCTCCAGCACGAGGTCGAACGGGTCCTGCGACAGTTCGCGTCCGTCAAGAGCGCCCACGTCTTTCTCAATCTGAACACCGGGCACCGCACGTTCACGCGGAGCGAGAGCGCCGGCAAAGCCAGCGTGACATTGGTCATGGAAGGCGCCGAGCCGGTCTCGCGTTCCCTCGCGCTGGCCGTGGCCCGGCTGGTGTCCGGGGCCGTACGCGCGGTGCCACTGCGCAATGTGGAAGTGGTCGACAGCAACGGCGTCAGCGCCCTGGACTGGGAGAGCGAGCAAAGCGGGACCGGAACCGCGCTGCATCGCTTGCAACGCGAGCACGAGCGCCGCATCGCCGAGAAGATCCGCAGTCAGTTTCCGGGAGATCCCAAGCTGCGCGTCAACGTGCAGGTCGAGCTGGATATGACGCGGCTGGAGGTGGAGTCTTCCACACCGATCGAGGGCGTGGACATCTCCGAGGACCGTACCAGCGAGGAGATCACCACCCTGCGGCAGAGCGGGCAGCCGGGCGTGCAGCCGAACGTCGGCATTGCGGCGGGCGGCGGCGGGGGGGCGGGCGAGAACTCGACCAAGGAGACTTCCCGGACGGAAAAGGTGCCCGGCACGACCGTACGGCGCGAGCAGACACCCAGCGGCAGCATCACGGAGATTGCCGCAGCGATCAACGTCTCGCACAGTTATCTGGAGGGAGTGTTTCGGCGACAGAACCCGCCGGAGGCCGAGCCGCCCGCCGAACCACAGGTACAGGCGATCTTCGAAGCGGAGAAGATCAAGATCGTGAACCAGGTCACCGCGTTGGTCAAACCGCAGACGCCCGAGCAGGTGCGTGTGGACTGGTATTACGACACGGTGGAGCGGGAAACAGCGGCGCGAGCGATGGGCATCGATAGCGCATTCGAGCTGGTGCAGGGCTACGGACCACAGGCCGGACTGGGACTGCTGGCGCTGCTGTCGTTGGGTCTGATGATGCGCATGGCGCGCCGGACCGACGAGGGCGAGGCCTTCGGTCTGGAGCTTGGCTTGCCGAGAGAGGCGATCGACGCCGCGAAACAAGCCGCCGTGGACATCGGTGAAGTCAGCCAGCGTGTACGCACTCGTGGGCGGCGCGGCAAGGCGGCCGTGATCGGAGCCGGCGTGGACGAGGACATATTGGCGGGCGGGACCGCTCCGATCGGGCAGGCGGCGGCCACGGAAGGCCTGCTGGTGGCGCGCGAAGTGGACGAACGCACGGTCCAACTCAGCAAGATGGTCGAGCAGGTGGCGGAGATGTCCAGCAAGGACCCGGAGAGTGTCGCCGGGTTGTTCGAACAGTGGGTCCAGCAGCCGTAGCGTTGAATTAGGTTGGCAGGGTCGCAACGATGGGCGCAACGGGTCGCACTCTGGGTAACGCCGATTTGGAACGGCTGTCCGGGACTCGGAAGGGGGCCATACTGCTGGTGGCTTTGAAGCAGGATGTAGCGGCGACCATCATGCGGTCGCTGCCGCGCGATCTGGTGGAGGAGATTGCGGGTGACATTGCCAGCATCAACACGGTCGAACCGGCCCTGCGCGAGGAGGTAATCAGCGAGTTCTACAACATGCTGCTGGCACGGCAGTACGTCGATGCGGGGGGGCTGTCGTGGGCACGCTCGGTGTTGGAGAAGACGTTGCCGCCGGACGAGGCCCGGCGCGTGATTGCCGCCATCGAGCACCACGTCTACGAGCAGCCCTTCAACTTCCTGCAAAAGACCGAGAAAGAGAACCTGTTGACGTTCCTTCAGGAAGAGCATCCGCAGACGATCGCGCTGGTGCTGTCGCACGTTCCCGTGGGGATGTCGAGCGAAATCATGACCGGCCTGCCGACCGAACGGCAGATCGAGGTGGTTACGCGGATGGCGACGATGGACCAGACCAGCCCGGAGGTGATCCGCGAGGTCGAAGCCGGTTTGGAGAAACGGCTGGCCGGCTTGGTGTCAGAACGGTTCGAGCGCGTGGGCGGCATCCCCGCGGTCGCGGAGATCCTGAACCTGGCCGGACGGGCGGCGGAAAAGGCCATCCTGGAAGGCCTGGACGCCGAGAATCCCGAGCTGGTGGAAGAGATCCGGCGCCTGATGTTCGTGTTCGAGGACATCCTGCGGGTCAACGACAAGGGCATCCAGGCCGTGCTCAAGGAAGTGGACAACGAGGAGCTGGCCCTGGCGCTGCGGACCGCCAGCGAGGACCCGGTCGACAAGATCTTCAAGAACATGTCGGAACGTGCGGCCCTGCTGATCAAGGAAGAGATGGAGTTCATGGGGCCGGTCCGCGTGAGCGACGTCGAGAGCGCGCAGCAGAAGATAGTCGACATCGTACGCCGTCTCGAAGACGCCGGCGAGATCATCATCTCCGGCAAGGGTGGAGACGGCGAGTTGATTTCCTAGCCGCGCTGGCAGGGAGGCGGTGGTCGTGGCGGGCGTGATTCGACAGGAAGAGGGCTCTTCCGCAGCGATCTTCTCATTCCAGGACCTGGAAGAACAGGCCCGCGCCGTTCTGCGGCGAGCCGAACAGCAGGCCCAACAGATCGTAGCGCAGGCCGATATCCGGGCCCAACAGGTTGTCGAGCAGCGGGGGCAGGAAGCCCGGCAGCGCGGCCTCGAGGAGGGGCGGAACGCGGGGCTCGCCCAGATACAGGCCGAAGCGCGCCAGACCGTTTTCGCGGAGCAGCGCGAACGCCTGAGCGAACTGGCCAGCGCTCTCACGGCCGGGCTGTCCGAGTTTGACCAAAAAAAGTGCCGCCTGATCGCCCTGGCCGAAGCGGAGATGATCGAGCTGGCTTTGGCGATTGCGCGGCGCGTCTGCAAGCTCCATGTAGCCGATTCGTCGGAGGCGGCGCGCGCCAACGCCCGCCACCTGCTCGAGCTGGTTTGCCACGACGAGGACATCGAATTGCACGTCCACCCGGCCGAGCACGAGGCGCTGCGCGACGTGGCGACCGAGTTCCTCGAAAACGTGGAACGGATGGGGCACGTGGAGGTGGTAGCCGACCCGGCCATCGCTCGCGGCGGGTGTCGGCTGGTGTCGCGCGCCGGTGCGATCGACGCGTCGCTCGAGAGTCAGTTGCAGCGCGTTGCCGCCGCAATCTGTTCGCCGGCGGGCCCGACCGGGGAAGCGGGAGGCGTGGCGTGAGTCGGCCGGGCCGGACGCGTTCGGGCGGGTCGGAGGCGGGGGCAGGCGTGTTGGCCGCCGTAGCTGACGAAGTGGGCGCGTTGCTGACGGAACGGATTCACGGGCGCGTCAACTCCGTGACCGGTTTGACCGTCAGCGCCAAAGGGATGCCGGTGCCAATTGGAGCACGCTGCGTGATCGAGACGCGGCGCGACGGAGTACTGCAAGCCGAGGTGGTCGGCCTGCGGCCGAGCGAGGCATTGCTGTCGGTCTTCGGGGAGACGACGGGGATAGCGCCGGGGGACCCAGTGGAGTGTGTTTCGGGACCGCCGCGAGTTCCCGTGGGTTTTGATCTGTTGGGGCGCGTGATCGATGGTCAGGGGCGTTCGCTGGATGGGCGTCCGCCACCGCTCTTGAACGTCCGCTACCCGTTGTACCAGAACGCCCCGCCGGCGCTGGAGCGGCGCGCGATCGATGAGCCGCTCGGGCTGGGCATCCGCGCGCTGGACGGTTTGCTGACTGCGGGACGCGGCCAGCGGCTGGGCATCTTCGCCGGGACCGGCGTGGGCAAGAGTGTGCTGATGGGCATGATGTGCCGGCACACGCAGGCGGACGTAAACGTGGTGGCCCTGGTAGGTGAGCGCGGACGCGAGGTGCATGAGTTCATCAAGAACGACCTGGGCCCGGAAGGTCTGGCGCGGAGCGTGGTGGTGGTCTGCACGTCCGATGTTGCCCCGGCCGTGCGCGTGCGGAGCTGCCTGCACGCCACGGCGATCGCCGAGTACTTCCGTGATCAGGGCCTCGATGTATTGCTCATGATGGACTCTCTGACGCGCGTGGCGATGGCCCAGCGACAGATTGGTCTGGCCGCGGGTGAGCCGCCGACTTCGAAGGGCTACCCGCCGAGCGTGTACGCCTTCCTGCCGCGTCTGCTGGAGCGCGCCGGGCGCACGGTGACCGGCAGCATCACTGGCATCTACACGGTCCTGGTCGAGGGCGACGACCTGGCCGAACCGCTCTCCGACGCAGTGCGCGGCATTCTGGACGGCCACATCTGGCTCGCGCGGGCGCTGGCCAACCGGGGGCACTACCCGGCCGTGGATGTGCTCAACAGCATCAGCCGTGTGGCTGACGTGGTCGTCGGCGAAGCTCATCGCGAAGCCGCCCGACATGTGCGGCGAGTGTTGACGGTCTGGAACGACATCGAGGACCTGGTGAGCATCGGGGCCTACGTGCCGGGCGCCAACGCCGAGTACGACGTCGCCCTGCAAACCCGCGAGACGCTCAACGCTTTTCTGACGCAGGAGCGCGGCGTGGGTTACCCCTTCGAGGAGAGTGCCGCGGCCATCATCAGCCTGGGCCAACTGATCGCGCAGACGAGACAGGCCGTGACCGCGAACTCGGCGGCCCACCAGACTACCAGGGCCGCGGAGAGACCGGCCGATCGGCGTTAGGCAGCCGCACCGGCGCAGTGAGCAGGAGCACACGTGGCGAAACGATTCCGCTTTCGGTTGGAGACGCTGTTGCGAGTACGGCAGCTACGCGAGCGCGAGGCGAAGCGCAAAGTAGCTGCCCAGCAGGCCGAAATTGCGCGGGTCGACCAGCTCAACGCCCAGACTCTGCGAGAAATCTCTGTCCAACAGGCGGCCCTGGTAGACGCTCAGCGGCCCGGATACGTCGATGCCACTCTACTGACACGCGGCCGGGCCTGGATCATGCATCTGCGCGGCGTGATCATGCAGAGGCAGGCCCGCCGGGAGGTTCTCGTGCGCGAGCTGGAGAAGTTACAGGACGAATTGCGCGTGGCGCGGACGCAGTCTCGCATTATCGAGAAGCTGCGTGAACGACGGCGGGAGGCATACGAGCGCGAGCAGAGCGTTCGCGCGCAGGCCGAAGCAGATGAACTGGCACAACAGTTGCATACCTTCGCCGCAGCGGCCCCTGGCGCGGCGAGTTGCCCGGCTTCTATCGCCGGACAGTCCGCGGACGGTCGCTGACGTGTACGACGAATGAGCTTCAGAGGTGATGGCCAAGCTCTACAACATGATCGCAATGGCGGCGGTAGCGACGATGCTCGCGGGCGCCGGGTTTTCCGCCTACCTGTTCGGTTCCGGGAGGCTGAACGCGGCCCGCCTGGACACGATGGCGGCGGTGATGCGCGGGGAATACGACGATGAGGATCCCGCCCCGGACGAGCAGACCGCCGCAACCGACGCCGAACTAGAAGATCATGAGAGTCCGGAACAGCCGCGGGCCGGACGGTCAGCGGACGAGATTCGCCGCGCTCAGCAGCAGGATCGGCAGCGGCGTGCGGCGCTGGAGCGTGCAGCGGAGGACGCGTTGGCCCGGCAGCGTCTGGCTGAGCAGGCCTTGCAGCACCTGATGACCGTGCAGGAGGAGTTCGAGCAGGCCAAGCAGGCGTGGTCGCTGGAGCGCGACAAACTGCACGACGACGCGCTCGACAAGGGTTTCCAGCGCGAGATCGACATTGTCAGCAAGCTGCCGCCGAAGCAGGCCAAGGAACACCTGCTGTTGACGTGGCATAAGCACAAGGCGGATGCCGTGCGGCTGTTCATGAAGCTGAGCACAACCACGGGCCGCGCGATTCTGGAGCAGTGCAAGTCTCCGGAAGAGATCCAGGTGATGCACGAACTGCTGGAGCAGATTCGTTTGCAGGATATCGACACGTACGTCCCCGCGTCAGGGAAGACCGAGGGCGACACCTCGCCGTAGGTGCCGCTATGCAGGTGAGCCTGCTGTCGCTCGTGGCAGCCGGGACCTCGGCCGGTCCGGCACCGGCCGCGCTGCTGCCCATCCTTCAGAACCTGACCGAAGTGGGCCCTCAGACACGCGCCCTGCGGACAGCGCGGCAGGAAGCGGAGCAATCAGAGGAGCGGCAACGCCGCAGCGAGCATGACCGTACGCAGACCGTGACCGCCCTGGCGGCCAACGGACCAACAGATGTACTGCGCGCCGCCGAACGCCAGATGGCGCCCGGCAGTTGGACCCGACAGCGTTTGCAGATCGAGGCCAACGAGCAGCGGCATGCGACCCAGAATCGACAGGCGTTTCGCAACCAGCTCACGCACGCCACCGGCGAAAAGAGCGCCGACACCACCCGAAACACGGGCGGAAGAGCAGACGCGGCACGCGAAGCTACGTCTGCCGCGCGCCCCGGCGACGGTGACACGACGACAAGCGGGAAACCGGGCGGCGTGAGCACGGAGGCCCGAAGTGCCAGCCCACCAACGCTGCTCCAAGCCGCCCGCGACATCGGCATACCGGTGGCGAACAACACGGTGGCAGGGATGCGCTCGGCCGGCAGCGCGGTCCGCAGCACCGCCGGCGGTGATGCTGGCCGGGTAGCTGGACTCGCCACCGCGCGCGTGCAGGCCGCCGGCTCGGTCACACGCAGCGCCGGAGCCGGCGGTGACAGGGTGGGGGCACAGGGCGGCAGACCGGCAACCGGTGGCGGCAAGGCGCCGAGCACAAGTCCGCTGGCCGCGGGGGTGGGGCGTGGCTCGACGCCGCATACGCGGGCCGCAAGCGCCAGCAGCGCGGCAAACACACAGGCCAGCGCAACGGCGGAGAAGGCAGAGGATGCCAACATCGAGCGAATTCTGCGCGTCGTGCGCAGTCAAATCGGGAAGGAGCACTCGCGGGCCACGCTGCGTCTGGATCCACCTGAACTCGGCACGATTCGCCTGCATATGGACTTACGCAAGGATGCCCTGTCGTTGCGGATCGACACGCAGACCCAGATGGCACAGCGTTTGCTCTCGGAGCAACTCGACGGATTGCGGCAAGGCTTGGCCTCGTCGGGTATCCAGCTCGAACGGGTCGAAATCCGGCCGCCCGTCACGATACCCCACCCGGGTGGTCACGATGTGCCGCAGGAGCAGGATGCCCCGCCGGAACAACGTGACGGGACGGGGGAGGCCGATGCGGGACCCGCTGGAGGCGGGGGCCACGAGGGAGCGGATTCTGCTTCCGCCGAGCCGGATGGAGCCTGGCTTGACGGAAGGTGTGCGGAAGCCCTGACGTCGACCGAGGGCGTCAGGCCTGGACCGGCGGCGGAGTCGCTGGTGAACGTACTGGCGTGAGTGCGCGCGGAGCGCGACTGACGCAGAGTGTGTCGGCCGACCACCGGCACCCCAGCGCAAGGCGTTTGCCATGGAGACCCTCGCAGTCGGGCAAGCCAATACGGGTACCTCGCCGACGATCTCGAAGGGGCTGGACCAGCTCAAGAGCGAGGATTTCTTTCGCATCCTCGTTTCGGAGCTGCAACAGCAGGACCCGTTCGAACCGGCGAAGACCGAGGACATGATCGGCCAGGTGTCGCAGATTCGCAGCATCGAGCTGTCCAGCCAGTTGACCAGCACGCTGAAGCAACTCGTTCAGCAGCAACAAACGGCGGGTATCGGCGACCTGATCGGCAAATACGTGGAAGCGACCGTCAGCGGTCCGGATGGCTCACCCATGGCCGTGGCTGGACTCGTGACCGGGGCGCGCTTCAACTCAGACGGCTCAGCGCTGCTCGAGCTGGACACGGGGGTGGTTGTCTCGACTGCCCAGGTGACGCGCGTCACGACGCTCGACGTGGCGGAGATCGCCTCGGAAACGTCGGATGAGGGCGACGGAGATGACGCCGCCGCGGATCAGGCGAATGCCGCGGCCAAATCCGGCGCAACAGCCAAGGGCAACGCTGCTTCCGCCAAGCCGCCCTGGTTCTCGTTGAACGCGGTGCTGGGCCTGTAGCAGTCGTTGGCCGAGCAGAGAGCCGCCGGTTGTGGAAGTGCGGTGACACCGTTTACGGAGTCGGACCATGGGCTTGACATCAGCCATGTACACCGGGCTGAGTGGCCTGAACGTCAATCAGGCACGCATCGAGACGATTGGCAATAATCTCGCCAACGCCAACACGACCGCCTACAAAGGCTCCCGCACGCTCTTCGAGACCCAGTTCTCGCAGATCATGTCGATGGGTAATGGACCCAACGACACCAGCGGCGGCACGAACCCGACCCAGGTGGGCCTGGGGGCGGTTGTCGGCGCCACCCAACGCAGCTTCACGCCCGGTTCGATCGAGATGACCGGGATTACCAGTGACATGGCGATCGATGGCACGGGGCTCTTCATCCTACGCAGCGGCGCCAACCAACGGGCGTACACGCGCGACGGATCGTTCAGCATCAGCCCCGACAACCACCTGGTCACCACGGGGGGCGACTTTGTCCAGGGCTTTGGCGTCGATGAGAACTTCACCATCATCCCCGGCGTGCTCCGGGATCTCGAGATATCGCTCGGCACCCTCAGCATCGCCAGCGCTACCGACACGGTCTCGTTTGATGGGGATTTGAGTGCCGATGGCACGCTGGCCACACAGTCATCCGCGAACACCTCGCAAGCGCTGGTCAATGGCGGCGGCGGAGCGGCTGGCACGAGCACGCTGCTGACGGACCTGCGCTCGGGCAGCGCTCCGGGCAGCACGCTCTTCGCCGCGGGTGACACGCTGACCGTCTCAGGTGTCACGAAGGGAGATCGCACGTTGCCGTCCCAGAGCTTCGTGGTTGGGGGGACCGGCACCACGTTGGGCGACCTGGCCAGTTGGCTCGAAGGCGTGCTCGGGATCCAGACCGGTACGGGACTGCCCGGAACACCCGGTGTCGTCGTGGAAAATGGGACCCTGGTGATTCGTGGCAACGCCGGTGAAGAGAACAACATCGTCATCGACAGCGACGCGTTCGGCAGTGACGGCCCGACTGCCCCGTTGCCCCTCCAGTTCACGCAGACCGCCAGCGCGAATGGATCAGGCACATTCACATCATTCACGGCTTATGACTCGCTGGGGACGCCGGTCATTGTGTCTCTGTCGTTTGCGTTGGAGTCCACGCCGGATACAGGGCCGGTCTGGCGCTATTACGCGGAGTGCGACGACGCGACCGGATCGTCGCGCGTGCTGGGTACGGGGACCGTGTCTTTTGACACCCAGGGGAACTTCCTGAGCACCAGCGGCGAGCAACTCACGATCGACCGCTCGCAGACCGGGGCGGGCAGTCCGCTCATGTTCACGCTGGATTTCTCGGGCATTCATGGGCTGTCCACGCAAGTGTCGCAGATCGTGATGGCGGAGCAGGACGGTTTCCCGCCGGGCACGCTGGCCAACTGGGGGGTCGGGGCCGACGGGACGATCAGCGGCGTATTCACCAACGGTACGTCGCGCACGCTGGGGCAGGTGGCATTAGCGGTCTTCCCGAATCCGCAAGGGCTGGTGAGCGGTTCGGATAACAAGTTCTACATGGGGCCGAACGCTGGGACACTGACGGTCACGGCTCCCGACCAGTTCGGTGCGGGGCAGGTGCTGGGAGGGGCGTTGGAACAGGCGAACGTAGACCTGTCACGAGAGTTTATCGGATTGATCACTTCCAGCGCGGGCTACCAGGCCTCGAGCCGCGTGATCAGCGTTTCGAGCGACCTGCTCAACCAACTGCTGCTGATAGTGCGTTAACGAGGTGTTGATGCAGGACCAGGCGGGCTTTTCCGATGAGGGCCACAGTACGAGAGGGCCGGTCGGTGAGCCGCGTCCTGGACCGGGAGCAACCGGATGATCCGCCTGACGCGTCTGAATGACCGCCCATTCGTGCTGAATGCCGAGCAGATAAAGACCGTGGAAGAGACGCCGGACACCATGGTCACGCTCCTCAACGGGGATCAGTTGGTTGTGCGGGAGACGTTGGAGGAGGTAGTCCGGCGGGCGATCGAATACGGCCGGGCACTGCGCACGATGCAGATCGAGTGAACGCGCAGCTCATGCCGCCGCTGCGCAGGAAATGCCGAAGCTGGCCACAATGTCTTATAACTCCTGCGTTTGTAAAGGGCGCTGTAAGCGCGATGAATCGGGCGGGCGCAAGCGACGATAAGCTAGGCGACGAACTGGTAGTGCACTCGTAGCAGACGGGAAGCAGACCCCATGGCGGGCAACGCAGACACCGGTGACACAGAACAGGCGGCGAAGAAACGCCTGCCCAAGACCGCCATCATCATCACGATCGTCGCGGTCGCGGAGGCAGCGTGCTTCTTCGCCGCGATCAACCTCTTCGGCGCGGGACCGGAGCCGACCTACGGCAACACCGGTGAGCATGTGATTGAAGGGGAAGAGGCGGGGACTCCGGCCGGCAGCAGCGAGGTGACCCTGCTGAGCCGATTCAAGGTGCCCAACAACAAGAGCGGACGCACGCTGATCTATGACTTCGACATCAGCGTCATGGTGCCTACGGAGCGCCAGACCGAAATGGAGGAGCTGGCCGACACCCGCAAGGACGAGCTGGCCGACCGGGTGGCGCAAATTGTGCGTGGCGCCGAGCCCCGCGAGTTGGCGGAGGATGACTTGCGGACGCTGCGACTGAAGCTGTGCCGGGCGTTCAACCAGATCGCCGGCGACGATCGGCTCATTGAACGAGTACTGATTCCGCGCTGCGTGCCGATGCGCGGGGACTAGGACGGAGCCGCACGCTGCCCGGCGCAATTTCCGGGAAACTGAAGTGCCGGCCGTGTCGCAAGGATGTGAAGGCTGATGGCGGAAGAACCCAACACTCCCGAAGTGCCAGAGGATTCTGGTTCCAGCACACCGCCCGGCGATACGCCACCGCCCGAGACGCAGGCCGAGGGTGGGCGGAACGTCTCCGCCGACGCGGCTGGGTCGCCGAACATGGATGACGCCGGCGGCCCGCGTGAGCTTGAGGCGTCCGAGCCCATGGCGGCGGAGGCCGGTCCAGGAGTGGAAGCACAGGCCTTGGACACCCCCGAACCCCCGCCCGAACTGGCCGGCGGCTCCCTTGCCGAGACAGCCGCCGAAGTCCCGGACGAGACGGCTGCGATTGCCGCCGAAGCCGAGGCGGCTGTGGCCGAGACGGCCGCGGTCATGGAACGCGTCGACGGCGATCTGGCGTCCGAGATGGCGGCCGCGATTGCTGATGAGGCTGAAGCCGGAGCGGGGGTAGCGGAGGCCGCGGAAGAGGGACAGGATCTGGCCGCGGAAATGGAAGCCGCCCTCGCGGCTGAAGCTGCCGCCGCGTCAGACGCGACGCACGCGGCTCAAGGGGGGCAGGACTTGGCGGCGGAGATGGAAGCCGCGATTGCCGCCGCGGAGAGCCAGAGGGCGGCAGAAGCGAGTGAGCCCGAAGGTCCAGTCGCCATCGGTGGGCGGCCGGGCCCCGATCCGCCCGCAGCCGCGCAGGGTTACAAGGCTCCCGATTTCGCCCTGACCGATGGGGGGGCTGATCTTGGCAGCATCGAACTGCTCGATGATGTCGAGTTGGATGTGCGGATCGAACTGGGCCGCACGGAGATGTACATTGAGGACGTGCTCAAGCTAGCCGTCGGCTCGGTGATCGAGCTGGACAAGTTGGCCGGTGATCCCGTCGACATCTTCGTGAACGAACGCTTGATCGCACGCGGGGAGGTGCTGGTCCTCAACGAGAGCTTCTGCGTGCGCATCAACGACATCCTCAGTCCCATACCGGAACTGGCAGAGGATTGATGAGAATGTCCCCGCCACGGATGGCTGCGCTCGGGATCATCATCGCTTGCTGTGCGCTGTCTTCCAGTGCGCAGGATGAGCTCACACTGTCCGTTGCCGGGGCACCGTCGGCGGAGACCGAGCAGTTGAGTGAGAGCCTGATGCAGCCGCCAGAGGAGGCCTGGCTGTCGCCGGAAGTCGCTGCCCCGCGCATGGAGGGCCATCCCCTGAAACGGTCAAAGCCCACGGGGGCCTTGCCGCTGCGGGCCGAGTCACAGGAGCGCGTGGGGCGTTCGTGGTGGCGCACGGTGGTGTCGCTGGCCGGCGTGGTGGCATTGATCCTGCTATTGGCCTGGGGCTATCGCCAGATGGCGGGAGCCGGGGGGCGTCTGTCGTTGGCCGGGCGCGCCCGGCACGCGGGCGTGATCGAAGTAGTCGGCCGGGCGAGCCTGTCGGCCCGGCAGTCCGTCTGTCTGTTGCGCGTGGGCCCGCGGCTGGTGCTGGTGGGCATGAGCGCGGAGCGGGTTGAGGCTCTGGACGTGATCGATGACGCCGATTTCGCGGCACGGCTAGGGGGCGAGGCAGCGCGCCGCCGATCCGACAGCGCCTCGGCCGAATTCAATCATTGTCTGGGGCGGGAAGCGCAGAGCTACGAGCCAGAGGAACTGGGGCTTGATGAGACACTGCTCCCCAGCGAGTCGCGTCTGGTCGACGTGAAGCAGAAGTTGATCGGTACGATGCAGCGTGTGCGGGCCGCAATGGGACAGTCGTAACCAACCGGGTGGCGGAGCCATCCATCTGAAGCGCGGGAGTGCGCCATGGTCCGCGGAGCGGATCAGCTTCGGTCGGCAGGGAAGCCCAAACCGCACGATCTGTACGTGCGCCCCGCGACGCAACCGACGCGGCCCCGTGCCATTCGGCGTACCGGCCGAAGGTGGGTGGGTGTGTTCGCCCTCCTGCTGGTGCTGGGCGGCGCCAATTGGACGGCAGCGGCCCAAGAGGCACCCATTGCGGACACGCCCGGCGTCGAAGCCGCTGACCCGATCTACATCCCCGACGTGAGCCAGTGGCTGCCGAAGGCGGCTAGCCGCGAGTCGCTCAGCTCCTCGCTGCAAATCGTCGTTCTACTGACGCTGCTGACGGTGGCGCCGAGCATCCTGCTGATGATGACCTGCTTCGTGCGCATACTCATCGTGCTGGTGCTGCTGCGTCAGGCGATGGGGACGCAATCGCTGCCGCCTTCGCAGGTGCTGGTGGGGCTGGCCCTGTTCATGACGCTGCTGGTGATGGGGCCGACCTGGGAGCGGGTGCGGGACAGGGCTGTCGACCCCTACCTGGACGGCCGGCTGGGGCAGCTCGACGCGATCGCCGTCGCGGGCCAGGAGTTGCGCACGTTCATGTTCAGCCAGATCGAGGCGGCGGGCAACGAGCAGGACGTGTACATGCTCTACGAATACGCAGCCCAGCGGCCGGTTGGGCCGGAAGAAGTGATCGCCCGAGAAGAAGTGCCGATGACGGCCCTGGTCCCGTCGTTCATCCTGAGCGAATTGCGGACCGCGTTTATCCTCGGTTTTCGGATCTACCTGCCGTTTCTGGTGATCGACATGGTCATCGCGACCGTGCTGGTCTCGATGGGCATGATGATGCTGCCACCGGTACTGATTTCGCTGCCGTTCAAACTGCTGCTGTTCGTGCTGGCGGATGGTTGGCATCTGGTGGCCGGTTCGCTGATGGCCAGTGTGGCCTAGCAGTCCGCTGAAGAAGGGGCCTGGCTCAGAGCCCAGCCCCGAGAGCGCCGGGAAAAGTGCTGTTTGGTGCCGGTGCCCTTTTTTGCCGGTACGCGAGGCTGATGATGGAATTCACCGTAGCGTTGGACACCGCTCGGGAAGCCTTGCTGACCGCCTTGATGATCGCCGGGCCGATCCTGGGGACCGGCGTAGTGGTCGGCCTGCTGATCAGTCTGTTTCAGACTGTGACGCAGTTGCAGGATCAGACGCTGAGCATAGTGCCGAAGATCGCGGCGATGATCGGTGCGGCGATTTTCTTCGTGCCGTGGTTGGCGGCCCGCCTCATCGAGTACGCGCAGGAGATGTTCGGGGGGGCGTGAGCCGGGATGAACGCGGCCGGCCGGTGCCGCGGTGGTCGAGCGGTGGGGCGAGATGTGTGTGTGCCGGGGCGCGGGCCCCGCTGAACGTGTTGTCTGAGATGCGGATGCACGGCGCTTATGTCATACGAGTTTCTGGCCCAGTATCTGAAGCTGCCGGTCTTTGCGCTGGTGCTCTCGCGTCTGGGCGGGCTGATCATGTTTCAGCCCATTCTGGGCACCATGGCAGTGCCGATGAATCTGCGGGTGTTGCTCGTGGCGGGGCTGGCGATGCTGGTGACGCCCTTCGTCGACCTACCCGGGGGGTTGCCCGATACGCCCGGCGGAATCGCGCTGGCGATGGCGAGCGAACTGCTGCTGGGTGCGTTGATCGGCCTGGTGATGGCGCTTTGCTTCGTCGGGCTGCAAATGGGGGGCACGCTGATTGCGCAAGAGTCCGGTCTGGCGTTCGGACAGATCGCCGACCCCAGCACCGGGGACCAGCAGACGGTGCTGGCCAGCCTCTACGTGCAACTGGCCGGAGCGATTTATCTGATCGTCGGGGGGCACCGGGCGTTGCTGGGAGCCTGCCTGGATACGTTCTACTCGATCCCGTTGCTCGAGGTGGGCGGGCAGATGGAGTTGTGTGTAACGCTGTTGGTGGAGGTGTTGACGGTGGGAGGGCAGGTGGCCGTGCGTGTCGCGGCGCCCGCCGTGGTGACGCTGTTCATGGTGAATATCGCTCTGGGGTTCATTTCGCGCACCGTCCCGCAACTCAACATCACCACCGTCGGTTTCTCCATCAAGGGGCTGATCAGCTTTTTGATCATTGCGATTTCGCTGCCGTCAGCGGTGGCGGCGTTTACCGACGCTTTGGCTTGCGCGATCGGCTGGTTGGGCGAACTGGCCGGATCGTAGGACGACTAGCCCGTGTTTCTCACCACGAAGACAGGATTGGGGATTGCGGGCCGAGGATTGAGGGTGGCTACGCACGCCGGCGCCCGCTCAATCCTCAATCCCCAACCCTCAATCCTCAGTGTCTTCGTGCCTTGGTTTTCATGAGATACCCGGGCTGGGCTGGCAAGGGACCCGGTATGACTGGCCGGTACTGATGCGGGAGATGTGATGGCTGCCGACGATGCCGGCGAAAAGACCGAAGCCCCTACCGCGCGACGGCGTCAGGAAGCACGCTCGGAGGGGCGGGTAGCGCGCAGTGTGGACCTGACGGCGGCGATCGGGCTGCTGGGTGGGCTCTTGTTGCTGAATGTCTTCGGTACCGGGATGTTCGGCACGCTGATGACCATGGCACGGGCCCTGGGCGATGATGCCGACATCTCCGGAGCGCAGCTCGTGACGTGGATCGGCAAGGCGCGCTCGGCGGCGATCGGTATGCTGGTGCCGTTTCTCGCCTTGCTGCTGATCCTCACCGCGGCCGGGGCGCTGGTGCAGTCCGGCCTGTTGCTGACCTGGAAGAAGCTCCAACCGGATCTCAAGAAAGTGAATCCGCTACAGGGGATCAAGCGGCTGGTCTCGCCCGACTCCCTGGCACGGCTGGGGATGGGAGTGCTGAAGATGAGCCTGGTCGGGGTGGTGGCGTACTACTCCGTGCTGGATGAGATTGAGCTCGTCGTGAGTTCGGGGAGCATCGCACCGCGCGGAATTCTGAGCCTGGCCAGTCACGTGGCGTTCACGCTCGGGATCCGCTTGGGGCTGCTGCTGCTGATTCTGGCCATCCTGGACTACTTCTACCAACGCTGGCGGCACGAGCGCAGCCTGCGGATGACCAAGCAGGAAGTCAAAGACGAGATGAAGCGGATGGAGGGCGATCCGTTGCTCAAGAGCCGCCGCCGCCAGATCCAGGCCAACCTGGCCATGCAGCGGATCCGCATGGACGTGCCCAAGTCTGACGTCGTGGTTACCAATCCGACCGAATACGCCGTGGCGCTGCGCTACGACGAGGCAACCATGGCGGCCCCGCGCGTGATGGCTAAGGGACAGAACCTCTTGGCGCTGCACATCCGGCAGGTAGCGCAGCAGCACGGCGTACCGATCGTGCAGCGGCCGCCGTTGGCCCGGGCGCTCTACGCGTCGGCCGACGTGGGCGATGAGGTTCCGCCGCAGTTCTACCGCGCCGTGGCGGAAGTGCTGGCGTACGTATACCAGCTCACGGGGCGAGCGGCGGGATGAGCAGGGAGCACGCCGGACGAATGACGGATAGCCGGCCTCGCGAAGACGCAGACGTACACCGTTCATAGCGGTCGAGTCACTCGTCGGCGGAGCCGGCGCGGAAAGCAGGGATGCTCGACAACAACCCGGTCATTCAGTTCATCTTTAAGAACCGCGGGATGTTGTTTCCGTGCGCGGCGGCGGCGCTGATCTTCGTTATCCTGATTCCGCTGCCGACGCAGATTCTGGACTTCCTGCTGATCATCAACATACTGCTGACGACGGTCGTGCTGATGACCGTCATGTACATCCGCAGCCCGCTCGAGTTCTCGTCGTTCCCGTCGCTGCTGCTGGCGATGACGTTGCTGCGGCTGGTGCTGAACACGGCGACGACGCGGCTGATCCTGGCGTACGGCTCGACGGGTACGGCCGCGGCCGGGAGAGTGGTGGAGGCGTTCGGCATCTTCGTGGCCGGCAACTCGCTCGCCGTGGGCGTGATCATATTCCTGATCATCACGGTGATTCAGTTCGTGGTGATCACCAAGGGCGCCACGCGCATCGCCGAAGTCGCCGCGCGTTTCACGTTGGATGGTATGCCCGGCAAGCAGATGGCCATCGACGCCGACCTGAACGCCGGCATGATCGACGAGGCGGAGGCTCGCCGGCGGCGCAAGGAGATCGCGCAGGAGGCTGATTTCTTCGGGGCCATGGACGGTGCCAGCAAGTTCGTCCGCGGCGACGCGGTGGCCGGCATCGTGATCACCTTCGTCAACGTGCTGGGGGGGCTGTATGTGGGCATGGTCGAAGGTGGTATGGGGCTGATGGACTGTCTGAGCGTGTATACCAAGCTGTCGATTGGCGACGGACTGGCCAGCCAGATTCCGGCCTTCATCGTGTCGGTGGGGGCGGCCATGCTGGTGACGCGCAGCACCGGCCGGACGAACATGGGCGAAGAGGTGCTCAGCCAATTGCTGGCCAAGCCGGTGGCGCTGACTATGGCGGCCGGTTTCCTGGCGATCATGACGCTGACGCCCTTGCCTACGTTTCCACTGGTCACGATGGCGATCGGGTGCGGCCTGATGGCGTACTTCCTGCGCAAGTCGCAGACCACCACCGCCGCCCGTCAGGTCGCCGACGAGCGCACCAAGGAGCGCGCCAAGCCGGAGAAGATCGAGAATCACCTGGCGGTCGACGCGCTGGAAACGAAGATCGGGTTCGGGCTCGTGCGGCTGGTGGATCGCTCGCGCGGCGGCGACCTGCTCGAGCGGATTTCGTCGCTGCGCAAGCAGATCGCGATCGAGCTGGGGCTGGTTGTGCCGCCCGTGCGGATACGCGACAGCTCCGAGCTCGATCCGAACCAGTACGTCGTCATGTTGCGCGGCCAGGAGATAGCGCGGGGCGAGATTTTCCCCGACCAACTGCTGGCCATCAACTCGGGGCTGGCGGCCGAGCGGTTGCGGGGCGTCGAGACGCGCGAACCGGCATTCGGGTTGGTCGCCTGGTGGGTGCCACCTGAAGAGCGGGAGCGTGCCGAGCGGCTGAACTACACCGTCGTCGAGCCAACCGGAGTTGTGGCCACACACCTGACCGAGATTATCAAGCGGCATGCCGACGAACTGCTCACGCGGGCCGAGGCCCAGAAGCTGTTCGACAATCTCAAGCAACGCAACAGCGGTTTGGTGGAAGAGGTCATCCCGGGGCTGCTCAAGACCGGCGAGGTGCAGAAGGTCCTGCAAAACCTGCTGCGCGAGCGCGTGCCGATTCGCGACCTGGAGACGATCCTGGAAACACTGGGCGACTGGGCGCCGAAGACCAAGGACAGCGAGGTGCTCACGGAATACGCCCGCAACGCGCTGGCCCGCACGATCTGCTCGCAATACCGGGACTCGCGCGGCGTCATCCACTGCGTTACGCTGGCACCCGCGACCGAGGACTATTTGCATGGGAACATCCAGCGCCTCGAACACGGGTCGGCCCTGATGATCCCGCCCGAGCGGCAGGCCGCGCTGGCGACCGCGGTCAAGGAGCAGACGGAGCAGGCGGCCGCGGCGGCGGCCGGGGCCAACATCGTTGTGCTCTGCTCGCCGCAAGTAAGGCTATGGGTGCGGCGAATCATCGAATCCGTGTTGCCGCAAACACCGGTCCTGGCCCTGAACGAGATCATTCGTGGAGTCGAAGTACACGCACATGGAGTAGCGAGCCTTGGCACAGAACCTGCGGACATTCAGAGCCTCGTCAATGCCTGAAGCGCTCGCGCAAGTTAAGCGCGAGCTGGGTCCCGAGGCGGTCATCCTGGGCACACGCAGCACACCGGCACCTGGGGTGGGGCGCCTGACAGGTCGCAACCAGGTTGAGATCACCGCTGCCCCGGCGGGAACGACCGGCGCCCCGCCGCGCTTGGCCGCGAGGCCTGCGCCGCGTCGGCAGCACGTTGCGACCGTGCGTTCGCCAGGGCTGCCAGACCCGCCACGCGAGCCAACACCACAGCCGTGGGCGCTGCCGGCCCAGGCGCGCTCGTACTACGAGGAACTGGTCCGGAACGAGGTGGCCGAGGAACTGGCGGCGCGCCTGGTACGCCAGGCGGTCGAAGCCGCGCAGCAGAGCGACACAGGTGAGGCCGACGCCCTGCGCGAGGTCGTACGCCGCTACATCGCCAGGATGATTCCAACGTCGGGGGGGATTGAGTTGACGGACGCGGCTGCTCGGCGCGTGGCCCTGGTCGGGCCACCCGGCGGCGGCAAGACCACCACGCTGGCCAAGCTGGCCGCGCATTTCAAGCTGCGAAGACGCAAGCGGGTGGCGATCCTCTCGGTTGATCTGCACCGCCTGGCCGCCCACGAGCAGTTGCAGCGCTACGCGGACCTGATCGGCGTGCCGATGCACACCGCTCAGACGGTCGTGCAGGTCAAGGAAGCACTGCAACGCGTTGCGTCGGCGGAGATCGTGCTCATCGACACACCGGGGATGAGCATCGCTGAGCAGGGACGCTTTGCGCGTCTGGCGGCGCTGCTGCGCGCCGTTCGCGCGCACGAACTGCACCTGGTGCTGCCGGCGTGCACGACCGCCTCGGCGCAACTGCGAATCGCGCAGTCGTTCGCGCCTTTGGACGTGTCACGCGTGGTGATGACGCGCCTGGACGACACGGTCGGGTTGGGAGTGATTCTGAACGCCCTGGACCGTTTGAAGTGGCAATTGTCGTATGTGACCAGCGGGCAAAAAGTGCCAAACGACATAGAAGAAGCTTGCGGCCAACGGATGGCGGAGCTAATATTTCCGCCCGGAGGGGTCGTGGTGTAGGTTGGCGGGACGGCCAAGGATGGCACAGAGCGACCCAACCCGGATGAGGTGCGAACTGGCATCAGTTCCAAAGCGGGGGTACATGGATGTTGTTGTCAGCGGCAAGGGTGGGGTCGGAAAAACGAACCTCGCGCTGAACCTCGGTATTCAACTGGCACGGCGTGGACTGGCGGTCATCCTCGTGGATGCCGACCTAGGACTGGCCAACGCCGACATACTCCTCAATCTGGCTCCGCTGGCGGATCTGTCAGATCTCCTGGATGAGACCCGCGTGGTCGAACAGTTGCTTGTGAGCGGGCCCGCGGGCTTGCGCGTGTTGTGCGGCGTCACGGGCGCGACGCACCCGGGTGGCGCGGATATTCGCGACCATCGCCGCTGTGCCGCAGCGCTGGCGCGGTTGCGACCACTTTGCGACGTCATCATCGTCGATTGCGCGGCGGGAGTGACGCCCGCCGTCTCTTCGTTCGCCCTGGCCGCCGACCGTTTGCTGCTGACGACGACGCCGGAGCCGACGGCGTTGGCCGACGTGTATGCGACCTTGAAAGTGCTCTTCAACCAGGGATTCACCGGAGAAGTGGGGGCCGTGGTCAACATGGTCAGTACGCGCGGCGAGGCGAGCGCGGCGATCAGGCGGCTACAGCGGGTGGCCGCGCAGTTTCTTGGGCTGACGGTGCTGGACTTTGGCTACGTGCCGCGCGATCGGCACGTGTTGGCGGCGGTTCGGGCGCGCGTGCCGGTAGTTGTCAGTTTTCCGCGCTGTTCTGCAAGTGCTTGTATAGAAAAGGTTTCCAGGCATCTGCTGCCCGCGCGGCCCCAGGGTGTGCGGCCCAACGGGCTCTGGGCGCGGGTCGCCAATCTGTTCCTGTAGCGTGTCGGGCAAGGCCGCAAGGAAGCGGACCGATAGAAAGCATGGATGTTGAACCATGATACGCAGCACAGGCGCTCAAGTTGCACTTCTGGCCCTCGGAGTGACGCTCCTCGCGGGGCTGTTTGCGGGCAACTCACCGACTACCGTGCTGTGGCGTGCATTAGTCGCAATGGTGATCGCGCTGACTGTGACGCAGGCAGTGGCATGGACAAACAAGCTCATCCTGCGCGACCACCTTCAGCGTCGGAAGCTGAGCATCGACCGCGAGCACCTGGGCCTCGTGCGGGCGATGGCGGAGGAACAGGAACAGGACGAGGAAGAGCTCGCAGAGCTGGAAGAGGAAGCACCGATCGAGACCACCATAGCCGCCGAGGCGGGGTAGAGGCATGAATCGACGAACCACCAGCCATGGCAGAAGACTTCGCCGCGTCAGCCGTGATCACAAGGCCCGCTCGTTTCCGGACCAGGCAGCGTTGATGGAGGCGTGGAAGCAGTTCAAGGAAGTGCCGACCGATGCGCTCCGCAATCGGCTCATCGAGCATTACCTCTACCTCGTGAAGTACAACGCCGAGCGCATCGGCGCCAAGCTCCCGGACGAGGTGGACGTGGACGACTTGATGAGCGCCGGGGTCTTCGGCCTCCTGGACGCGATTGATGCGTTCGACCTGGAGCGCGGCGTGAAGTTCGAGACGTATTGTGCCCCGCGCATCCGGGGCGCGATCCTGGACGAACTGCGCAACATGGACTGGGTGCCGCGCCTGGTCCGGCACCGGGCGCACAAGCTCGATGACGCCACCCGGGCGCTGGAAGTCGAGCTGGGCCGCATGCCCAGCGACGATGAGCTGGCGGCGCGGCTGGGGCTGTCGCGGCCGCACTTCGAGAAGCTCGTGCGCGACGCGAACGCGGTCTCGCTGATTTCCCTCTCACGCAAATTCACCGACTCGGATTCGCACCGCGAGGTGTTCGAGATCGACGTCCTGCCCAACGAACGCGGCTGTGATCCGGTCAACGAGGCCCAGAAACAAGACCTGCATGAGATGGTGACGCTAGGATTGAGCCGGGCCGAACGTCTAATCATCGTGCTGTACTACTACGAGCAGATGACCATGAAGGAGATCGGGGCCACGCTTGATCTGTCCGAATCGCGCGTGAGCCAGATGCACTCATCCATCCTGGCCCGCTTGCGCGCGCACCTGCATTCACGGCAGCGCGAGTTCGCGACCGAGGCTCTCTGATCCGATGAGGTCAGCGACATGTCGGCTATACCTCCTAACTGGCTGGCATCGGTAATTCAATCGCAGGGGGCTCAGGACCGCGCCGCGGAGGCGAAGAACCGGGAACGAGCCGCCGAAGCGGAACGCGCCGGGGTAACCGGCTTCGCCGAAAAGCTCCAGAACGTGATCGAGAACGAGGATCGCGACGGCGAGGTCTATTCCGACGCCGAGGGGGCTGGTAGCGAGGGCCGCCCACACGAGGAGACGGAGGAAACACAGCCCGAACAGGAAGGTGAAGACGATACCGCAACCAGTGGCGGGCTGGACCTGGAAGCGTAGCGCGCGGTATCAGGGCACGCGCAGCGGCTCAGACGCGAAGCCCGCTTCCGCCAACTCACTCAGCAATTCGTCGGCCACGTCACGCTCGTGCGGACGCAGCCGCATGACCTCGAACGATGGGCGTTGATCGTCGATATGGAGCGCTTGTTCCAGATGCGCGACGGCGATGCGCGCCGCGCGGTCGGCCTCGGTCTCCTGCCAGACGTGGTACCACGCCTGGCCGGCGGAGATGCGCGCCCGCGGGTCCGTAGGATAGCGCTCGACTACGTTTTGCCACTCGCCGGCCGCGGCGCGCATGGCGCGCACCGCGTCGGTTGGCCGCGCCATTCGCAGGTACGTTTGCTCCAAGCGCTCGTCGAGCATGGCGAGCAGCCGATATGTCGCGACCGAGCGTGGGTCCCGCGTGGCCGCCGTCCGGGCATGTTCGCGAGCTTCCAGCAGCGCGTCCAGACGGGCCGCGTCCGGACCGCCGGTCGCCACGGCGGCTTCCAGCGTCGCCCGGCTGACGGCGCGGGCGGTGGCGGCACTCCAGGGATCGGCCCGCAGCGCACATTTGCCCCACCGTAACGCTTCGTCGGACACAGGCTGGGCAGCGTGCAAAGCTGCCTGCATCCGATGGATGGCGTGCTCCGCTGACCACGTTGGCACAGTGACCGCGCCGAGATGGGCGGCCACCAGGAGCAGGCCCAACGCAGCGGTGGCCAGAGCTGCCCACGGACGCCCCGCGTCGTCGGTAGCAGCTTCCCCCGACGCCGGCCACGGAGGCCGCATGGTCAATGCGGCGGCAACAGTGCACACGAACACAGTCAGTCCGGCGGGGGTCAGCAGTGAGAAGCCGATCAGGTTGTGCGCCAGGGTGGCCAGCAGCGCTGCCACCAGGCCGGCACCGAGCCACATTACGCCCGCCGCGGTCCGCGCGACCTGCCCGAGTAACCAGTTGGCAGAGAAGAACGCCAGCGTCCAGACCGCGGCCAGATCGATGGACCAGACGAACGCAGTTGCGCCGCTTTCCAGCGGGGTCCCGGAACAAACGCCCTGGAGACACAGAACTCCGACCACAAAGGGCAACAGATGCTTCGCCGATGGCGGCTGCGACTGGGCGTCATGCGTTTCGGCGCCCGACAGGCGACGTAGCGCTCCGACGAGACAACCAATCACCAGCAGGACTCCGCCGCCCAGGCCCAGCGGTCCCAGCTCCACCAACAGTGTCAGGCCCAGGTTGTGCGGGCTGCGCACTTCCTCCACACTGGCCGCTGATTTGTGGCGCAGAAAGGCAGCGGAGAAATTCTCGCGGCCAACTCCGGTTAGCGGAGCCTCCCGCCAAGCCTGTCCAGCGGCGGTCCAGTAGTGCCAGCGGAAGGCAAGCGACGGATGCGGCAGCGTCTCGTGTTTCAAACCGTACGCCGCCGTGCCGGCGACCAACGCGACATACGCTGCCAGCAGAACGCCGCTGACCAGCCTGGCCCGCGCCGCGATCCAGCGGCGGGCCCAGACGAGCACTGGTATGGCGACGAGCCCGCCGAGCGCCGCGGCCTGCCCGCCGGTACTGCCGGTAGAGCACAGACCGATGCCGATCAGCACCACGGCGGCCATGGAGAGCAGCACCCACGCTGCCGCGGGACCATCACGCCGCCTGACGAGGGCGGTGAGGGCGACCCCCAGGAGGCCGGTCGCGATGAGCAGCCAGGTGGTCAGGCAGGTGGCGGCGAGGTTGGGGTGCGACAGGTAGCCGAACGACTCGTTGGCCTGCATGCGGCGCTCGAAGTTGACGATCACCGGCGATTCGAGATCGTACCCCTGCTGTTCGAGTCGCTGACGGACGTGACTCCACTCGTCGCGCGTATCGGCAAACTCGTGCCGCTGTTGTGCGATACACTTGGCGGCCGTGGCACAGCCGCTGGCCAGCATGCCCGCCAACAAGACCCAGGCCATCCATCTGGCGCGCATTACGCGCAGCAGGGCAAAGGCAACCAGTACGCCGAGGACCAGGTTTGCACCGGCCAGCGACGCTGTGCGTTTGTCGCCGGCCACGGCCACGGAGACCACCAGCGCCGCCAGCAACAGACCCGCACCTACCCACAGGAGGCGGTGGCGGTGGAACCGCCACGGACGACGCACCAGGGCTATGGTCGCAGCGCTGAGCAGCAAGCTGTCGAGCACCGCCGTCGTGGCCGGCGTGGGCCCGGCTCCGGCGGTGACGGCGGCGAGAAAGGCGAACTCGAGTGGTTCAAACGTCTCGGCGATCAGCGGACGCGCGCAGAGCACCGCCAGCATGAGGAAGAACAACGTCTGGTCCGGCAAGGGGACGCGGCCGGGCTGGCCAGTCTGGGCTGGTCTGGCTATCTCGGTGGAGCGGCTCATTGTCTCCCACGCAACGGCGCCTCGAGTATGGCGATGAGCGCCAGCACCAGAGAGACTTGCAGGAGGATCGTGAGGGTCTGGAGAAGATCCGCCCCGGGGAGCAACGTGGCTCCCAGACCGGTGGCCGCTGTTGCCACGTAGATGGTCAAGACGGCGAAGCGGCGGCTGAGGCCCCGCTCCACCAGGCGATGCGAGAAGTGCCGCTGATCTCCCCGCAGCGGGCTGCGCCCCTCGGCCAGCCGGATGGTCACAACGCTGACGAAGTCGTAGAGCGGCACCGCCAGAATGACGAGCGGCATCGCCAGAGCGAATGGCGGCGTGCCTGCGCCGCTGTCGAGGTAGGTCGTCCGTACCGAGATGATCGCCAGCATGTAGCCAATCAGCAGGCTGCCGGCGTCGCCCATGAAGATCTTTGCGGGCGGGAAGTTGAAGACCCAGAAACCCGCGATGGCTCCGAAGAACACGCCCGCCAGCCCGGGTACCAGCACCTGCCCCTGCTCGTTCATCAACCCGCAGGCGGCGAAAAAGGCCAGGCAGATCAACGCGACACCTGAACTGAGCCCGTCCATGTTGTCGAGGAAGTTGAACGCGTTGACCACGACGACCATCCACACCGTCGTGAGCAGCATGGACGGCAAAGGACCGGCAAACTCTGCCAGACGCACGCCTCCAAACGCAGACACCAGCAAGCCCACCCCCAACATCACAGTCAGCTTGATCGTTGCCGGTAACGGGCGTCGATCGTCATACAGCCCGAGCAAGTGCAGCATGAGCCCGCCGGTCAGGATGAGCAGCATGCTGCCCGAGCGGGCGCGGATCCCGCCTGCGTAGGCCCGGACAACCTCGCCGAAGTTGTCCGCGATCCACGCCTGCGGCACGGTCCAGGCGAGCATGAGCAGTAGACTGATTGGCACCCAGGCTGCCAGAAAGACGGCTACTCCGCCGGCGTAGGGGATGGCTTCGCGGTGTGACTTGTGGCCCCCGGGCCGGTCGACGAAACCAATGCGGCGCGCGACGCGCCGACAGGCGATCGTCAGCACCAGCGAGAGCAGGAAACTGCCGGCAACCGCGGCGCCCAGCAGGCTGACCAGCAGCGTGGGTGTCATTGTTCCGTCTCACGCGGTGGAGCGGGAACGTCTTCCAGACGCCGCAATTGTTCGCGGAAGCGCTCGCGGACGCGCTCAAAGAACTCGTGATACTCGGGCCGGCGATAGTCGGGATACGTCCACGGCCAGGGTTGCCAGGCGTGCTCCATGTAGTGCAATGTGACCTCGGCGTAGATGCCGGCGCCCAGGTAGATGCGGTGAGAACGGTCTTTTGTGGTGGCCAGTACCAGCTTGCCGAGGTCGAGATAGCCGGGGTCGATATTGACCGGGCGTGGAACGTCAGGCCGCAGACAGTTCTCGCCGATACGTGTTTCGAGGGCGTTCGTCTCGCGCTTGATCTCGGCCAGACCGTCAGGCCCGATTGGCCGCTCGAAACTGAGGAAGCGGCGGCTGAGGTTGGGGCCCATCTCGGGCTCGTAGTAATCGGTCTGGTCAAACGGCCAGATGTTGCTCTCCAGGTCGACCGGGCCGTAGCGCCGCCCCAGCAATTGTCGCGTGCGTTTGAGCAGGTCTGCATCACCGCTGAGCAGGCCGCAGAAGAGCTTCACAGGGCGTGCACGTCTTGGAGGTGCCATGGCCGGGAGTTTAGCATCCGATTAGGATGGGTGCGAGGCGTGCTACGGGTATCCGGGCTGCCCCGCAGCTTCATGACGCCGGTCCACTTGGAGGTACGACGATGAACATCGCGTTGTTCGAAGACGCGGGGTACGAGCGCCTCCTGCCGTTGACCTGGCTGCGGGCGGGCTGCGAACTGCGTTGCGGCTGTGATCGCCTGCTCGACAAGGTGGGCCCGCGCCTGGGAGGCAAAGTGGTCCGAGTATGGACGCGGGAAGCGATCCGAAGCGTTGTCACGGAGCGGCTGGACCTGCCAGCGCCGGCGCCGAAGAAGGACTGGTGTCTACTCAGCGCCCGGGCGCTGGTGACCGAGGCCACGAGCCCTCCTCCGATGGGTGTGGCCTGGCAGCGGAACGGCGAGTTGGTGGGGGTGCGGGTGCCCGCGGAAGACGTGCAGCATCTGGAACCGGAGTTCTTCTTTGACGAGGTGGCCGTGGCGGGCTGGCTGGCCGGATTCCGGATCATGCCGCCACCGCCGGCGGTGGGGCTTATCAACTACCCGTGGGAGCTGCCTCTGGCCAATGGAGACGAGATCCGGCGGCAGTGCCGCGCGGGCG
>JAHJAR010000019.1 GCA_018814045.1 Planctomycetota bacterium | reverse complement strand
GTGAGCGCCAGCATCAGCAGAATGCGGGCTTTCCACGGTAGCAGATCCGCGCCAAAGACGACACCCAAGTTCTTCATGCTCGTTCCGCCGCCCTCGCCGCCGTAGACCGGGTACACCCGGCCTTCCGCCACGCGGGTCGTGAGCACGACGGCAACGCCCTTCTTGCGTGCCCGCTCGATCGCCTGGAATACCGGCAGGTCCACGTTGCCGATCCCGTACCCGCAGACGACGATGCCCGCGGCGCCTCGCGACAGGGCCGCGTCGATGAGGTGACTATCGGCCCCGGGGTACACGTAGATCAGTTCGACCTTCGGCAGCTCGTCGGGGATCGCAAACCGCGGGCCACGCTCCGGCCGCCCGAACCACGTCACCTGCTCGTCGTCGATCTCACCGGCCTGGCCGTAATATCCGGCCGCAAACGCGTTGACGTGGTTCGTGTGGCACTTGGTCACCGGCCGGGCGTAGAAGATCTTGCTGTCGAACGTCAGGGTCACGCCCCGGCCACCGGCGTCCGCATCGACCACCTGCCGAACGGCGTTCAGCAAGTTCCGCGGGCCGTCCGCGTCGGGCGTCGATGCGTCTCGCTGGGCGCCAGTCAACACGACCGGCTTGTCGCTCGCCACGGTCAGGTCGAGGACGTATGCCGTGTCCTCCATGGTGTCCGTGCCGTGTGTGACCACCACGCCGGCGACCGCCGGCTCGGCCAGCGTCTCGTTGACCAGCCGGGCCAGCCTGAGCCACAGCTCGGGCGTCATGTCCCGGCTGTCAATGTTCACAAGCGGGATCACACGGAGCCGGGCTAACTCCTTCAACGCCGGCACCGCTTCGACCAGCGCTGCGCCGGAAACCGCGGGGACCAGGCCGCCCGCCTGGGCGTCGAACTTCTGCGCAATCGTGCCGCCGGTGGTGATGATCGCGACGGTCGGCAGTGTGCCTACCTGCACCGTAGGCGCCTGGGCCTCCCGAACCGGCGCAGTGCCGGCAGGCACGCCGCGCTGTGCGGCACATCCGGCCGACGCGGCGATCAACCCCATGACAAACCATCCGAATTGCCGATTGCGGTCGCCGTTCATTCCAGTTTACCTTTCCATCTGTTGTTTGGAGAGCCGAGCGCGCCATCCCGTGGCAAGTAGACAGCTTATCTCTCAGCCCCGCGTCTCGGCAAGTACACCGGCCATGAGTAGCCGTTGTCATCCGCGGCGACCAACGACCGGGATCGTTGGCGGACCGGTAGCGGTCGGGTAGCATCCCGGCCGGGGATCGGCGTTGCTCGGACAGGATGAGAGGGGAACCACGGAATGAGACTGTCACCCCTGACCCCATTACCTGCTCTCGTCGTGATTGTGCTCGCCGGCTGCGGCTACGGCGTATACGACAACTTTGCTCCTCTGCGCCTGACCGACAACGCCCACGTGATCGAGTGGGGGCGGGCCTATCGCTCCGCCCAGCTCGACACCGAGACGCTCGGCCTGCTGGTCGACCTCCTCGGCATCAAGACCGTCGTCAACCTCCGCGGCGAGAACGTCTCCGAACCGTGGTACGACAATGAAAGGGCCCTGCTGGACGCCAAGGGTGTGACGCTGATCGACGTCCGCATGAGTGCCAACGAGCTGCCGCGGCGCGAGGAGCTGCTCAAGCTCTACGATGCCTTCCTGACCGCCGAGGAACCGCTGCTGATGCACTGCCAGGCCGGGGCCGACCGTACCGGAGCGGCGGCGGCGATCTGGCGCATGGTCGTCCTCGGTGACACGCGCGAAGCCGCCACCCGCGAGCTCTGCGTCTGCTACGGCCATTTCGAAGCCGCCACCCCGGAGATGGACGAGCTGGTCCGCATTTTCGAACCCGACCGCACCTGGATCGAAGAGGAGTACCTGGGGTCGTAAGCTGACTGCGAGGTGAGTGCGCTATATGGGCGTACGCGAAAACGCGCCGCGTAATCCGAACCCGAAGCGCGAGCGAGGGCCACAGGGCGGCCAACGCAATCACAGAGGGGCCTTCGCTTGCGCTTCGGGTTCGGATTACGTTGCACGATCGCGCACGGTTACATGGCGTTCGGTGCCTCCGGTGAGCCAGGCGGCGTGTCTCGAAAAATGTCTGCACGCCGTTTCTGAGATCGCCCTTGTGCGTTAATCTGTCGCCGGGATTTCACCGAGAGCAAGCACTCCCACACCGATCGGAGCAAGCACGACATGGCAAGGCGCAAACGGGTTACACGTCGTCAGTTCTTGAAAGGAGCCGCAACCGCTACGGCGGCGGCCAGCGTTCCGTACTTCGTCCCCGCGTCGGCGCTCGGCAAAGCCGGGCGGCTTGCACCCAGCGACCGGATCACGATGGGATTCATTGGAGTCGGCAACATGGGCGGGGGGCACCTGGGCGGCTTTCTCGGCAACCCGGACGTGCAAATCGTCGCCATCTGCGACGTGGACGCCGTTAAGCGGGCCGACGCCTGCCGGCGCGTAACCGAGTATTACGCCAGCGAACGCGCCGCCGACTCGTTCGAAGGCTGCGACGAATACAACGAGTTCGAAGAGCTCCTGGCCCGCGACGACATCGACGCCGTCCTGATCGCCGTCCCCGACCACTGGCACGCGATCATCGCGATCGCGGCGTGCAAGGCCGGCAAGGACGTCTATTGCGAGAAGCCGCTGGCGCTGACGATCCGCGAGGCCTGGGAGATGGTCAGCGCCGCCCGGCGCTACAACACCGTCTTCCAGACCGGCAGCCAGCAGCGCTCGGAGAGCAACTTTCGCTACGCCTGCGAGCTGGTCCGCAGCGGCCGGATCGGCAAGCTCACCAGGGTCAACGTTGGCATTGGGGCGCCTTCAACCGAAAAGCACTTTCCGGAGGAGCCGGTTCGCGAGGGGCTCGACTGGGAGCGCTGGCTCGGACCTGCTCCGTGGAATCCCTACAACGCCGAGCGGTGCAGCGGGAGCTACAGCGGCGGCTGGCGACTGGTCCGCGACTACTCGGGTGGAATGAGCACCGACTGGGGCGCCCACCACTACGACATCGCCCAGTGGGGCATGGGGATGGACGGCAGCGGGCCGATCGAGATCATCCCGCCCGCCGAACGCTACGCCGAGG
>JAHJAR010000220.1 GCA_018814045.1 Planctomycetota bacterium | reverse complement strand
GGCAGATGACGCATGTTCAAGAGTTCGCCCACAAACTGGTCGGCGACGATCAAGACGCTGCGGGCGGACCTCAGCCTGACTCAGGAGCAGTTGGCGGCGAAACTCGGCGTCGCTTTCTCGACCGTAAGTCGCTGGGAAAACGGCCGTGGCAATCCGTCGCCCTTGGCGATCAAACGGATTGAGCAGCTTTGCCGTGTTCAGCGCCAGGAAGAAAAGGCTCCGAAGGCAGCTTCTGAAGGAGATACGTAATGCACAAGAAAGTGTGGTTAGGTGGTCTCGCGCTCGCCGCGATTGGTCTGCTGAATGGGTGCAAGCAACAGGAAGACACACCCACGCCCTCGAGTGTTGTTCATATCGGCATCACCCAAATCGCGACGCACCCAGGGATCGACGCAATC
The DNA here is from genome assembly GCA_018814045.1 of Planctomycetota bacterium. Taxonomy (GTDB): domain Bacteria; phylum Planctomycetota; class Phycisphaerae; order UBA1845; family Fen-1342; genus JAHJAR01. The sequence goes on along the minus strand of JAHJAR010000220.1, from coordinate 13,385 downwards.
CGTGAAGGCTTCCTCGATGAGATGTAACAGTTCACCCGTCTGCAAGATTTTCTGAGGTTTTTCCATTCTAGCCCTTGCGCCGGGAGCGCGCACGCGCGTATACGGTATGCATGCGCAAGACGGCGACACGTTCGGACGCGTTGGACAGGCTGTTGGCGGCGTTGCAATCCGGCGTCTGCGATCGGGCCGCCGCTCGCCGGCTCTACACGCTCGGACCCGATGCGGTCACGCTCGCATTGCTCGCCGCTGCACGCCGCATCAACGAGCAGAACGCCCGACTCACGCTGCTCGAAACGCTGACCGCCACCGCCGGCATTTCGCCCGCCACCGCCGGCGTTTCGCCCGCCACCGCCGGCGTTTCACCCGCCACGCCTTCGGGCATGCGGCCGGTGTACACCAAGCCGAATGTCCCACCCGGCCAGACCACGTCCGGCCGCCGCCGCAAACGCCCCGGCGCTCGCGACGGCCATCCCGGTCACCGCCGACCCCCGCCGACGCGGATCGATCAGCGGCAGACGCATCGTCTGAAGGTCTGTCCGTGTTGTAGCGGGCCGCTGCAACGCTGCCGCCGAACCCGCACGCGGCTGATCGAGGATTTGCCGGAGAACTTGCGGGCGCAGGTCACCGAGCACACGATCCACCGCGACTACTGCCCGGCCTGCAAGAAGCACGTCGAGCCGGTCGTGCCCGACGCCTTGCCCAATGCGACGTTCGGCCATCGCATTATCAGCTTCACCAGTTGGTGTCACTATGGCCTGGGTGTCACCATCGATCAACTTGTAGACATCCTGCAATACCACCTGCAAACCAAGCTCTCGGCCGGCGGTCTGATCGCCAGTTGGCGGCGGCTGGCGGACGTGCTCACGCCCTGGTACCAGCAGATCGCCGAGCAAGCGAAGGCCTCGGCCCACCTGCACGCCGACGAGACCGGCTGGCGCGTGCAGGGCCGGACATGCTGGCTCTGGTGTTTTACCAATCACCACAATTGCTGCTACCTGATCGACCGCAACCGCGGCAGTCCGGTCTTGCAACGTTTCTTCGGCGACGCCTTCGACGGCATCCTGCTGCACGACTTCTGGACCGCGTACGAGTCGCTCGACGTGGCCGACCGGCAGTATTGCCTCGTGCATCTGCTGCGCGAACTGGAGAAGGTCGACCAGCACAATTCCGCGCCCACGTGGCAGGCGTTCGCCAAGCTGTTGCGGCGACTGCTCCGCGACGGCATCCGCCTGCGCAAACGGGCGGACTTCACGCCCCAGAAATACCAGCGTCGCATCCTGCGCCTCGGTCGCCGGCTGGACGCCTTGATCGCGACCGAACCGGACGACGCCGACGCCCGGCGGCTGCTCAAACGCCTGCGTCGCACCGGCGACCACTTGTTCACGTTCCTGGACTATCCGCAGATCCCGTTCGAGAACAACTTCGCCGAGCGGATGATCCGCCCGGCGGTGATTCTGCGGAAGCACAGCCAGTCGAACCGCTCCGACCGCGGGGCCCTCACGCAAGCGGTGCTGATGAGCGTCTACCGCACGCTGAAGCTCCGCCACCACGATCCGCTTGGCGTCATCGCCGACGCCCTGCGCACCTATCTGCAAACCAACCAACTCCCGCCGCTACCGGCGACAATCCCTGCAGACGGCTGAACTCCTACCCGGATTGATGATCCGGATTCCATCATCTTCCCGACGCTTCAATCATCTGCCGCACCTGCTCGCCCGCGAGCAGAAATGCCCCGACGCCGTAGACGTCGGTGTTTGCCGCCCGCACGTGCCGCGGATCCTCTCCGATCGGCTGTACCCATTCCAGCATGCCGTTGGCGTCGACGCAGCGGATCAGGGCCATCCATGCCCGTTCAACGACTGGTTGGAACCTGTCGCGCTCGAGCAGGCCGGCATTCACACCCCAGGCGAGTGCGAAGCAGTTGAAGCCGGAACCGCTGGTCTCCGCGTGAGGGTATGAGGCGGGATCAAGCAGGCTGGACCGCCAAAGGCCGTCGGGCTGCTGGATTTCCGAGAGCCGGCTGCTCATCTCGACGAAGAGTTGCTCATAGCGCGGCCGTGTCGGATGCGTCTGGGGCAGGACCTGCAGCACGCGCGCCAGCCCGGCCAGCACCCAGCCGTTCCCGCGGCTCCAGAAGACCTTGCGCCCGTTCGCTTCGCGCTGATCGAAGTAGCGGCTATCGCGGTAGTAGAGGCGCTCGTCGCGGTCATAGAGATAATCAGTCGCTTTCCACCAGCGCCGATCGATCTCGTGCAGGTAGCACTCGTCGCCGGTGGCGGCATACAGCCGGGCGAGCGTCGGCGGGGCCATGAACAGGGCGTCACACCAGGCCCACTCGCGCAGGTGCACATCGTTGGCCCACAGAAGCGGCTCGGCGGCGGGTTGGGCCGCGACGGCGTCCATTGTGGCGCGGATCGGCGCGAGCATGGCCTCGTCGCGGTGACGCAGGTTCAACTCGAGGAATACCTGTCCCACGCAGTGGTCGTCGGCGAAGAAGGGCCGCGGACCGGGTTTCCACTCAAGTCCACGCCCGATCTTGAGCAGCGCTTGCTCGAACTGTGGATCATCCGAGACGCGCACGAGCGCCATCAATCCGGCATAGAGCGCGCCCTGCGTCCAATCCCAGGCCGGGTGCGACGCAGGATTCGCGAGTTGCCAGCGCCCGACGCGTTCCATTATTTGCCGGATGGTCGCGGGATTCAGCGCATCCGTGGTCCGCGGCGGTTCAGGCTGATCCATGCGAATCGAACAGCCATACCGCGTGTAATGCTCGTACTGTCGATCGACGCACATCCATAGCAAGCGCGGCCCGCTTGCCGGCGCGTTCCGGATAGCGACGGGGCGCACGTTGTCGTACTGTGAACCACTCGTAATGGCCGCGTGTCTCCAGCCTGCTCCGCTCCCGGATAACTCCCAGCGCTCGATCTCAAACACGCCGAGAACGGGCCTTGCGAGATAGACCTGGCCGGTGTTGGCATGGTCCAGTATGACGCCACCCGAGTAGTGCGGCTCGCGCTCGAGCGTGCCGGGTGGCGTCCGCGGGAACCACGCGCCGCCGTCGGTGATCGGCCGCTGCACCCATTGCCGGCCATCCCACGCGGCGTGGTAATAAACGTGCCGTGTCTCCGCAGGCAACCGTGTATAGACGATCACGGGACGTCTATCAGGTCCGCCGGCAACATCCCAGAGCCAGGCACGCGCGTCGGCGATGCGGCCGTCGTAGACGACATCGCATTCCGCCGGATCCAGCGGCAGATCGTTCGTTGTTCCGATGACGCTGCCGTTCGCACGGCGAAACGCCCTTCCATCGAAGGCGCAGTAGTACACGCTGTTGTGCGATTCGTCGCGCGGGTGGCCGGTGGTCAACGCAATGTGGATCACTTCTCCATCGTCGCATGAGGCCTTGAGATAGGGACGGTTGTGCTGTTCCGCGTTCGGCGACTCGAACGCCACATAGCTTTTCTCGAACGATGCGCCCAGATCGCGCGAAACCGCCATGCAGGGTTTGTAGTTCGTCCCGCGCCAAAAGAGCACAAGTTCGCCGTCGGACAGCAACGTGGGGTGGGAATAGCACACGGCGTTCGGATGACCGGGTTTCAGTTCGTCCGGATTGTTGAGATTCAGTGTTTGCTCGGGCTCCCATTTCCCGATGTCCCCCGGGCGCTGCGTAACGCGCGTGCGCATGAACGTGTCGCCGTGCATTGAATAGAATGCCCGCACACGGCCGTCCGGAAGCAGCAGCAGCGATGGCGCCGCATGATCGTCACGCTCCAGGGCGCGGTGCAGAATCGTGTTCGCGATGCTTCCGGCCTGGTGGTCATACATGCCGACGACCACGTCGCCCTGGCCGCTGACCCAGGCGGCGTACGTGCGCTGCATCTTGTCGTCATGCACCGCGCGCGGATCCGCGAACCAGCACCACGCACCGTCGTGCGTGAAACGCCGGTAGCTGCTTCCCGGCGGCTCGCTCGCGACGGCGAATGCCGCCGGCAGAAGCAGGCATAGCCAGACCCACACGTCGAGCGGTGGTCTTCGTACGGGACGGATGTTCATCAGCGCATCTCCTCTCGGTCGCCGCCGCTACGCCAGCGGCTCCCATGCGATGGGAATGCGTTTGAGCGCGTAGCCCACCTCGCGCAGATAATTGCCGTACGCGGTGATCCAGTGGAAACCGGGCATCCGCTGGGCCAGCTTCAGGCTGTCGCACGTGAATCGCACGTCGATCTGCGAGCGGCAGATGTCGAGGAAGGGGGCGTCAACGATTTCGCCGCGCAGCCCGACCCAGCGCTCCAGCTTGAAGTCCGGCACAATGTTGGTCACGACCTGCCCCTTGGCCATCTCGACCTTCGGCGCCGCCCCGTAGTCGGACTCGAAGTGCGTGAGGATGCGGGCCGGCTCCAGCTTCTGCCCGTCCATCCGCCGCGGCGCGGTGCAGTGCGCTAGCGTGATCAGGCCGTCGTGCGGGTAGGTGGGGTCGTTCATGAACACCGGCCGGCCGGCGATGTTGGCCAGCAAAACGCCCGCCGGAATCAGCACGAAATCGGATTCGCAGAACGCCAGATACCCGGCGTCGTTGAGCGTGCTCAGCGTCAGGCAAGCCGTGGTTTCTGCCAGGGGCATGATGGTCGACATGCAGTCGTTGATCGTGATCGCCCGGCAATCGGCCTCGTGCAATATGCGGCGGAAGATGTCGTCCAGCAGAAACGCGTTGTGGACGAACGGGCGCGGCGTCTCCAGCGTGTTGCCCGGCGCCTTCAGATACTCCTCGCCGCGCTGCTGGGCACACTGGACCGACTTGACATCGGCGCGCGCCGCAGTGATGAGCTTGCCAAGCTCATCGTACGACACGGTTCGGATATCGAACTTCCATTTCTCTTCGACGAGTTTGGGCACGACACCCGCAGGCTGGGCCCAGGCGCTCGGCCCACCCACGGCCAGAATCCGCGTGCCCACCGTGTTGACCAGCCCACAGAGTGCCCGCATCCGCCAGAGCAGCTCGTCCTGGCTGTCGATGACGACGTCGTCCTCGTCGATCCCGGTCAGGGCGAGCGTGTCGGTGTGCTGCCGCAGATAGCGCGGGCTGATGATCTCGTACCAGAGGTACACCGGACCGGACTTGTGGCGGCAGAAGAAGATTAGTGGTTTGCCGAGCTTGTGGAGCGGCTCGAAGATGTCCATCCAACCGCCGGCGGCGTAGACGAGGACCGTGTCCGCATCGACCAGATCGGCCAGGCTGGCCAGCTCACCGGCGCTGCGGACTGCCGCCACGGGCCGAAACTCGAGCGGGAAGTCCGCCCGCTTGCGGAGAGTCTGCAACTCACTCTGGATTCGATCAACTTCCGCGCGGGCCGCGTCCTGGGTCTGAATGCCGCCCCAGGCGCGCCAACTCGTGCGGTCGCGGCGCTCCGGCGTGTCGTAGACGAGCACCGGCTTGACGCGCAGGGCCCGTCGTTGCGGCGGAACCAGCTCCTCGGCGTGTTCGCCGGCCAGCGCCGGCCACGAAGGATGTGCCAGCATGACACTACCTGCCACCGCACCGGCGCTGCACCCCAAGAACTCGCGCCGGGTGAGATGGTCCGTGCAATCGTGGGAACGATGCGAAGGACAACAATGCGGTATGCGGTACGGGAATTGCGGATGATTCAGCGGATCCATGTCTTTTACCTCGCAGAAGAACTGACCAAAAGGGACAAAGTGCTGCAAAACGATCGCGCCTGGTGCATGCCGTCCAGCAGGGCGGGGCGGGGCGTGCCCACCGCAGGGACACTCGCCGGTTGCGCAGACGATTCCACGACATATACGGCGAACTTGCGGATCAGCGGCTCGGCCCGGGACCTCAGGACGCGCAGGCGGACTCTGCTGACCGTGACGGGTGCGAACCGTGTGATCCGCTTGTGTCCGATGACCTGGCCACGGTAGAGCGGCTCCCACCGATCGTGGATCCAGCCTTCCACCACGAATTCCTGCACGCGCTCGCCGCCGGTGAGATCCTCCATCAGTATTGCCCGGTCAACGGTGGTCGCTTGTGCAAGCGGCAACTCGATCGCGTCTCCGCGCCCCTGTGTCTCGGCGACACTGCGTCCGAAACGCCGCTGGATCTCCGCTCCGAATTCGGCAAGCCGCCGCGCATCATTCTCATGGACCAGCCCGCGTTGGTCAGGCGGAACATTGAGCAGCAGGACGGCGTTTCGCCCCACGGACTGTTCGTAGATGTCCATGAGCCGGGACAGGCTCTTAACCTGCTCATCCTCCTTGGCGTGATAGAACCAGCCGGGCCGGATGGAGACGTCACACTCCGCAGGATACCAAAGTGGGCCGATGCGCCCCGCATGGACCACCGGATCAGCGGGTTGCATACTCGATTCGTCTTCGCGTGCCAGACCGCTTTCATTGCCGACCCAACGGATGTCTGGCCCCATGATCGCGATGAGCGCGTGCGGCTGGAGCTCACGGATCACCTGGTAGAAGCCGGCCCAGCCGTACTCCTGCAGCTTGCCATCGGGATCTTCGCCACAAGCTCCGTCGAACCAGACCTCGGTGATATCGCCATAATCGCTGAGCAGCTCGCGCAGTTGGTGCTTGAAGTACCGGTTGTAGGCCGGCGAGTCACCATAGGTGTTCTCATGGCGGTCCCATGGCGACAGGTACAGACCGAACTTCAAACCGTCTTCCCGGCATGCCTGCGCTACCTCGCGGACGACGTCGCCGCGTCCATCACGCCAGGGGCTGTTCCTGACGCTGTGTTCCGTATACTTGCTCGGCCAGAGGCAGAAGCCGTCGTGGTGCTTGGCAGTCAGGATGAGTAGCTTGATGCCGGCGGGCTTGAGGGCGGCGACCCATTGTCGGGCGTCAAAGTGCGTCGGATCGAAGAGCCGCGGGTCTTCTGTGCCGTCACCCCACTCGCGATCCGTGAACGTGTTGATCCCAAAGTGGGCGAAGGCGATCAACTCCAGGTCCTGCCAGGCCGCCTGCTCCGGGGTGGGCCGGGGGAGCGCTTCGGCAGCGCGCATGCCGGTGAGCACGGCGCCTCTTTCCAGCACGACCTCATAGTCCGAGCCGCGTTTCTGCACATCGGGCCGGTTCCAATCCACTGACTCTCCGCCGAACGGATCGCGCAATCGAACCTCTCCGCCGCGATCGGCCGCCACGCTGACTTTCACCGTCCGCCCATTCTCCCGTTGGGCCGAGACGCGGAATGCACCCTCCGCGCGCAGGTCAATGAACGAGGCGTCCTTCCATCTTTCACTGACGGCGGGGAACACGCGAATGACGCCGCCCCAGCTTTGCAGGAGCATCTCGTGCACCGCCTGCATGGCGAGGAAATTCCCCTCCAACGTAAACGGCCGGTACGTGAATCGCGATAACCCGGAGCGCGTCTGGTCGCCGTTGGCGTGAAAGCCGTTCCGCAGGATGAAGGCGTGCTGGTACGTCTTCAGGTGGTCCAGGGCCTCCTCGGCCCGGCCGCAGCGGGCCAGCAGGCACGCCATCCACGAAAAACTGTAGCCGCACCAGGCGTCCGTGCCCTTCTCCAGGATGCGATCCAGCGAGGCTTGGACGACCGCCCGGTTGCGGTCGGTTCCGTCGATGTTGAGCGTGCCGAGAGGGTGAATCGCCATGACGTGCGAGAAGTGGCGATGCGATTCGTGATAAGGTAAGCCGTGCGCAAAGGTCAACGGACCGGCGGCGCCCTCGACGTCCAACTCGTCGAGATCCGCCAGTGCGGCTTGCCATTTCTGCGCAGCGTCCGCCTGCCCCGCAGCCTCCGCCATCTCCGCCAGCGCGCCGAAAAGCCAGCGCAGCAGCGCCAAGTCGAAGTTCGAGTTCGGCGGCAGCCAGGCGCGGAGAGAATTATCGAAGATCTCCGGCGAGGAGGAGAGCGGCAGCTTGAGCTTGCCTCGTTCGTCGGGCTTCAGCAACGCCAGCAGAGCCTCGCCGACATCGGCACACCAGGGATAAGCGCGCTCGCGGAGAAACGCCTCATCCATTGTGTAGCGCCAGTGGAGGTAGAACGAGTGGGCTACCCAGGCCCCCATCGTCGGCGAGAGAGCGTACTGCGACCAGCCTCCCAGCGGCTGGCCATCGAGCGCCATCACGCCCGGAACGATCAAGCCCGGGGCGTCGTAGAATTCGCGGGCGAAGCGTTGGTAGGCGGGGCGAAGGTCCCAGTTGAAATTGACGAAGCTCTCGCCGGCTTCGGTGAGCCCGGCAGTGTGGTAGGCCAGGTACGTCATCTGGGTATTCAGGTCGTTGTGAAAGTCGCCTTTCCAGGGCGGCAGTCCACCGTCGTCGGCGGTCCATACGCCCTGGAGCGGCATGGGCGGCGCGTCAGGGCGGGAAGCCGCACCATAGAAGTGCTTGACCAGGTCATAATGCGCCTGAATCGCTTCGTCCGGAACACCCACATGCGAGGTAGACCAGAACCGGCGCCACCACGCCCGGTGATCGGCCAGCAGCGTTTCGTAGCCCTTGCTCAGTACCTCCGCGACCCGTTGCCGGCCGACCGCCAGCGGATCGGCGCCGTCACGCGTCGAAGGGATCGCCAGAGCCAGTTCCGTTGCATTGTCCGTTGTCCGGCTCCCCAAGACCACGGCAAAGCGCTGCCCCTCGACCCCGTCCTGGACGAACCACCGCGTGGCCTCGTCGCGCCCCTCGACGGCGGCCGCATAGCCCAATCGCTTAAGAGCGGCGGGCGGCACGAGCCGGACGGACGCTGGTCGCCCCTTGATCCGCAACAGAGCGACAGGTTCGGTCGCACTGTAGAAGCACTCCACGTCGCCGTGTCCCGTTTCGACATGGCCCGTGGCGTGCTGCAAATCGAGCGTGAAGGTGCGGGCTTGCGTGCCAGGATCAAGCTCAATCTCAAGTCGTCCGGCTGGTATCTTCGTGGGATATGGAATTGAATCGTACGGCTCATCGAACAGCTTCGAGATCGTTGTCTGGTCCCCGGCGTCCTGGAGCCGCTTGAGCGTGGCGTAGTTCCAATCTTCGCGTTGATAGACATCCGGGGTGCGCAAATCCCACAGATCGCCGCGATCCAGCGAAAGGTTGATCCGGCTGCCGCCACCCCAGAGCAACCCACCCATGCAGCCGTTGCCCAGTGGCAGGGCCTCATCCCAACGTTCGATGGGGGCGGCCAGCACCAGCGGTGCCGGCCCTGCACGGGTTGACTCGGAATGTGCGCCCGAGCCGTCGATTGCTGTCGTCGGCAGTGCGAAGAGCGTGACGCTGCAGGGCGCAATCTTCAAAGCGCCGGGGATCCCCTCCATCGCGCGCTCTTCGATGCGCACTTTGATGCCCTCGTCGGGATCGTTGAAGGCCAGCGGATCGTTGCCGGCAATCTGCCAAACCCTTCCACCGCCGGACAGCCGCGCGCCGTGCAGAGCAAGCGGGACCTCCAGTGGTTCCTGGCTGGGATTCACGATGGCGATGGTCAGCGTGCGGCGGTCGGCCGACCACGCCGCTTGCGCGTCGATATCCGGTGTAGCGTGAGTGGCGACCGGGACCGTCCCGAAGTGGTGTCGATAGAGTTTGAGCACGAGTCCCGTTGTCTCAAAAGCTGCGGCCGTCTTGCTGGTCTTGATGGCCCCGATGACGTTCACCGTCTGGGCATAGTTGGCCATGAAGAACAGGTCGCTGTTGCGGGCGAACTCGTGCAGCGCGGTCGCGCAGCCGAGGGCGTCCTTTAGAAAGTAGCGCGTCCCGAGCTCGCCGAAGACGTGCGGCCCATACCAGTAATTCCACTCGTCCTCGCAAATGCGGATGTCGCGGCCTTTGAGGTTTGGGAGTTCGCGGCGATAGCGGCGATGGGCGTCAGCCGTGTGGCGCAGCGCGTTGCGCGCCTGTCCGACGTGGCTGGCCAGATCGGGTTGATTGCCCCAGTAGGTGTGCTCGCTCAAGTAGTCGAGATGGTCAGCGCAGTCGCGCAGCATGGTCGCGCTCCACTCGCCGACCGCGCCCACGCCGATGACCTTGACGGTTGGATCGACTTTGCGCAGCGCATCGACATACGCGTTGTGTCGCCGGGTGTACTCCGCCAGCGGGACATGCCCGAGCTGCCAGTCGCCGTACATCTCGTTGCCGATGCCCCAGAACTTCACGCCGTAGGGTTCGGCGTGGCCGTTCTGGGCGCGGAGCCGTCCGCCCGTTGTGTCCGGCGCACCGTTGGCATACTCCAGTTCTGCGGCGGCGCTGCCAATCGTGCCCAGGCCCGTGTTCAGCGCGATGTACGGCTCCGTGCCGAGTATGCGACAGAACGTCATGAACTCGTCAAGACCGAAGTCGTTTTGTTCGACGCCTTGCCAAGCCGGGTTCTTGCGGGGTGGGCGACGATCGCGGTCACCAACGCCGTCGCGCCAATCGTAGCCCGAGACGAAGTTGCCGCCTGGCCAGCGATATACGGGCGCATCGAGTTCTCTGAGCAGAGCCAGTGTGTCGGCGCGCATGCCGTCGACGTTGTCCGCCGGCATGAGGCTCACGGTCCCGACACGGAACGCGCCGGCGCCGGCGGCCGTGATCTCCAGGCGCGCCTCGCTGGCGCGCGGCGGACGATAGGATAGCGCCGTCCGTGCAAAGTCCGCGGTGAGCCGATCCACCTGAACGGCCTGCCGGTCGCCCGGGCCGTCACCCCAGATCAGGTTGATCCAAACCGGCGCCGCCGACGCATCGCCTGACAACCAGACTCGCCCAACGTACTCCTGACCGGCCTCAAGCGCCAGCCCGTGCTGCACAATGCCCGCACATTGTTGTCCGCCGGGTAGTGTGATCGCCGGCGAGTGTTCCCCCACGAACGCTCCGTCCTTCGCCATCCGCGCCGCATCCGCCGGCCCCACGATCTGCCAAGGCGATTCGGCGCTGCCGACCGGGTGGAAGAACTTCCGGTCCTCGATCATCTCGGCCCAGATTCCGCCGTAGATGCAGCGGCCCAGGTGCTCGATGAACTGGCCGTAGATGTACGGGCTGATGGGGTCGCCTTCGTCGGTGGCGTCGATCGCGAGGTGGGGGCCCGGCGCGCCGGCGTTCGTCCGGTCGTCCGTGCTGAACGAGGAGCCGGGCGGGGTTGGATGATTTACGGGATCCGGCTCAACCGAGCCCCAAGCATACCCGAGCAGCATTACCCCACAGACGGTCCCGATGATTCTCATCACCACGATCCGACGGGGCATATCGCCGCGTTGCATTCGCTATCCTCCGGAACGGTCGGCGCTCGCCGCGCCTGCTTTTGACTCGAGCAGCCCACGATGCAGATGGGCGCCCAGATGATTTGCGTCCAGCGCAAGCACGGTCTCCAGGCGTTCGCGGGCTTGCGCCGGTTGCTCCAAACCCAGATGGCCGAGCGCCATCAAGTAGTTGCAGTCTACCCGGTTCCGGTGATTCAGATCCTCATCAAACACCAGGAAATCGGGCAGCGAGACCGCGAAGTAGTCCATCTGCACGTTGTCGGCCAGGTGAGCGATGCCGTAGTCGATGAGTCTGTGGAACACGGCTGCGGCCGCACCTTCTTCGCCGAGCTTTCGTCGCGCCAAGCCCTGGTAGAAAATCATCTCCGGCGGCTGGTCGTTGTAATAGCGGGCTGAATGCGGCTCGTGGGCGCCGGTCGCCGCCTGCTCGAAGCACGTCCGGGCGACGGAGGAATGTCCCAGCGCCTCGTGCGCGAGTCCGAGGTAATAGAAGACATCGTTTTCCGTTGCCCCTGCGAGCTTGCCTTCGCCAAGGCTGGGCGGATACGTGCGGGCGCGGTTGAGAAGCTCGATGGCGTCCGCGTGGCGGCCCTCCGCGAGCGCGGCGCGAGCCAGCTCAACGAGGCTCACAACGTACTGGGATGTCACCTTGCCCTCACCGCCTTCCCAGGGATGGAACCGCCGCCTCAGAAGCGTGTCCAAGGCCTCGCGGTGCCGACCGGTAAGGTTCAGCAGCGTAATCCACTCAATAGTCAGATCATCGCGCTCCCGGACCAATGCCTGATGCCGGCTCAGGCGTTCCAGTCGTTCGGCCGGCAGCACGTTGCGGCGCTTGAGCAGTTGATCCAGCTCAAAAAACACACGCGCATCGGACGGATTCAACTCGAACGCCCGCTGCAGAGCAGCCAGTGCGGCTTGCGAATCGCGTTGCTTGTTCATGTACGCCAGCGCGAGATTGCGCCAGACTGTCGGGAAGAGCGGATCCAGGCTGCGGGCTTGGTCCCAGTAGCGGATGGCGTCCTCATGGCGGCGCCGGGCGTACAGGAAGTTGCCGAGCGCATAGGCGGCGAGTGCGTCGTCCAGATTGTGGTCCAGCGCGTTCAGCAGCGCCGGCACGCATTCCAGGCGGTGCGGGAACGCGTACTCGCGCGGCTGTTTGGCGGCTTGCCGGAACAGATGCGCCGCCTCGTCGTTTTCGCCGCGCAGCGTTTCAATCCAGCCGGCGTAGTAGCTCCGCATGAAATCCCCCGACGGAGCGGCGTCGAGCATGTCACGCGCCTCATCGAACAGCCCGGCGTGGGCGTAGTCGACGGCAATTTCGATGAAATCGTCGGCCGTGCCGCGCAGGCCTCCGACGGCCTTGTCCTCGGGTCCTGGCGCACCCGCCTCGTCGCCGCCACTCAGAAGGTCGCGCTCATGCACCGCGCCCGCGTTGAACGGGTCGAGTTGCAGCGCGGCCGCCGCGGCGGCGAGCGCCTCCTGCCGCCGCCGAAGCTTACGCAAGATCGCAACATGCAGATGGTGCGCCCGGTGGTGGCGGGCGTTTCGTTCCAGGCAGCGCAGGATCAGGTCGAGTGCTTCCTCCCAGTCCCACCGCCAGCACGCCAGCCGCGCCAGCTCGAAGTACGCAGCGCTCTGCCAGGCTTCGTTCCAAGCCGCCTTGTAGAATGCAGCAAAGGCCTCGTCCCGACGGCCCTGCATCTTCAACGCCAAGCCGAGGTTGTAGAACGCCTCTCCGTCGTATGGGTTGGGATTGCGGAGCGTCAGTCGCCGGACGGCGGCGCGGAAATGCCGCTCGGCCTCGTTGAACTGGCCGCGCCGGTACTGCAGCAGACCGAGGGCGTTGTGGCAGCGGCTGTCGCCGGGATCGCGCCGCAGGGCCTCCTCGTAATAGGGTTCCGGCGCGCATGTCGCGTGGCTGTACTGCTCCAGGTGCAGACCGTTCAGGTAGAGTTCCTCATTCGACGCGATCTCGGCGGGCGGTTTCGCGGCGGTCGCGGGCGCCGGGATGGGCGGTCTTTCGTCGAGTAAGGGAGTGTAGCTGATGAGCCGCCGATCATCGGCCAGGACTTCCAGCGTCAGTTCCTGCGGGCGACAGGCCTCAGCGAGCGGCGCGTCTTCAACGAGCGTGGTATCCGGATCGAGCCGGGCGGTGCGCTCGAAAACCGGCCGCGAACCACGCTGGAGTAGTACGCGCACGTCGAGATC
>JAHJAR010000018.1 GCA_018814045.1 Planctomycetota bacterium | reverse complement strand
TTCCAGCATCGCTGCCCCGCAGCTCAAGGTGGACATTCTCAACCGCCTGATCCAGACCAGCGGCAAGACCACCCTGCTGATGACCAACCGCCGCCTGCCCGCTGAGCAGCGCGAACGCGAGGCGCTCGGAATTCCCAGCGCACTGATGACGCGCGGCCCGAGTCAGACGGCCATGCAGTGCGACGGCTCGATGACCTACCAACTCGGCCAGGAGGGCCCGCAGCGCCGCGACGTGGTTGTATTCGAGGGCGGCGTCTTCTTTGTGCATCGCGTCGGCCGCGAAATGGTCAACCTCGAGCAGATGTTCCCCGCCCTGCCCGACGACGCCAGCTTCCTGGCAAACCTCAAGAGCCGTCATACTCAGATGGAAAGCGACCGCCTGGAGTGCGAGTTTCTGGTCAGCGAGCGCGGCCCCGCCGACACTGCCGCAATCGCGGCCCCCCTGCGGCTGAACCTGCTCATCGCCCAGGGCAACGTTTACTTGCGCGACGTTCAGGAGACGACGATCCGCACGATCCAGGCCGAGCATATCGAGTTCGACCGCGAGCAGGCGCTGGTGCTCGTCCGGGGCTCGGAACTCTCAGACGCGCGCGTCTACGACGAGGATACCGCCACCGGTCGCTACGCGCAGCCGGCGGTCGGCCCCGAGTTCCTGATCGACCTGAAGTCGAACACTGTCCGCTCAAAGGAGACCCGCGGCGAATACCATCGCCCGTAGCACCGCCGGCAACTTGAGTCAAAGGCTGCCAGCCAAGGCCGGCTTGGCGATATGCCCGGCACTCCCCCGCCCGGTCCGCGAGCAATCGAGGAGTACTCTACATCCGCTCGACCACGTCGATCCCCAACAACCCCAACCCCAGCCTCAACGAGCGGGCCGCCAGGTCGCACAGCCGCATGCGGCTCAGCCGGGTGGCCTCATCCGGGGCCTGCAACACCGGGCAGGCCTCGTAGAAGCGCATGAAGTCGGCAGCCAGTTCGTACAAGTAGTTGCACAGCGTATGCGGCGCCAAGCCCGCCGCCACTTCGTCGATCGCTTCACGCAACCGGGCCAACCGCAATCCCAGGGCCCGTTCCGCAGCGTCCTCGAAGACCAACGGCGAGCCCGCGGCGTACACGTCCGGCGCAGCGAACCGTTCCGCCGCCTTGCGATAGATCGAGCGAATCCGGGCATAGGCGTACATCATGTAAGGCGCGGTGTTGCCCTGCATCGCCAGCATCGTGTCCCAGTTGAAGATGTAGTCGCCCTTGCGGTCGCGCGACAGGTCGGCGTACTTGACCGCCCCGATACTGACGCGCCGCGCTATCGCGCGTTTCTCTTCCTCAGTGAATGACGGCGTCGGCCCGCGCTCCGCTTCGTCACGCTCCCGTTTCGAGAGCAGCTCATAGGCGCGCGTCTCTGCCTCATCCAACAGCGCGGCCAGCTTGACGTTGTCGCCTTCGCGTGTCTTCAGCGGTCTGCGGTTCGTGCCGAGGATGCTCCCAAACCAGGCGTGCTCGAGCAGCACGTCGTCGCCGGCCCAGCCCACGGCGCGCGCGGCGGCGAAGAGCATCGCGAAGTGCTGCTGTTGACGCCCGTCAGTTACATAGATCAGGCGGCTGGCGCCCAGGTCACGGATACGATAGCGCAGTGCCGCCAAGTCCGTCGTTGCGTAAAGGTATGCCCCGTCGGACTTGCGGATGATCATCGGCAGCTCTGTGCCGTCCTTGGTCTTGAAACGCGACTCGCCCGTCTCGTCGTAGAAGAAGATGCACGCCGCCCCCTGGTCGTCGCGGCACTCGGCGTACGGCCCAGCCGCCGATGCGGCCGCGCCGCGCTCTGGCAGTGCCTCCCGCAACTCATCGACCACCGGCCCGAGCCGATCCTGTTTCTCCTGATAGAAGCTCTCGCCGCAAACGTCGCTATCTTCCAGCAACACGCCCAGTCGCCGATACATCTCGCCGCAGCGCTTCAGCGTAACCGCGCGGGCATCCTTCCACGCGTCCCGCTCCTGCTGGTTCTGCTCGCCCCCTTCCTGCAACATCGCCGTAATCTCTCGCGACAGGTGTTCATAGGGGATAGCGCGAGGCTCCCCGACGCTCCTGGTATGGAGCGTGGTCTTGTACTCCTTGCCGCGGGCGCGATCCTCAACCAGCGTGACGAACTGATACGCCTGTTCCAGTTCGTCTGCCGAGACAAGCCCCTTGAACGCCTTCTTCAGAAACGGGTCGAAGTGGCGCTCCCCTTTCACATCGTCCTGCAAATCACGGTTATGCGTTTCGACGATCTGATTCAAGAGGGCACGTTCGGCGTCTTCCCCCTCTGCGACCGCTTCACGAAGTCGCCGGCTCAGGTCGAGAATGTAGCCCCGTGCGCCGCGCTTCTCTGCCATGCAAATGTGCCAGAGGCTCACGATGATGCGGCCGAATTGCGTACCCCAGTCGCCGACGTGGTTCTGCCGGATTACCTCGTGTCCTTCGAAGCCGAGCACGCGGGAGAACACGTCGCCGATGATCGTGCTGCGCAGGTGGCCAACATGCATCTGCTTGGCGATATTCGGCGACGAGTAGTCGATGACCACGGCCTGCGGGTGCGCGACCGGCGACATGCCGAGCCGATCGCAGACTTCCTGCGGGCCTTCGTGCTTCGGTGCCTCCGTGCCTCCTGACATGCCCGTCGCTAGCCCTCCGGGTTCTGAATGGGCCTTCGCCGGCGCGTCGGGCTCTGATGGGGCAGGCGGCGGAGCGGGGATCTCACCGAGGTAGCCGGCCAGGAAGTCGGCCCTGAGCCGGACGTTAATGAAGCCCGGACCGGCAATCTCCGGCGGCTCGCACAGATCGGACAACTCGACCGCTTCCACAATGCGCTGGGCCACGTCGCGCGGCTTGGTGCGCAGCTCCTTGGCCAGGCCCATCGCCGCGTTGCACTGATAGTCGCCGTGCCGCGGCTCCTGGGACGCCCGCACAACCGGGTCCGTCTCATGCGGGTCTTTGCCAGCGACCTGCGCCACGGCGTGCCGAAAGCGGTCCGTCAGTGTGTCGAGCAGGCTCTCATTCTTCATGGCGTCTGACCCTAACTCCCGGCCGCGCAGCCCGCAAGCTGGTCGCCTGTCTCCACTAATCCGCCTCGTCCAGCCGGACCGTCAACTCCAGCAGACGGGCCAAAGCGCTGCGGGCCACGCGGGTCAACACCCGGGCCAGCGCGCCCACCACCGCCAGGATGAAACCGATTCCAACGATCGCGGTGGCGAAGTAAAGCACCCAGTCGACGGCTTCGTCAGGCGTACCGACTCGCCGTTCCAGGGCCCGCATCCCCTCGAAGAACCCCCAGGCCAACGCGCCGGCCAGCCCGAACGTGACCACGATACTCAAATGGTAACGTACGGCCACGCGCCGCCACCCCGCCCGGCCGCTGCAACACGCCCGAAACCGATACAACGACACGACCCACATCACCACCCCCACCACGACGAACAGCGCTTGCAGGAGCAGGCTTCGTCCTAGAAGCACCGCCGCTACGGCCACCGCGAGGCCGAGCAGACTCACGGCGGCTTCAGTCCCCGCCTGGCGGGCAACTCGATCGAAGTCCTCTTGCACGATCATGGCGGCAATCGTAGGCGACCACGAGCGATTATGCGGCACAGGAAATGACGAATTCCCCTTCAGGGCCCGGGAGCGCGTGATGCGACCTCCTACTTATCCGCCAGGCTCCGCGCCACCAACTCGAACGTCTTGCGCGGGACAATCTCCCGCAATTGCTCGAACTCCCCCGGGACGACGGTGGTGATCTGACTAAGCAGTTCCGACGTGTCGACGTTGGTGATGCCCAGGTGCAGGATGTGCTCCGTGCCCAGCCGCGAGATGCGGCCATGCACCATGCTGCGCACACGCAGCATACGCCCGTACTCCGCCAGGCACTGCGTGTCATCACACCGCACCACCGCGGCGAAATCCTGCTCACCCAGGATGCTCTTGATGTTATTGCGGTCCATGAGCTTGAACCGGGCCGTCTCGGCCAGCGCTTCACGGCAGATGTCCGCCGCCGCCCGCCCGATGTCGTCCGGTATGTCCACGCCCACGTCGAAATCTATCACGGCCAGCGTAGTGCGGTCTTCGGCCGGCAGAATGGGGATGCTGAACGCCGCCGGCTCGATCTCACGCTCCAGGATCACCATGATCTGGCGCGCGGTCCGCTTGGCCGAAGCCTCGGACAGCTTGTCGCAACGTGCCCGGTAGCTGTGTGTCTTCTCGCGGTAGCCCTCCTTCACCACGCGCAGGCTGTAGTTGAGCGTCGCGGGCTCGGGCGCCGAGAGCGTAATAGAAGTCGGCGTCTTGCCGTGGTACGTCCCGTCTTGTGCAAACACATGCGCGCCGGGCGGATCGGACAGCACTTCGTAATGCGCGTAGCGCGGCATCTTCGGCAACGGCGGGATCTTGATGCTGAAGCAGCCCGCACTCAACGTCCCCGCCACCCCCAGCGCGACAGACGCGGCGATTCGAACTCTCATGCCCTGCCCTCACTCGACCCACCGGCGCAGAACACCCTCGTACCTCGTCCAGCCCGACGCCTCCGCCGTGCCCGGTAACGTATAGACTGCGCCGTCGCGCTGCAACCGCGCGATGCACTACTGGCGGCCCCCAAACTCACCCGAAGAGCCCCCGCCGCGGCCGCCGCGCCATCCGCCGCCGCACCGCATCCCGGGCAATCTTCACGGCCACATCGCGCTGCAATCGCTCCATCGGGGCCTTCACCCAGCGGTAAATCGGCGGCAGCAAGCGCCACAGCCCCAGACCCAACACACCCGCCGCCAGCGGACCGCTGAAGCAAGCCAACCTCTCCACCGTCGCACTCCGGCGAGTAACGCCACTGTTAAGTAAATAGGCGGGGACAACGACGATCACACTGACCACCGCCGCGATGAGGGCGAAGGCCACCAGTTGATAGCGAACCAGAGCAGCCAGCCAGCCTGGCTGGCCTTGGCAAGCCGAGCGGAAACGCGCGACTTCACCGGCGAAAGCCCCCACCACGATCAGAGTCGCTGTCAGCGGGCAGCCAACCTCACCACCCGCGCCCTCCAAGGCCAGCTCTACCAGCAAGTACACGCTCGGTCCCAGAAAGAGCAGTGCAAGCACCGACACGGCCGGGGCCGTCTCCATCTGCTTGAGTTGCGCGGCGATAACCGCGGCCGGCAGTTCGACGTCACCAACGGGATTCTGGAAGCCGCATTCCGGACAACGGATCGGATCCCCCGGCAGGCCGCGCAGGTTGTACCCGCACTCCAGGCAGAAGAGATCGACATTCAGGTTGCGTTGTGACCCACCCATTTGACCACCTGCCCGATCTGACAGTCTACTATCCAATAGTAGCTGCTGCCCATTACTACGAACAGCCCGAAGACAAGTGCGATGTCCCGAAACTGGCATAACAAACGCGTGACCGTTATGGGCCTGGGGCGCTTCGGCGGCGGTGTCGGCGTCACTCGTTGGCTCGCTGCGCAGGGCGCCCGCGTAACCGTGACCGATCTTGGCACGGCGGAGAAACTGGCCGAATCGCTGGAACAACTAGCCGGGCTCGACCTCACCCTCCGCCTAGGCCAACATGCCGAGGACGATTTCCGCCAAACCGACCTGGTCGTACCCAGCCCCGCCGTGCCCGACAACTCGCCCTACCTGGCCGCGGCGCGCGAAGCTGGCGTGCCCATCACGACCGAGATGAACCTGTTCGTCGAGCGCTGCCCCGGGCGCTGCATCGGTATCACCGGCTCGGTCGGCAAGAGCACGATCACCGCCATGATCGGCCACCTGCTGCAGAACACGCTGGCGAACCGCTCGGTGTGGGTCGGCGGGAACATCGGCCGCTCGTTGCTCACCGACCTGGACCACATGACCGGCGACGATCTCGCCGTGCTCGAGCTTTCGAGCTTTCAGCTTCAGCACACGCCCGCGGTTCGCTGGAGCCCATCGATCGCGGTGATCACGAATATCACGCCCAACCATCTCGACCGCCACGGCTCCTTCGACGCCTACGTCGCTGCCAAGCTCAACATCGCGCGTTTCCAGGATCTGGAGCGCGACGCGGTCGTGCTCGAGGACACCCCCGAGTTGTGCCAGCGTTTCGAGCGTGCGCTGGGGCGCGGACGGCGGTTGTGGCGATACGGTCTGGATGGTAACATCGCCACCGCTGCGGGCCCGCACCAACACGCGCGCTGGCCCAAACTGGCACTGGACGTCCCGGGCCAGCACAATCGCCGCAACGCCGCCGCCGCTCTCACCGTGGCCCATCTGCTCGGCGTGACACCAGAGGCCGCCACCATCGCCTTGGCGACCTTTGCAGCCCTGCCGCACCGGCTACAGCGCGTTGGCACGCGCGCCGGTGTCACCTACTACAACGACTCGAAGTCCACCACGCCCGAATCGGCCATCACCGCCATGAACGCGATCGAAGCGCCGCTGCTGGTTATCCTCGGGGGCTATGACAAGGGCAGTGACCTGACACCCGTGGCGGAACTCACGGCCCGACGGGCTCGTTTCGCGGCTTGCATCGGCCAGACCGGGCCCGGACTGGTCAGGGCGATCACAAAGGCCGGCGGGCATGCCGAGGATTTTGACGCACTCTCTGACGCGGTCGCCGCGTGCCAGGCTGCCGCCCAGCCCGGAGACGCGGTGCTGCTGTCGCCGGCTTGTGCCTCTTGGGATCAGTTCGCGGACTATCGGGTTCGCGGCAAGCTGTTCGCCGACCTGGCAACGCGCGCGGCGCAGCCGTAGCCGGCACGTTCCGGGCTCAGACCGACGGCGTCATTGCCGCGGCAGCCCCTTCATGCGGTCAGTGGCCTTGGCCGCGGCCCGTGACTTGGGGTGTCCCTTGACGACCTTCTCGTATTGGGTTCGGGCCAGGTCGTACATCTCGACTCGGGCGAAGCGATCTCCCAACTCCAGCCACCGGCTGGCCTGCTCCTCCGCCCGCGCCGTCGCGAGCGAAGCCTGGATGGCAGGGTCGTTGTTGATTCGCTCGATCTCCGCCTGGGCAACCTCCGCCGCTGCGGTGCCGCTATACTCGTCCACCACCTCCCGGCAGGCCGCCAGCGCCTTCAGATACTGTTTGGTTTCCATCAATCGGGCGATCTCCTCGTTCCGCAACTCGCCCTTGGCGTTGCTGATGGCCTTGATAACGACCGCCTTGCTCTTATTGTCCGCCCGCAGCCGGGCACATTCGTCGTCGGCATCATTTCCCAGGGACGAACCGGCGAAACGTACGCTGATCTGGGCCAGTTTCCTACAGGCCTCCTCGTAGCGACCGCCCCGGGCCGCTTGCTTGGCCTCCTCGAGCCACTTGCGGGCCCCGGCCTCGATATCGTCCAGCAGCTTCTTCACCGCCTTGCCGAGGTCACTGTTCGCATCCACGACGTTGGAGACGCCCTTGGCCTGGGTATAAGCCTTGCCGTACTCGCCCGCGTCATAGTCCGCCTTTGCCGCGCGCGCCTGGCCGCGCAGCGTTTCCTCATCCGTGCCGGCCGGGGGCGTCTTGCGCATCTGCTCCTTGACCCGCTCCTCCAACTCGTCCGCCGGATGCCCGCGCCACACGATCGTCCCGTGCGTGTCGATCAGGAATACACGCGGGAAAGACGTGACCTTGTAGCGCGTATGCATGTCGTTCCCGTAGATGACGATGAACTTCACGCTCTTGCCGGAGACAACGCTCTCGACCTTCTCCTTGGCTTCGGCGGAATGGGCGATGATGACCACGCCCCGTTGACCAAGCTTGTCGTGAATCTCGTTCAGCCCGGACAGGGCATCGACCGACTCGCCGTCAGTCGTCCGCCAAAAGAACAGCACGACGATCTTGCCCTTGTACTTGGCGAGCGACACGCTATCCGTGGCGTTGAGCTGATTGAGGGCCTCGATCTCGGGCGCCGTCTGGCCGACCCGCTGCGCCAGGGCCGTCGTCCCCATGGCAGCCACACACAGCACGGTCAGGAACCGCAGAATCGCACGCATTGCATCACTCCTTGAGTCGCCTCTCCGGCCGGGACCTCGTCTGGAAAACCAGTCTAGCATCGTCGGGGCCGTGTGCCAACGCCCGGCGGGTCCGTGACACGTTCGGCAGGTTCGAACGGTCTGATCCGAGCCGCGACCGTGAGAGCGGCTTGCGCTGCACCGCGCCTCGGTTCCCAGTCGGCAGTGAACGGTCCCGCTGCGGCGCCGGACCCCATCCGCCGATTCTTTCACACGCCCGCACCCGGCCGTTCCCCGCGGTTGCCACCCGTCGCGGCCACCGGTACGATATGCATACGAACAAAGGGCGAACCTTCCCGTCGGAGGTACCAGGCATGAAGATCAGCATCAAATACTGTGTCGAGTGACACTACGCTCCCAAGGCCACCAGTTTGGCGGCCGCGATCAAGGAGCAATTCGGGGCGGACGTACAGCTCATCGAGGGCGCAGGCGGCATCTTTGACGTCAAGGTCGATGGTCGGCTGATCTTCAGCAAACACGACCAGGGCCGATTCCCGGAGCACGCCGAAATTCTGAGCAGCCTGGCCGCCAGCGTCACCTGAGGCGCGGCGCGCCGTCGGTAAGCACCACTGGCTGAATCCCGGGCGTCCGCCCGCCGCGGACGCCCGTTGCTTGATCCGACCATCCGTGCGATGCTGAACACTCCAAACGACAGCCGATGAACAAGAGGTGCATGGCCCACGGAACCCGATGCCGGTGCGCAACTCCCAGCCACGCAAACCCGACAGGCCCGACCTCGAAACCGACGACAGCCGCCGGCGGCGGGGAGCCACCATAACGACCTGGGAGCTGCTCGCTTTGGCAGCGCTCTTCCCACTCTTCGTGGCGGTCGCACTCTTCCACCTGGACA
The DNA here is from genome assembly GCA_018814045.1 of Planctomycetota bacterium. Classification (GTDB taxonomy): domain Bacteria; phylum Planctomycetota; class Phycisphaerae; order UBA1845; family Fen-1342; genus JAHJAR01. Next base: position 4,696 of record JAHJAR010000018.1, on the reverse strand, counting down.
TTCCTCTCGGAAAACCCGGCACACTCGTCTATCTTTATTCGCCGCTCGTCGATCAGCGGCTCCTGGCGCTGCTCGGCGTGCTGCCGATCGCGGCCTGGCTCAGCGTCGGCATCTGGTTGGTTGACACGGCTGACGGCGCCGCCCGGCGCCGCGGCGGTCTGGCCTTGACGGCCATTGGCTGTTTGGCCATGGCGGTCTGGTCCTTTCTGGCACCGCCCCAACACTTGTCCCAGCACATTTTCAACGCCATGTCACCCGCGCATGACGGAGCGTTCCTGACTGAAGCGACGCATGTGTCCGATGTGCGTGCATATCTCGCGGGCTTCCCCCGGCGGGCGCGTACGCCGCCCGCCGAGATGCGCGGCACCCGCGTCATCAGCAACCCTCCCGGCACTACGCTGGTGGCAATCGGGGTTTGTCGCCTGATGGAGACGTTCGCGCCGCTGCAACGTCTCACCGATGCGATTCTGGACGACGAGTTGGACGAGTCGTCGGACTTCAAGTGGGGGGCGACCCTGGCCCTGGGGTTTGTCTGGGCGCTCACTGTGTTGTGGCTGCTCGCAGCCATCCCCCTATACGGATTCGCACGCCTGTTTCTGCCCGCCGGATTGGCGGCGACGGTCGCGGTCTGCTGTCTGGTCTCGCCCATGACGCTCGCCTTCGCACCCGGCAAAGACTCGGCCCAGTTGACTACCGTTGCGCTGCCGCTGTGGTTGTGGTTCTGGTCCTACCGCCACGGCCGCATCTGGCCGGCGGCGCTGGCGGGTGTGTTCTTCACGCTGGCTTGTCTTGCCAGCCTCGTCCACGTCTGGATCGCCCTCGTGGTCGTGGTCGCGTGCGGACTGCACAGCCGAACGGTGCGCGGCGGATTGCGGCGTCTCGCACGGCGCACCCTCGCGCCGACCTTGGCCGGTGCCGCTGGCACAACGCTTCTGCTATATGTTGGCTTTGACCTGAACCTCGTCGCCACCGCGCTGGCCGTCAGCCACTCCCAGGCCGAAGTCACCCGCGGAGCCGGCTGCATGCCGCTGGTCTGGCAACTGCTGGGCCTGCCGCTCTTCCTGCTCCTGGCCGGCCCGGCGTTGTGGACCGCTACGCTATGGGCGCTCCGCAGCCGCTGGCAGCAGCACCACGCCGTTGACACGGAAAGGGAGGTATCGGCCGAGCCAGTTGCCGATCCGCGCTTGGGCTTGTACCTGCTTGTCGGTGCTGCGGTTGTCATGCTGGCCACCATCGGCTTCACGAACATGGAAACCCCGCGCTTATGGACTCCATTCGTACCGCTGCTACTGCTCGGGACGATCCTGCAGGTGCCCTGGCTTCGCAGTAGTCCCAGTCGCTGCGCCGTGCTGCTGGCAGCACTCGTGTTTGCCCAGGTGACAGCCTCCGCGGCCCACTGGTCTCTGATGGACATGCGCGAGGCCGAGGCCCGCCTCCAGGTCGACGCCCCCCGCTTCTTCGACTAGCACCACCCCACGGGCGGCCATACCGACTACAATACGCCAGCGTGGCGCGGGCCGGCCGGACCCGAGCGTGGCCCCGCGCAGGGTGGACTCCGGACACACCCCATCCGACACGGGCGACTGTGGAGCAGTAGGGCATGGCCGAATCTGAATCAACCCCCAGCACCCTCGCGCTGCTACAGCAGCTTGTCACCGGCGCGCGGCCACCCCAAGACCTGGCGGAGCTGAACAAGATGATGGACAGCTTCGCGCCCGTGCTGAATGCCGACCTGCCCGCCGTCGGCCCGGTCCACCGCGCGGTGCTCGTGCGCGAAATCGACCGGACGCGCGTCACCGCCGACGTCATCGAGCCGCGCCAGGGGTCGCAGCACCCCGTGCTGCTGTACCTGCATGGCGGGGGCTTTGTCGGTGGGAATCCGGCCTCGCACCACAAGCTGGCCTGCCGTTTCGCCGAGGCCGGCGTCCTCGTGTTCAACCTCGACTACCGGCTCGCCCCGCAGCACCCCTTCCCCGCCGCATTCGATGACTGCCTTCACGCCGCCGGCTGGGTCGCGCAGGTCGCCGATCGCTACGCGGGTGACACCACACGCTTCGTGATCGCCGGCGACTCCGCCGGTGCCAATCTGGCAGCCGCCGTGGCCGGGGAGTGGGCTGGCAAAACCGCGCCCCGAATCAGCGCGGCCTTGCTGTTCTATGGCGTGTTCGACATCGTCGCCCTGCGGCGCGGCCAACTGCCGCATACCAAGGATCCCCTGCTCACGCCCGAGGTCATCGACATGCTGATCGACGCCTACCTCGGACCGGCACAGACGCCCGAGCTGCTGGCCGACCCACGCGTCAGCCCGATTCGCCGGGCCGGTCAGATGCCGCCCTGCTTCGTGGTCAGCGGCACGGCCGACCCGCTCCTGTCCCAGTCCGAGGCCTTTGTCCGGGAGCTCGCTGTGACTGGCGTCCCACACGAGTTCGTGACGGTGCACGCCATGCCGCACGGCTTCCTGCAAGTCGAGTTCTACCCCCAGGCCCGCCAGACCCTCGACCGCGCCATCCAGTTCCTGCACAGCCACCTGCCCCCCCCACCAACCCCCTGAGGACCACGACAACCAGCTTCACCCACCTCGCCCGGTTGTCCACAGCGACCGAAAGCGCTATGCTTACTACGTTCGGCGGTCGATGCACCGGCGCGGCGGCCGCCGCCAGCGTGACGAACGGGCCCCTGGGAGTAATGTCCGATGCGTGCACGAAAACAGCTAGTGATGGCGTTTGCAGCGCTGCTAAGCGGCGCGGCGGCACCCGCCGCATTCTCTGAAACGATTTCGATCACCGGTTCCGCCCAGGCGGAAGTCGAAGAAACACGCTTCGGCCAGCCCGGTGACCGGGAACAGGCGATCGACAGTTTCCCGGGCACCAGCGCCGAGTTGCCGCTGCAAGTGATTGCCCAGCTCGTCGCGGCCCCGAACGAGATCGCGGCCGCCTCCGCCGCCGCCCAGTTCGGCGACCCGCGTCTGCTGTACGAGGCGAACCCGGGCGAGTTCGCCTTGAACGTCGCGCTCAACAGCGTTACGGAGGCAACCCGCTACGTCGCGCGCGTCAGAGCACACGAGACGCGGGGTATCCTGTTCTCTGAAGGGGAACTGGGCGCTCAGCCCGCCGGCACCATCGTGCCCCTGACCGGGCGCCTGTTCATTGACGCCGTCTTGGCGGTCTACGGAAATCCGTACGATCGCGACCTGACCGGCGCCGCGGTCTCCCTCGCTGTTGACATCGTGCAGCGTGTGCCAGGACACGCTCCACTCACGGTCTTCGAGGGCAAGGTCGAACTCGTTGGCGGGGCACACGGCGCCGCCGAGGCCGTCACTGGCGGCAACTTCCCCCGGTTTCCTCTGATCATCGTCCACTTGCCGCAGTTGACCGAGGACTTCGGAGCCTTCCACCTGCTCGTCGTGCCCAATCTCACGATCGACTACGCCTTCGACGCTGCCGTCGGCGAGGAGTTCACGCTCGAAGCCAACGTGGCCATCGCGGCCAGCAACGTGGAGCACGAAGGCGGCGTGTTCGGCGTAGTGGGAACACCCATCACGTCGCTCCAGAATGTCTTCGCGAGTACCATGGGCGATCTCACCGCGGCGAAAGTGCTGACGGCCGTCGAGAAGGCCCGCCAGGATCCCACTGGCGAACCGGCGTTTCCCGAGGCCCAGTTGCAGCCCTCCCCCCCCTTCGGCCTGTGCGGACTGTTGGGCTTCGAGTCGCTGCTCGGACTGACGCTGCTGGCCGGCCTGAGATTCGCCGGGCTATCCCGCTTCTACCCGCGAACAAAGCGCTAGAATGTTCTATCTTCGCCTGGCGATAACCGCCCTCCGCAGTCTCGAAACCAACTTCATGCGCTCGCTTCTGGCGACGCTGGGTGTGCTCATCGGCGTCGGTTCGGTCGTGGCCTGCATGTCCATCCTGGAAGGCGCCACCAACGAAATCATCGGCAGCCTGAGATCACTCGGCTCAAACGTGCTCTTCGTCTCGCCCTCCGTGGCCCGCGTCCAGGGCCACCCGGTCGGCACCAAGCAAACGCTGGTGATCGAGGACATCGACCACTTGATGCGCGAACTGCCGGATGACATCGAGGCGATCGCTCCCGAGGCCCTGGGCCAAGCCCCCGTCAACCGCTTCCAGAAATCCGGTACATACACCGTCGTGGCCACATCGAACCAGTACTTCCACATCCACGACTACGAAGCCCGCGCCGGACGCGTGATCTCGCGGGCCGACACCAACGACGAGACGGCTACCGTGGTCGCCCTCGGTTCCAAGGTCGCCGAGAAGATTTTCGGCGGTACCGACCCGGTGGGCCTGTCCGTGAAGATCAACAACACGCCCTATCGCGTGATCGGCGTCATGCAGAAACGCGGAAACCTCGGATTCCTGAACGCGGACGACTGTGTTTTCATCCCGATTAAGGCGGGGCTGAAACGCCTCTTCAATCGCAAATGGCTCAACCGCCTGACAGTGATGGGCGCCGACGCCGAGAAGCTGGACGATCTCAGCAAGCGCGTGGCCCGCGTCCTGCGCCGCGTCCATAACGTGCGCGTCGGCCAGCGCGACGACTTCGACATCTACACGCAGGAACAGGTCCTCCAGCAGGTCAACGAAGCCACGATCATCTTCAAGATTGTCTTCTACAGCATCGCCGGGATCAGTCTGCTCGTGGGCGGCATCGGCATCATGAACATCATGCTGGTCTC
>JAHJAR010000219.1 GCA_018814045.1 Planctomycetota bacterium | reverse complement strand
GTCGGACAGTGGAACCACATCGCGGCCGGCAAATACGATGAACGGATCGCGCACGTCAATTCCGAACCGCCGCCGGTGCCGCCAAACCGTCGCCCACATCCAGGGCGAGGCGTCGATATCCGTCACCAGGCGCATGGCGGTGCCCGTGGTGCCGCCGGTTTGGTAGTGCACCCGGCGCCGCGCCGGCCAGCCACGTGACAACAGGTCGTCGTAGCGTTCGCGCACGGTCTGCTTCTCGAGCACGGGCAGCTTGGGCAAGTCGGCAACCGTGCGGATGTCCGCCGGCCGCAGATGGCGCTCGTCGAGCACTTCGCGGTAGTACGGCACCGTCTCGTAGGCGTGCCCGACCATCCGCCGCAGTTGCTCGTTTTGGTACTCGCGCAGCTCTTCGAGCGACCACTGCTGGGACTGCTCCAAGAACGCCAGCGTCGCGCGGAACGTCCGGTTGTAACGCTGGCGGCGCATGCGCAGCCCTTCCAGCGTGCAGGCCACATTCTGTAGCCACACCGGCAAACGCGCATACACCCGCAACAGCCGCGACGAACTCATACCAAGATCTCGTTCCACTCGGACAACGCCTACTCCATCCATCCCCCGGGGCGACGCACGCTACCCGGCGTACAACTCCCGGCAATAACCCACGAAGTGCTCCGCCCAGGTCCGCACGTCGAAGAAATCACGCTGTCGCCGCGCCCCCGCACACAGCCGCGCGTACAACGCGTCGTCACGCACCAACCGCTCCATCGCCGCATGCAGCGCCTCCGCACTGCGCGGCTCGATCAACAACCCGCACGTATCGTCCACGATCTCCGGCACCGCCCGCCAGTGCGTGGCGATCACCGGCAGCCCGGCCCCGTAAGCCTCCAGCACGATACCCGGATAGCCCTCCCCCGAATGATACGTCGGCAACACCAGTGCATCGTAGCGGCGCAGCGTGCCCAACACCTCCTCGGGCTGCACCACGCCGCAATAACGCACCCGCTTCAGCCCGGCGAAGGTGCTCTCCGAGAGCCCGTCGAAGAACGGCCCGTACACATCCACGGTCACATCCGCTCCGAAACGCTCGCCGGCGGCAATCAGCTCACCCACCCCCTTCACCGGCCGCACCTGGCTCAGGAACACAAATCGGCGGCACGCACTCACCTCCCGCGGCGGCAGGGCCCGCGCGACGTCCATCGGTCGATGGTTCGGAAACCACTCCACCCGCGCGACACCATCCTCGCGCACCGCGCGGATCAGGGCCTTCGTCTCCACCAGGAACAGGTCAAAACGCCGCACTGCCGCCCGAATCAGGTTGCGTCGGATCCAGCCAAAGCCGCGATAGTCCGTCCCGCCGAATTTGCGCACGATCAGGGGTTTGCCCGCCAGGCGCGTCAGCGTGCGCAGCACCGGCCCAAACAGCGGCAGCGCACTCGTGCTCAGGTGGGCGCTGACCACGTCCGCGTTGCGAATCTCGCCCATCAAACGCCACAACAGCGCCGGTCCTCTCCAGGCCACGCACCCCCGCACGCGCCCCGTATCAACCACCCGCACCACAACATCGTCGCGCTCCGCCAGTTCATCCAGCAGGCACTGGAACAACACGCGCGCCCCACCCAACGGCGGCGGCAATGACCCGACCAACAAGACCTTCAGCACCGGCTCAGCCATCGCGCCCCCGCTGGGCCAGGCTTGCCCCGCGGCTGCCTCCCAACTCGCGCGCTAGCCCGGGTATCTTCGAGACGATCACACGGAACTTGCCATTGGGCTCGCGGGGAATCTCACGCGGGTACGCGACGTCGATTTTCATTTCAGGCCCCACGTAAGCCCCCAGGTTCCTGACCAGGGCCGCCTCGTCCGCACCGTTGTAGCGCGCGCTGCGCATGACGTTCACCAGTACGTGATCCGGCGCGTCCTGCACAAACTGCGCCTCGCGTATCGTGTCGCTGCCTTTGAAAACGAAGCCCAGCCGCCCCAGCCGCCTTCCATCCGGCGTGATGATGTACGCGTCGATACGCCCGTCGATCCGCTCGACCAACGGGGCAGCGTAGCCACACCGACACTCCCCACGCTCGGACAGCACCGCCAGGTCACCAAGGTCGTAGCGAATGAACGGCATGGCCGGGTTACGAAACCCCGTGCTGACTATCCGACGCAGGTTCGACGGACCATCTGCAACCGGCAGAAATTCGATGATCCCCATTTCCATGTCAGCGTGGCGGGCGTGCT
>JAHJAR010000218.1 GCA_018814045.1 Planctomycetota bacterium | reverse complement strand
CCCCTGGCTACAGACCTTCGCCCCTTCGGGGTGAGCGGGCGCGGGACGGCGCCGCCTTCCTGCCCCAGCGGGGCATAGGTATGTAACCAGGGGCGCGAGCCCCTGGTACCAGTGCGGCCGGTAATCGTCAGCCCCGAAGGGGCGACAGGCACGATGACGAACGGAGAAACTGGAACGGCCCCTGAACCGTTCGCAAGAATCTACCGCCCCGCTGGGGCTTGGTTGTCGATACGGCACGGTTTCCAGGGGCTTGCGCCCCTGGCTACAGACCTTCGCCCCCCTGGGGCGACCATGGCAAAGAGCTATCTTCCCAGCCCCCTTCGCCTGGCAAGCATCCCTATCCCGCCCAACGCCAGTAGCGCCAGGGAAGTGGGCTCAGGGACTTCGGCGACACGAAACCCGACGGGGTAGTACTCGTACGTCGGGCTGTGGTCAATGCGGGTCGCCGCGAGCAGGTAGCCGTCGTTGAGGTCCAACGATCCGCCGCGGAGACCACGATCCGGACCGCCGAATGTAATGGCTTCATTCCACTCTCGCACGTTCCCGCCTTGATCAAACGTGCCGTACGGGCTGTCGGAGTTCTCCCATTCGCCGACTTCCGTGCGGTAGTACGGGCTGCCGATGCCCCACGTGCCGCCATCACCGTTATAGGTCGCGTAGTTGCCGTGATCCGTTCCGCCTTCCATGAAAGGAGTACCTGTCCCGCTCAGATTGCCGCCGTCGTTGACATAACCCGGAACGCTGTTGCTGCTCGTCGGATAATTGTAGTAGTTGCCGGTCACACCATCGTTCTTGTGATACGCCGCCTTGTACCACTCGTCTTCGCTGGTCACCGCCCAATTCCAGCCGGGGTTACGCTGAATCGTTCGGCCGTCATTCCCGTTGTAGCCGTCCAGCGTGTAGGCTCCCGTCTCCGTCGTCCCCGGTCCCTGGGCACCGCTCGGCTGGCCGTTGTGCAGCCAGTTCGCGAAGCGACTGGCGTCCCAGTAGCTCACGTAGTTCACCGGGCGGTTGGCCCAATCGCCCGCCACGCTGTACGTGTAATTAGGTGACGAGCCGCTGCGCTCGATCTTGCAGCCGTTAGTCCACATCTCCGTGCTGTACAACCCGTATGTGTCGTCGCCCGCCACGGCGTTAAGGAACTCGGTGTACTGCCCGGCCGTCACCTCGTACGTGCCGATGTTGTACACGTAGTCCACGCCGCCGTAGCCGTCCCCGTGCGTGTCATTCGCGTTGCCCGGGTTGCCGACGGTCACGGTGTCGATCACCACGTCCGCCGACGCGCTTGCCGTGCAAACACACACCGCAACCGCGGCCAATAAACTGCCAATCCCCTTCAACATGCTGATCTCCTCTTTCCGGTCACTTGGCTTCAGGCGTCCACCCTTTGCGCACCGGCCATCGTCTCCACAGAGCCCCGCCGCTGGGCCTGGGCCGCTCCGATTAGAAACTGAAGCGCCATTATACCCCCCCCCCGCAATGTGGAAGTGTTTTTTCGACCGGGCGGAAAAATCCGCCACGGCATTCGACCGGCACCGGCTTCGTGGCCGTGCCGGCTGTCAGTGTTCGTTTGTTTGCATCCCGTAACCCCTTACCAGAAGGAGAATTGCGCCATGACCACTCTCACTGCGCCTGCACCGCAGGCAAACGCCGTGTCGAACAACGGCGAGAAGCCCATCAACCTGTTCCAGCTCGGATGCCTGTTCGTCATCCGGGCGTCGCAGAAGGTCCGTGCCGCATCGGTAACGAGCCGCAAAACTTCCACCTGTCCGCAATTGACAGGCGGGACGCCTATCCCACCCAATTCGCAAGGCGAGATTGACAGGCTGGAAGCCTGTCCCACCTGGTTCGGCTCGAAGGAGTTGATTTACCGGCTCGAGGGGCTCAAGACGGCGCTCGAGCAGGCGGCCGAGGGTTGCTTTCTGCGGCACCTGCGGGTTTGGACCGCTTGCTGTCAGCGGCTCACTGCCGGTAAAAGGCGTGTTACCGGGAGATTGTGCTCGTGCGACGCGGCACGCTGGCCGGGTTTCTGCGGGCTGTTCTGTCGGCAGGAGTGTTGGAACCCAAGACCGCCCAGAAGCGGGCGCCGGAACGAACCGCACGCGTTAGCAGGTCGTCTTTCGGCAACCGCTCCCTTACGGTCGCGGCTCGGGTGAGTTTCCTGGATCGCTTCTGGAACCCGCAACAACCGTGGTGCGTGCTTCCAGCGCGTGGCCTCGCCGGCAAGATGCCGGTGCGCAGGGGCGGCTGCATTCGGCGCTTTGAGCAGTCGCCGTGGTGTGGGGTAGCGGAGCGTTGTCGTGGGAGACGTGGACGTGCCCAATTCGCGTGTCTGGCGGTGCCTGTGCATTCTGACCGCCCTGGTAGTGGCCGGATGTGAGCGCTCCGCGCCGACCGGCCCCTCCGCCGACCGGCCCAGCGTACTCCTGATCACGCTCGATACGACGCGGGCCGATCATCTGAGCTGCTATGGCTATCCTCAACAGACCAGCGCGAATCTGGACCGCCTGGCCCAGCGTGGCACGCTCTTCACCGCCGCCATCGCACAGGCCGCCGTGACCCCGGTGTCACACGCCTCGATCCTGACCGGCCTGAACCCGTACAATCATGGTCTGCGCGTGATGCACGGTACCACCGAGAATCGCCTGCGCGACTCGTGTACCACGTTGGCGGAAACACTGGGCGCCGCCGGCTATCAGACCGCCGCCTTTGTCAGCGCTTTTCCGGTGACCGCACGTTTCGGCCTGGATCAGGGTTTCGAGACCTTCGACGCCGAGTTCATCGACGACGCCCCTGAGCAGATCGTGTCGGCAACCGGCGCGGTGAACACCGGTCGGAACCAGCGGCGGGCGGATGAGACGACCGATCGGGCTCTGGCGTGGCTGGCGCAGGCGCGCCGCCCGTTCTTCCTGTGGTTGCACTACTTCGATCCACACGATCCGCTGGTGCTGCCGCCGCGCGAGTACATCCAGCAACACAATGCGGTTCCTCAACCACGTGACCAAAGCGAGGCCTTGCGGGCGATCTATGACGTCGAGATCCGCTACATGGATCTGCACATCGGCCGCATACTCGATCGGTTGGCGCTGAACGGCAAACTGGAGGAAGTGGTTACGGTGGTCGTGGCCGATCACGGCGAGGGTCTGGGCGATCACGATTGGTGGACACACGGCATCCTCTACCAGGAGCAGATTCGTGTTCCGCTGCTGATTCAAGCACCCGGAAAGCCGGGCGGCCGACGCGTCGACAACCTGGTGCGGACGATCGACATCATGCCGACGATCTGCGACCTGGTCGGGCTGCCGGCCACTGTTGTTCCGCGTTTGGACGGCCAGAGCCTGGCCCCGCTGCTTTCGGGCTCGGCGCCGGACGCCGCGCGCCGCGCCTATTCCGACTCGGTGAACATGTTGGTCTACCGCACGCCTGCCAAGACGCAGGACGTGAAGAATGACATGCTCTTCGCGGTCGTCGATGGCCCGTGGAAGTACATCCATCACCTGCTGCGCAGCGACGAAAGCGAGCTGTACAACCTCCAGGATGATCCGGCTGAACAGAAGAACCTCTACGCCACTCATCCCGAGCAGGTCGCGCGGTTGTTGGCTGACCTGCGGGAGCGCGAGTTCGCCCCGCGGGAACAACCCGGGACGGGCAGCATGTCGCCCGAGGACATCGCCCGCCTGAAGGCCTTGGGATACATCCGTCAGGACGAGTAGCCGGATCCGTGGACCAGCCGGCAGTTGCCGCCGAGCGCGATTCGTGGTCGCGCGGCGGTGCTCAGTGCGTCCCGAACGTTCCCGCCATGGGGCAATCGGGGGCCAGTGTGCAGCCGCCGCACTTCGGCTTGCGGGCTGTGCAGACTTCCCGGCCGTGATCGATCAAAGCGTGGGCCAGGTAGGTCCACGAATCCGGGGGAAACAGGTCCATCAGATCGCGCTCGATCCTGACGGCGTCCTTGTCGTCGCGGGCACTCGTCAGCAAACGTAGCCGCAGGGCCAGTCTGCCGACGTGCGTGTCGACGACGATGCCGACGTTCTCGTGAAACCAGGTGCCCAGCACGCAGTTGGCGGTCTTGCGCGCCACACCGGGGAGTGTCAACAACTCGTCCATGGTATCGGGGACTTCGCCGCCGAACTCGTCCCGCAGAGCCTGGCCGAGGCCGATGAGGCTCTTGGTCTTGTTACGGAAGAAGCCGGTGGAGCGAATGAGTGTTTCGAGCTCGTGCGGGTCGGCCGCGGCGTAGTCTGCCGCATCCGGGTAGCGGCGAAATAGTCCGGGCGTGACCAGGTTCACGCGCTCGTCGGTGCACTGCGCCGAGAGAATCGTCGCGGCCAGCAGCTCCAGGGCACTGTTATGGTGCAGGGCGGTTTGCGCCGTCGGGTAGCGCCGCCGCAACTCGGCCAGCAGCCTTAGCGCCCGTGCTCGCCGGGCCGCCTGCGATTCGCGCGAGCGTTTGGCACGTGGGCGTGTGTTCTTGGCAGGGGGGGTACGTTCCGGTGTGCGTTTCTTGCGCGCGGCGCGCTTGGGCAGGCGCTTCGCGGTGGTCGTCTTCTTCTTGGTTTGTCTGGCCATCGCGTCTGTAGTCTTCAATACGGGGGCAGTTCTTCCTCTTTCTCGTCCGGTTCCTTTGGTTGCACTGGTTTCGGGATCTCCCCTCCCACCGGTTGCAGCGCAGTGCTGGCTTCCATATCCAGGTCGAAGCGGCCGACGAACGGCTCGGGCAGCTTGTTGGCCGCGGGCCCGAGGAAAGACAGTTCGTACGGATCCCAGGCATAGCGGGCCACGTCAACCGGACCCGCTTCTCCAGCCAGTGCCAACACGACGCACGCATACCCGTCCTCGAGGCGTAGCTCGAAGTGCGGGCAAAGCGCCTCGGCGTCCTCCGCAGGCGGCGTCAGCGCCAACGCCGTCTCCTCCGGCGCATTCAGAATACCTACACGCTGCGGCCAAATGAGCAGATGTGGGAATATGTCCGGATCTTCTGACACGTACAGCCGCAGTAGTTCCTCATCCACGCCCGCGGCCAGGGCCGTCACCGTGCCGTCGGCTTCGACCAGGATTGGGCTGTGCAAGCACCGTTCGTTGGACGACTCGGAGTAGCCGAGTGCCCATTGTTCCGGCGGCACGCGCAGCACGCGCAGCCGGGTAGCCATTGCCGCTGTCAGCGGATCCGGCACACACAACGGCGTGGCATCGTGCAGGCGCACCAGGCGCACGGCAGCGCTCAGTCCTTTATCGGGGTCAGCCAGGGCAGCGCGGGCCTCGGCATTGCTCCACTCATACGATTCGGGCAGCAGCGGGTCTGTGGCGGGAGCGGCTGACGCGGCGTCCTGCGAGGTCGGTGCGCTGGCGGGCCGGGATGTTGGTGTTGTGGCTGGCTCATCGCGCGCGCGGCAGCCCAGCAGGCAGGCAAAGACGGCTGCGCTCGCGACGTATCGGCCGCGCCGGGACATGTCACACCCCGTTGATCCAGGTCGTTTCTCCGTCCTGCCAGATCTCCTGCTTGAAGATCGGGACCGATGCGCACACGCCGTCCACCAACTCGCGGCAGGCTTCCAGCGCGGCGATGCGGTTGGGCGTGGCAACTACGACGGCGAACGCGATGTCACCGATTTTCAGGCGTCCCAGCCGGTGGACCAGCAGAGCCTTGTGCAGTTGGTGGCGCGCAGTCGCGGCTTCGCACAAACGCCGCATCTCGCTCAGCGCCATTGGCTCGTAGGCGCTGTATTCCGCGGCGCGCAACGGCTGGCCGGCGGCGTTTGTCGCGTAGCGTGCCAGGCCGACGAAGGTAGTAATTGCACCAACGCTGACGTTCTCGACCTCGCGCACCAGCGCCGCGATGTCGATCCGTTCACGCACCAACCGGGCCGCCGACAACGCGCCGCCGGAGAGCGGCGGGATGATGGCTACCTCGTCATCGTCGGCCAACACTGTGTGCGGGTCGGCGTACTGCTCGTTGACGGCGTAGCGCAGCCGCTCGCGCGTCTGCTTCAGCCGCGGACACTCGTCCTGAAGCCGATCGATCAGCGTGCTCAACGTGGCGCCGGCGCTCAGCGTGATGGCGCGTGTACTCCACCCCAGCGCGGCCGCCGCACTGCCGAACGCAAGTACTCGCACCGTCATTTCGTTCGCCATGTGAGCAGTGTACGCACCCGCGCAGCGCATGTCATGTCATTCGGTGGGCGTGCTGTCGCCCAGTTTGCCGACTCACTCGTGGGGGCGGGCATCCCCCAACCGCGCCCGGTCACCGCTCGTTCTTTGGGCAACGGGCGGCTACCATGCGGAACGGGCTATTCGCGAGGAACAGCGTGTCGGCAGAGACAGCCTCCGCGCACGATCCTGCTGCTACAGCGGACGCGCCGCTTGCGCCGCTGTCATGCCGGGCCGTCCTGACGCATCATTGGCTGCTGCGGCTGCGGGGCGGCGAGAAGGTGCTGGAGGCGTTGTGCGAGCTACTGCCACAAAGCCCCATCTACACGTTCGTCCACGATCCGCACGAGATGGGTGACGGCTGGCCGCCCGTGCACACGTCATTCCTGCAACGTTTCCCGGGCGTGCGGCGTTACTACCGGGCGCTGTCACCACTGATGCCCTGTGCCGCGCGCGCGATTCAACTGCCACCGGTGGATCTTGTGGTCTGTTCCGATGCGGCCCTCGCGAAGGCCATGCGCCCGCACCCGCGCAGTCGCGTAGTCTGCTACTGCCACTCGCCGATGCGCTACGTGTGGGACTTGTACGAGACGTACCGCGCGCGTCTGCCATGGCTGCTGCGTCCGCTGTGGAGCCATACTGCGGCGAAGCTGCGCGAGGCCGACCGCCGCGCTGCTGAGCAGGTGCACGTCTTCGTCGCGAATTCACGCCACGTGGCGAAACGCATCGAGCGCCACTACGGCCGCGAGAGCACGGTTGTGTACCCGCCCGTAGACCTGCCCGCCGCTCCGAGCACCACGCGGCGCGAGGACTACTATCTCTGCGTGGGCCACCATGTGCCCTACAAGCGGCTCGATCTGGCAGTGGCTGCCTGCCGCGAACTCGGTCGCCGGCTGGTCGTTATCGGCAGCGGGCCCGACATTCGCCGGCTCGCGCTGCACCGGGATCAACACGTCGAAACACTGGGCTGGCAGCCAGACCACGTCGTCCACGAGCACTACCGGCGGGCGGCGGGGCTGCTCTTCCCGGGCGAGGAGGACTTTGGCATCGTGCCAGTGGAGGCCATGGCCCATGGCTGTCCCGTGCTCGCGTACGCGGTCGGCGGCGCCACAGAAACCGTGGTGGACGGAGAAACAGGCGTCTGGTTCGACCAACAGACCACCGAGGGCCTGGCGGACGCGATCCAGCGGCGAGAGCAGATGTCGTTCGACCCCCAGGCGATGCACGCCCAAATGCGGCGCTTCAGCCGACAGCGCTTTCTGGCCCAGATGCGTGAAATCCTGCTGGCGGCCCTGTCTGGGCGGTAGTAGGGCGTCGGCCTCTCGCAGCACGGCGGCAGTTGATTGCGACCCAGGAAACCGGGATACTGGAGCGACGTGACCAAACCGCTGCGCCTCAGGTTAGCAGGCGTTGTCGGCGGCACGCGCGGCCACTTTCCGGTACGGCAGGTGCCGGTGGAGCTGGGCCACTTGGGTACGGAGTGAGGTCCCCGATAGAGGTGTGTTTGTGTTCGAGTCAGCCGGCGACGCTCTCAAGTACATAGCTGAACACGAAATAGCGATGATCGACCTGAAGCTGGTCGGCATTCGCGGGCAGTGGCTGCACATCACAGTCCCCGCGCGCCGTTTTGGCCACGAGCATTTCATCGAGGGCGTCGGCTATGACGGATCATCCGGCTCCGGTTTCGGGAAGACCGAAAGCGGCGACATGACGGCTCTCCCACAGCCGAATACGGCGTTCATCGACCCATTCTGGGAGAGGCCTACGCTGAGCTTCCTCTGCGACACGGTGACGGCCGACACAAAGGAGCCCTTCGCGAACGATCCGCGGACAATCGCCCAGCGCGCCGAGGCCTACATGCGCCAGACAGGGCTGGCCGATGAGGCCCTGATGGGACCCGAATTCGAGTTCCACGTCTTCGACCGTGTGGCCGTCACCAACGAGGCCTATTACACCGCGGTCGAGATCCACTCGTCCGAGACCGACCCGGACGGGCAGTCGGCGGCAATCCCCCACAAGCAGGGCTACTTGTGCGTTCCACCCACTGAGCAGCTCCATGATCTGCGCTCCGACGTGGCCTTGGTGCTGGAAGAGATGAACATCCCGGTGCGCTATCACCATCACGAGGTCGGCGCTCCCGGGCAATGCGAGATCGAAATCGATCTGGCACCGCTGGTGGACATGGCCGATCGCGCTATGCTCATCAAGTACGCCATCAAGAACGTTGCCCGGCGTCACGGCAAGCTGGCGACGTTCATGCCCAAGCCGGTTTTCGGCGAAGCCGGGAACGGAATGCACGTGCACCAACTGCTGCGAAAAAACGGTCAGAACCTGTTCTACGATCATCAGCAGCGAAACTACGCCAATCTCAGTGATACAGCGCTGCAATACGTCGGCGGTTTGCTAGTGCATGGCCAGGCCCTGACCGGTCTGACCAACCCTTCGACCAACTCGTTCAAACGCCTGGTAGAGGGCTACGAGGCCCCGGTGAACCTGTTCTTCTCGCTGGCGAATCGCTCGGCCGCCATCCGCGTGCCACGCTACGCCGTCAGCCCGGAAGACAAGCGCATCGAGTACCGCCCGCCGGACTTCACGGGCAACATCTACCTCACGCTGTCGGCGATGCTGATGGCCGGGTTGGACGGGATCGCGCGCAAGCTCGACATGAGCCAGCGCAACTTCGGACCGTTCGATGTCGATATCGCCAAGCAGGACGAGGCCTTCAAGAGCAAGATCACGCCCGTGCCGCGCTCATTGCGCGACGCGCTGACCGCGTTGAGCGAGGACCACGCCTTCTTGCTCAAGGGCGAAGTGTTCACTCCGGCCTTCATCGACAATTGGATCGCCGTCAAGCGCACTCGTGAGGCAAATGCCGTCGCGACGCGCCCGCACCCGTACGAGTATCACCTGCACCTCGACACCTGATCCGCGGCGCCGTGATTGGTCTGGCCGCGTGCTACTTGGCGGCTGGGCGCAGTCGGTCGCGCAGGATGTCCACCAGCACCTCCGTGCAATCGGCAGGGCTCTGCGGCTTGGCGCGGGAGAACGGCTTGTGGTGCGAGTTCAGCAGAACCGCAAACACAGTCCGGCCTTCCTGGTCCACCACATAGCAGTGGATGCCATCCACCGCGCCCCGCCCACCGATCAGATATTCCGCCAGAAGCGCGTACTCGCTCTCCACGTCTGCGGAGACCACGTACTCGCCAAAAGTCGTCGCACTTTCGCGGAACATGCGTGCCTGATTGTGATGCCACTTGCCGGCCAGTGGTACGTGCTGATCGGCCTGGTGGACCTGCGCGGCAAGTTTCTCCTTCAGTAAGAACTCACTGATCCGGCGCGTGGCGGCCGGATCGTACTCCGCCGCCTCGCCGTTCCGCACGAAGGCGGGAAACACCGTCAGGCTGCTCTGCCCGACGGCTCCCAGAAACTGCTTCTCAGCCTCGGCATCCACGATGTCGCCGCAACCACCCGACGCTACTGTGATCAGGCCGGCCAGGGCTACGCCGAAAACGGCAAGAGCTTTGTCTCGCATGATCGTACTCCTCTAATACTGCGTCACACGTCAGTTCAGAGCGTTAGCGTGTGCTGCCATCAGCGTAAGTAACCGCCCAGGCGTTTGGCGACGAGGCGATCGCAGTCCGCCCGCGATTTCGGCTGAATACTCTTGAAATCACCATGATGGCTGTTCTGGAAGTCGACAATCACCCAGTTGCCCGCGCGATCACATACGACAAGATGCACCGCCGCCGCGGTCTTCTCCGTTCCGGGCTTCAGCATGTAGTCCGCATACAGGACATACTCTGTTGCGGGCGGGTTCTTGCGCACGTACGCGCGAAACTGCCGGGCCAGGTCCCACAGCACGCGTTGCTCGTTCATCGCGCCTGGGATGTCGAATTGGGGCTGCTCCTTCGCGGCAGTCGCCTCAACGAGCTTGTCTTTCTTGAGCAGCTCCGCCAGGTGTGCCGCGCCTTCCGCGTCCACCTGCGCGCCGAGCCGCGGGGGGTAGATCGCCAGGCTGGCGGATGCCCCCGCCAGCTTGAACGTCTTTTGGCGTTGCTCGATGGCGGCTTGCTCGGTTTCATCCGGTACGCCCGTCTCACGAGACCATTTCTTGGCCAGCTTGCCACCCTGGGTCCCTTCTCGCAGCGGGTCTGGCAAATTCAACTGCGTCCGCAGGCGTTCGACCATCAACACGCAACAGCTCATCGGATTGCGCGGCTGGACGCGGTCGAAATCCGCAGCGCCGGGCTTCTGTCGGTCGAGCCACACGCACTGCCCGGTCTTGTCCACGATCAACGTACAAACCTCCGTCACACCCTCACGCGGACTGCCGACGAATTCGCCATACAACGCGTAGTCGGTCTTTAGGCCGGCGTCGCACACGAACTTGCCGAAGACCTCGGCCACGTCAGCGAAGCCCGTGTCGGCTGGCCGCTCGAAGGCCGTGTCTGCGATCTCGAGACTCTCCATCCCGGCCTTCTCCAGCAACATCCCGACTACGTTGCCGACGTCCCGCATGGTTCGGCCTGCCAGCGCGATCGGGTAGATCGTCAGCGAGGCTTCCGCCCCCCGGGCCTTGAAACTGGCCAGCCGCTCCTGTTCGGGCTTGTCCTGATCAGCGGCCAGAACCGCTGCGGCCAAGCAACCCAGCAGGATCATCCCCCACACCAGCGATCGACTCATCCACTGCCGTCCACTCTGCACGTACCTCTTCATCGTCAAGCTCCTTCGAGTATCGGTTTCCAATCGTAAGCGGATACTTACATAATATTCAAAAAAACAACCTCATTTGCTGCTGCCGGCCAACAAATGCCGGCCCACGTCGCCCAGCAGTCGCTTTCGCCGCGGGTCGTTCAGCAACCCCAGTTCCCGGCTGATGTCAGCCACCGTTCCCAAACCGACGATCGCCCACGCCGTCAGGGCCGCCGTAGGCAACTCTGCCGCTCGGCCTCCGTCGTGGTGGGCAGCGATCTGCTGCTGGATGAAGCGGTGAAAACGGGCGTACATCTGCTGGAGTGCGTTGCGAATCTCCGGGTCGTCCGTCTCGCTCAGCCCGGCGAAGACAATGCGATACATCCCCGACTCGCCGTGGTGACTGGCCTCGTATGCCAGCAGCCGCTCCGCCGTGCTCCCGCTGCAGCCCCGGGCAGCGAGCAGCAGCTTCCAGGCGGAGCGCGATGACTCGTAGACATGCTCCAGCGCGGCGATGAACATGGCCTTCTTGCTCGTCCACAAGCGGTAGAGGACGTTCTCGCGCACAGCACAACGTCGGGCCAGGGCGGCCGTGGTGGTGCGCCGGTAGCCGAACTCGGCGAAGGTGCGTGCGACGATGGGCAAGAACTCCTGTCGTCGCTGGTGCGTCTGATTCGGCCGTGGCATCGCTGCTCCGAGGCTCGTGGCGCCATTACGTAAGCATATACTTACAATATAGTCTGGATCGGCTTGCGCGGCAAGGCGACTTGCGTTCTTTTTGCTGTACAGGCCGGAGACGGCCCCAACTCAGGCTGGAAGACGGTGGCCGCGGGCGGCGTTAGCGAACCGGCTTGAGGTCACGACTGCCCCACCACAAAGCGTGCGAGGTGGGATAGAGACGGTCGATGCGTTCGCGGGCGTGGGCGAACTCCCGGCGGGTCCAGGCCTTGCGGGTGCGCACGACGCGCACCACGTGCGCCGTCTGCTCGCACAAGGAGTTCACGGTGCGCAGGCTGCGCTCGACCTGGTTCGTGACCACAAAAACGTCCATGCGTTCCTGCGTGGAGAGCGTCTGTAGCAGCCGCAGCTCGTTGGGTTCGGCGGCGTTGATCCACCACTCGAAGGTGCTGATGTCCTGTCGCGCCAGCCGCACAATCAACACGACCAGCAGGACGCCCTCGTAATCCCACACCGGCAGACGCAGGTCCACGGGGCATTGGCGCGGGTAGTTCCGCAGCCCCCAGTCACTCTCGCGGATATACAGGGATACGGTGCACTCGTTGGGGACGACAATCAGGCTGCCTGGTCGCTTGTCGAGCACACTCTTAGGCACCTTCACGTTCATGACAATCGTGCCTCGGGCAACAATCGGGGCAGCCCAAGCCGCCACTCCTGTTCATTCCACTGCGGCCGTCCTTGCGCCCCCCCCAGAGAGAATAGGCCCATCCAGTCGCCCGGCTGCGCGCATCGTCGGCGGCTTCTGACCTATCAGTCGGCAGCGTGGGCCCGAGACCTGAGCATTACAGGGCTTTGACGGCCGCTGAAACGCCTCGGCGGGGCGGCTCGACCGCGCGTGTGCGGCAGTACCAGCTCCAGACACGCGCTGCCCGCAGGAATTATGGGGAGCACTGTGAGCCGACAGCCGCCCCAGATTCTTCCCGACCGCAGGCGCACCGGCGGTTTCCTGGCGCCACGTCCGAGCTGGGATCGACCGAATGAGGCGGCTGGCCGGCCTGACGAGATCGCGCACGATCTGCCTCCCAATGCAATCACAAGCATGCTTCAAGCTGCTACAATGCGCCGGAATAAACCGGTACCAGCGGGGCCGCGTGGAGGGCGCGTTGCGGCTCTGCCGAGAGTTGGCAGGAGACAAAGTATGAGCACAAGAGTCGCACCGGCGGCCAAGGGAAGTGACGCGAACGCGGGGCCCGCCGATCCGACCACGGTTTCCGGCTTGCCGATCAAGCGGCTGTACACGCCCGCAGACCTCGGCCAGATCGATTTCCTGCAAGACGTAGGTGAACCGGGGCGATTTCCCTTCGTCCGCGGCCTGCATCCGGACATGTACCGCGGCCGGGTGTGGACCATGCGTCAGTTCGCCGGCTTCGGCACCGCCCGCCAGACGAACGAGCGTTTCAAGTACCTGCTCGAGCACGGGCAGACCGGGCTGTCAACCGCCTTTGACCTGCCCACGCTGATGGGCCGCGACAGTGACGATCCGCTGTCGCTGGGCGAAGTGGGCAAGTGCGGCGTGGCCATCTCTTCGCTGGAGGATATGGAGACCCTCTTCGACGGCATCGACTTGGGACAGGTCAGCACCAGTATGACCATCAACGCTCCGGCGGCGATTCTGCTCGCGTTCTATATCTGTGTTGGCCGGCAACAGGGCGTGCCGCTCGACCGCCTGCGTGGCACGCTCCAGAACGACATCCTGAAGGAGTTTCACGCCCAGAACGAGTACGTCTTTCCGCCCGAGCCCAGCGTCAAGCTGGTCGTGGACACGATCGAGTATTGCACCGCGCACCTTCCCCAGTGGAACACGGTCAGCATCAGCGGTTACCACATCCGCGAGGCCGGGGCGACGGCGGTGCAGGAGTTGGCCTTCACGCTGGCCGACGGCATGTGCTACGTCGAGCAGACCCTCAAACGCGGCCTGAACGTCGACGCCTTTGCTCCGCGGCTGAGCTTCTTTTGGGATGTGCACAACGAGTTCTTCGAGGAGATCGCCAAGTTCCGCGCCGCCCGCGGCATCTGGGCGCGCGTCATGCGCGACGACTATCACGCCGCGAACGAGCGTAGCTGGTGGTTGCGCTGCCACGCGCAAACCGCGGGCGTCTCACTCACCGAACAGCAGCCCATGGTCAACATTGTCCGCGTCGCCTACCAGGCCCTGGCCGCGGTGCTCGGCGGGACCCAATCGCTGCACACCAACAGCATGGACGAGACGCTCGCCCTGCCCAGCGAGCAGGCGGTCAAGATCGCCCTGCGAACGCAACAGGTCCTGGCCGACGAGACCGGCGTGCCCCGGACGGTCGACCCGCTCGGCGGCAGCTACTTCGTCGAGGACCTTACCAGGCAGGCGACCGCAGGGGCCGAAGCCATATTCCGCGAGATCGACGCCTTGGGCGGTGTACTGCCCGCTCTCGAGCAGGGCTACTTCCGCCGGGCGATCGCCGAGTCCGCCGCCCGCTTCGGGGCCGAGATGGAGCGGGGCGAACGTGTCGTGGTCGGTGTCAACAAGTACGCGGACGACGACGTCACGCCAATCGACATTCTGCGCATCGACGCGGAAACCGAGCACGAGCAGGTCGGCCGGGTGAAGAGCCTAAAGCAACGCCGCGATCCAAAACGTTGGCAGGCAACCCTGGACCGGCTCGAACAGGATGCGCGTGACGGGACAAACGTCATGCCGGCCTTGATCGACGCGGCCGAAGCGCACGCCACCGTGGGCGACATGATGAACACGCTTACAAAGGTCTACGGGACCTACGACGGCGCGCCGGAGTGGTAGCGTCCGCAGGCGGGCACGGCGTCTGCTGAGCTGGGAGCGTCTGACAAACCGAGCCGCGACACTGACAACACCGAGCCGCGACCGTAAGGGAGCGGTTGCCTGCCCCGGCCGCGCCGCTCCTTTACGCTCGCGGCTGGAGTTCTGTTAGGCACTCCAAGTCCCGTGGAAGACTTGACACCTGCCCCGACTGCGTTCCGGGCGTGAATGCCGGTTACGTCAGTCCTCCTTCTCAGGTGCCACGAGTTCGAACTCACGTTCCATTACGGGGGCATCGTCGCCGGCCGCGAACAGCTTGGCCACGAACTTTTCACCCCCGGCGTCCGCGAGTTTGGCCACCGAAACTGGGAATACGAAGCCGCGCTGGCCACGGCTGCCCGACCAGACGAATTCTTCCTCGAACAGGTACTCCCGCCCCTCTTCCGCGGCGATCGTCACGCGGAAAGAGTTCCGATCGCACGCGCTCGGCAGATCGCGGACAACCAGCAGAAACTGGTCCAGGGTCCGCGGCACCTTCTTCGTCTTCTCGTAGCGGCCCTCGTAATACTCGAGCGCGATGATGAGCATGTCGCTCTTGAGCTTCACGTCCGTCGCCACGGGCGCCACGCGCTTGTAGAAGTCAACGGCGAGTTCCTTCGCCGCACGCACCGCCAACTCCTCCGGCGTCGCGCGCGGCGGGCTGCCCCACTGTTGCTCCTCGTTGGCGATCGGTGGGACGCTGTGGCTGAGCATGATCTGCCCGGTGGCCACGTCGAGGATACGCACGTTGCCGCCCACCAGGGCTTTGTGGCGAAACTCCTGAATCACATCCTCTCCCACGACCCGCGGCCGGCCGGAGCGGTCGCGAATGATGCGGCCCTTCTGGTCACGGGCGTACCTCGGTCGGCGGAGTTCCTTTCGCTCGGCCGCCAGATCGAAAGTGCTTATGCGGGGGATGATCAGCGCCTCGGCCACCTGGATCGTGCCTTCGGGGATCGCGGTGGCTGGGTCAGCCACATCCGACAGCCGGGCCAGGTCCTGCTCAGTCATCACGGTCGCCAGATCGGTCCGCGTCAGGACTGTGAAGGCCCCATTGCCCGCGAGCAAATCGACTAGCAGGTACTCCGCCTGCCGGGCGGCCTCGGTTCCACGGAGATCGTCGCTCTTGAGTGGGACGACGGCGACCCGTTTATAGCGCGTGTAATCCCATTGCGGGTGGTGCACAACCACGGCCTTCTTGCTTTCGCCACACCCCGCCAACAGCAGGAGGGCGAAGGTTGCCATGAACGTTGCCGCGCGCAACATATTCTGCTCCTCAGAAATCGTTGCCTGGGAAAGTCGCTGTCATTCCACGTGCCAGATTGCCAGGTTTCGAGCGCGGGCACCGGAAGCGCCGCGCCTCGCCGGCGCAGAGGCACTATGGCGCACAGTCCTGAACCGGATGGCCCGAGGCGCCGACCACGCTGAGCGCGCCGCGGCCGGAGCCGTGCCCGACCGCCTCAGCAAGCCCGTAGCGGCACCCGGTGGGCAGGTGCTACGCCAACCCGGCCGCCGACAGCAATCCGCTCAGAATGCTCGTGACCAGCGTTGACAGTCCGGTCGCGACGACGGACTGCAATATCGACGTCAACTGCTGATCGCTGAGACCACAGCCACCGAGCAGCAGCACAGTGCCACTCGCCAGCCAGATTCGAACCATACGACCGCGCCAATAGTAGTGCTTCATCGCTTGTCTCCCGCGTTTCTGATCTCCAAAACTCGGCCAGGATTGTAGTGGTTTCTAGGGGGATTCGCGAGCGGGGCCCTTGGGCGCGCGCTCGGCGTGAAGATCGACAATGTGCGTGACCTGGATTACGTTCGCGCCCAAGCGGATGTCGAAGCGCTTGGCGCCGCGCACGCCGACGTACTTGCCGACGTACTCCAGGGGTGCGATCAGCCCGTCGGCCGGGATCTCGATATAGGCCACGACCCGCCGCGAGAAAGGGTCTTGCAGCTTGTACCGCCGCGTCGTGTCGGTCGAGCGAAAGGCGTAGCTGGGCAGCAGGGACCCGCGCGCGTCGTAAGTCGGTTGGCTGGTGGCCTGCTGCCGAATGCGTTCGAGCCGGTCCAGTTCACGCTCGAGCTGGGAGCGATCCCGGCTAGCGCGGCGAGCGATCTGGCTGGCGGCCAGCAGCGTTTCCTGGTCGGCCATCCGTTCTTCCAGCCGCGCCATCCAGCCCACGGCTAGCCGGGCGACCATCGGTTCCGCGTTTTGGGCCGCGATCGGCTGGAGCTGGGCCAGAACGGGTGCCCAGGCCTGTTCCGCCGCTGGCTTGCGCCCCTCGGCCGTGATCGTCTGCTCGACGACCGCCAGCTTCTGCCCCCAGTCGCCCGCCAGGTTCGGCGCTTCTGGCGCTCTCGTCTCGGGTGCTGGCGGCTGCACGGGCCGCAGCGCGACCGCCGGCTGCGACGTCACCTGACCGGTTGCCGCCCGCAGTCGTGCAGCGACTTCGTCGGTCACGCGCTCCACAAAATCGCCGGAGATGTGGGCAAATACGCCCGCCGGCGGCTCTATTCTCAGCCAGTCGCCCTCCTGGCCCAGAATTCGCACCTCCGCGCCATCCGGCAGCAGCGTTTGCACCTCACTGCGGAGCGGATCGAGCTTGTGCGCCTGGCTACCGACGCGCACGCGCAGCTTTCCACTGCGAACCGCGACCACGCCCAGGCTGGGCGATTTCAGTTCGACGTACTCAGCGGATACATAGGAAAAGGTGCCGTCGGGCGGAACCACCTGGTGCCAGCCGTATTCTTCGCCGATGCCGCGCAACACGGTGTCGCGTGGCAGCCGGGCCACGATTGCGCTGTTGGCATCTCCGCGGGATCGCAGATTGACGCTGTCGCCGATCACACGCAGCCAGTAGGCCTGTGACGTGCGCTCGGCGGGCTGTGTTTGGGGCACCGCCTGAGGCTGGTCCGCGGCCGCTGCGCCGGCCGCGGCGCCGAAGATGAGGGCCACACCGAGGCCGATAAGGGCTGGCCGCAACATTGGCGAATCTCCGCGCACTCCGATTCCGGACGCCAGGCTCTGGCTTTGTTGCCGCTGATTTGCGAAACTACCGCTGGCGGGTGAGGCTGTCAAATCGGCCATACCGGTCGGCGTCGGGACGGGATATGCTCAGGGAATCGAGCCGGGCTGGGGGTCACCCGCGGCTGCCCCGGGCGATGGCGGTATGGGCCGCGCGCGAGGTTCGCTTCGACGCCTCCGATTCGCGATGCATGGGGCAGCCGCCATTACCAGCCCTGGCCCAGAAAGGGCCGCTGATCTTCGGGAGCATGGATTACTGTTGACCGATGAACTTGGCGCCGCGGCCCAACTGAGAGACATTAAGGGACCATGGGCAACGTATCCCCTCAGCCTGACTCGCTCACCGTGCTGTTCACCTGCGTAGGCCGACGCATCGAACTGGTGCAGGCCTTTCGCGCTGCGGCACGGAGGCTAGGGGTCAAGCTGCGCACCGTCGCGGTGGATAGTGTGCCGACCGCCCCCGGGCTATTCTGCGTTGATACCCCGGTCGTCGTGCCGCCCGTCTCCGATCCCGGCTACATCGACGCCGTCGCGGACGTCGCCCGCCGCTATCAAGCCAACGTGCTGGTTCCGACCATCGACACGGACTTGCGGGCGCTGGCCGACCATCGTGACGCCTTCGCGGCCGACGGGTGCCTGCCGCTGATCGCCGAGCCGCATGTGATCCATATCTGCCGCGACAAGATCGAGACGTTTCGCTTTCTCCGGCAGCACGGCATGGACACGCCGGTCACGTACACGCCGGAAGAGGTCACGGCGTTCGAGTCACACACGTTCCCGTACTTCCTCAAGCCGCGTTATGGCAGCGCCAGCGTCTGGGTCCACAAGATCAACGATCAACTGGACCTGGACTACTATTTGCAGCGCGTTCACGAGCCGATCGTCCAGGAATTCGTGGATGGCGTGGAGCACACCCTCGACGCTTACGTGGGCTTGACGGGCACGGTGCGCTGCGTGGTCCCGCGGGCCCGGCGCGAAGTGCGCAGCGGCGAAGTCTCCAAGGGCGTGGCCGTGAAGAACCCCGAGATCATGCAGGCCGGCAAGCGCGTGGTCGAGGCGCTCGGGCCGTCGGTGCGCGGCGTGGTCACACTCCAGTGCATAGTCACCGCCGAGCGGCGGATCCGCTTCATCGAAATCAACCCGCGGTTCGGCGGCGGTGCGCCGCTGGCCATCGCCGCCGGCGCCGACTTCCCCGCCTGGCTACTCCAGGAACTGCGTGGCGAGCAGCCCAAAATCGAGTTCGACGGATTCCGCCATGGCCTCTCGATGTTGCGCTACGACTGGTCGGTCTTCGTGCCGCTGGAGCCCGACCTCAAGCCGCGCCTCGCCCCCCCGCTGCGGGGTTGTCCCCCGTTCGAATAGCCCGGCGCTCATTTGCGTACGAAGATTGTCTGCCCGGTGGCATAGCGCATGTGTTCGGCACACACGGTCTCGATCACCGCGGCGACATCGTCCGGAGCGAGAGTCTGCTCGCTCGGCACGTCCGGGAAACGGGAGCGCAGCATCTGCGTCTCGACCATGCCGGGGGCCACTGCGAAGGCACGAATCCCCACCGGCCGCCCTTCCGCCGCCAGCGCCTGCGTGAACAAGTTCACCCAGGCCTTGCAGGCACCATAGACACCGAAGCCGAGGAACGGGTCCACGGATGAAATCGATGAGACGTTCACAATTACCCCGCCGCCCTGGCTGCGCATGAGCGGCCATACGGTTCGGCTGCCGTGAAAGACGGCGCTGACGTTGGTGGCGATGGCTCGGTCGAAATCCTCGCGGCTTAGCTCTTCGGTCGGCGCCAGCGGCGCGTAGCCGGCGTTGTTCACCAGTACGTCTACCCGTCCGAAAGCGTCCCGCGCCGCGGCGACCATCTCCTCCGTGCCCGCCGGTGTGCCGACGTCTGCTACCACCGCGCGGACCTCTCCGCCGGCGTCGCTGATCTGGGCGTGCGCCTGCGCGAGCTCCGATTCATGTCGAGCCACGATGACGCTGTGCCAGCCCGCGCGGGCAAAACGCAACGCCGTAGCCAGGCCGATCCCGCGACTGCCGCCCGTAATCAGACAAACCTCCGTTGTCATGCCTGCTGCTCCTATGTGCCGAGCGGTGCCCGCGGCGGTCATTGCGTGCTGTTCCACCCCTCATGCCCGCGCAGCGGGTCGATTCTCAGTCAGTGCGACAGATACCGCCTTGCGATGTGACACGGGATCGTGGCGATCAGTGGTGTCAACGTAGTCATGTAGCGGTCCTTCAGCCATAGGCTGGAGCCTAGGGACGGCGCGCAGCAGCGTCAAGTTGGGCGAATACCAGCGCAGTGTTTCACAATTACGACATCCTCCCGAGCCGCGACTGTTAGGGAGCGGTTGTGTCGATAACCGGTCGGCGCGGCCGGCAACCGTTCCCTGACGGTCGCGGCTCGGGTTTGAATACGAGGCCGTCATTGTGCGCCACTACAGTAGCGTCCACAGCCGGGTTGCTCGCACGAGCGACCAGGTGGGCAGTGCCCAGCCGACAGCTTAGAATCGCGGGCATGATTCGCCTGACACGCGAAGTCCGCTTTTCGGTTGATCGTGATTGGGCCGGGCGTGTCGAGTTCTCGCGGCCGGTCACCAACTCGTGGGGCGGGTGGCCCAGTGCCGTGGGACTGGTGCCGTACTTGCGGCTGCGGGCCGCTGTCGCCGGCGAGCCGGACCCGGTCACCGGCTATCTGTGCAACATCACGCTTCTCGACGACCTACTGCGCCGCCACGTGATTCCGCACACCGCGGAGCTTCTACGGCGGTACGGCTGGCGCATGTCGGCCGAGCGGCTGTTGCGTGACATGTGGGAGTGGGTCGCCCCGCGCACGCCGACCAACACCACGCTTGTCCGGCTGGAACTGCTGGCCACGCCCATGTTGCGCTACGCCATCGAACGGGAGATGCCCGCGATGATCCTGCTGACCCAACAATTCGAGTTTTCCGCCGCCCACCGGCTGCACTGCGCCGCGCTGTCCGAGGCCGACAACCAGCGCACGTTCGGCAAGTGCAACAACGCCAACGGCCACGGCCACAATTACCTGCTCGAGGTGACGCTGGTCGGCGAACCCGATGCCCAGACCGGGGCGGTCCTGCCGTTGCCGGCGTTCGAGCAGGTGGTCAAGGAGCGGGTCATCGACCGCCTCGACCACCAGCACCTGAACCAGGATACGGCCGAGTTCCGGACCCTGAACCCGAGCGTCGAGAACATCGCCCGGGTCATCTGGGGCCTGCTGAGCAACCATGTCGCCCCGGCTCGGCTGCACGCCGTGCGTGTGTGGGAGACGCCCAAGACCTGGGCCGAGTACAGCGGCGCGTGAGCAACTGGGAGGGGCGCGACTTCAGTTGCCAAATCCACGCACCGATTTGGCCGGGCGCAGCGCCCGGTAATCTGTGCCGTTGCGGCTCTTCTCATGACCACGACCTCCCGCTGCAACGACAAAACGACGGCCACCTGGAATGCCGGCTCCCAAATAACGATAGTTGTTGTATGTGACGCCGAACGGACGAGGTTCCGATATGAGCGATATCAGCGCAATCGCAGCCCAGGCAACCCACAACGCCGCCGAAGCCGTGGCGACAGAAGTTGCCACGCGCACCTTGAAGCTCGCTAACGAGCAGCAGCAAGTGGTTGCAACGCTGTTGGAAGACGCCGTTGAGGTGGCGGCACAGATCGCCGAAGCCGGCCAGGGTCAGCACGTCGACACGTTCGCGTAGCACGCCTCTCAACGCCCCAGCCCAACACCCCCTAACAGCCGACAAAACCGAGCCGCGACCGTAAGAGAGCGGTTGCCAAAGGTGACCCGCCGCCGCGCACAAGCCCCCGCCGCGCTCCTCCCGCCACGTGCCTGCCAAGCGTTTTTCGGTTATGAATCGCGGTCGCATGGTCATCTGGCTGCGCCCCTCGCACGGGAGAAAAACGTGAATACGGACTTGCACGACCAATGTGTTCTTATCACCGGCGCGTCCGGCGGGATCGGCCTGGCGACAGCGGCCTTGCTGGCCGAGCAAGGCGCCCGCCTTGTGCTGCACTATCACACGCAGCCCGAGCGGGTCCAGCGGTTGCAACAGCGCCTCGAAACGCAGAGCATCGCCGTCCAGGCGGATCTGCGTGACGAGCAGCACGTGGAACACCTCTTCGTCGAAGCGCTGGCGGCCTTCGGGCGGATCGACGTGGTGGTTGTCAACGCGGGTATCTGGAACAAGCACTACCACCCGCTGCACGAAATGACGCTGGAGCAATGGCACGAGACCTTAACGACCGACCTGACGAGCGCTTTCCTTACCTGTAGGGCGTTCCTACGTCACCTGGCACAGATACCGCGCGCGGCGGCGGCTATCATACTCGTCGGCTCCACGGCCGCCCTGTTCGGCGAAGCCGGCCACGCCGACTACTCCGCCGCCAAGGCCGGGATGACCTACGGCCTGACCCTCACCCTGAAGAACGAGATAGTCCGGCTGGCGCCACGGGGACGCGTCAACTGCATATGCCCGGGGTGGACGCGCACACCGATGGCGTCGGAGGAGTTGGCAAACCCAGAAGCGGTCACGCAGGCCCAGGCCACGATGCCCCTGCGCAAAATCGCCGAACCCGAGGATGTGGCGGCGGCGGTCGTGTTCCTGGCCTCCGACCGACTGGCAGGCCACGTGTCAGGTGCCATACTGCCGCTGGC
Source organism: Planctomycetota bacterium (assembly GCA_018814045.1). Taxonomy (GTDB): domain Bacteria; phylum Planctomycetota; class Phycisphaerae; order UBA1845; family Fen-1342; genus JAHJAR01. The sequence goes on along the minus strand of JAHJAR010000218.1, from coordinate 5,963 downwards.
CGGCGGGATGGAGGGTCGCCTGCTGCATCCGGAGACGCGGTAGGCCGCATTTCACCACGGCGCCCGCGAGCGCTCCCGAGGTCGTCGGACGCGACCTGAGAACGGTTTCGGCGTCAGTGCTGGCCAATCGGGACCGCTAACGTCTGATATTTCGTCCAATCGCCGCGACATTCCAAAAAAAGCTACATTCTCGGCCCTATGCCTTGATTCCCCGCCTGTGCGCGCCTAGCATCGAGATTCGGGTCGGTTTATCGGCGCCAGCGGCGTCGAGTTGGCCCGGCTGACGAGGCGGTAGAGAGGCAGGGGCGAGCGGCGCGCCTCCCTGGGGAGAGGACACGGGGTTGTTGGGGAAGAAGTGGTCTCCAGGCGAAAGTCTGACGATCCGCAACACCGTTCATGCCCGGCCGCCACGTGTGGCGTCCCGCGCCGCACGGGCTGCTTGCCGCCGCGATCTTCTTTGTCTCACCCTGCCGCCGCGTCCGCGGGCACTATTCTGTTCTCACATTCCACCCTTCATACGCATTTTGCGGAACCTTCGCGCCCACGCCTGGCGGCGTGCAGTAATACCGCTGCCGAGGCGCAGGCAGAGCGAGGGTTTGGTATGTGTTATTGGTTTTTTGGGCTCCCCGACAGAATCATTCGGAAGAGGAGGCAACACACATGAGTTGGAAGAGGCGAACCTGTATTCTGGGCGCCGTAGCACTGTTCTTGTGTACCAGTGTGCTATGGGCCGACAAGAAGCCGCCCACCGGCAACGACGTCGGCCAGCGGCTCAACGCGATCGAGGCCGGCCGACAGCATATCCTCTCGACCACGGCAGCTTCGCTGCACAAGACGACCGGCGAACCGCGCGGAGGCGGCGACACCTGCGACACCGCTACCGTCATCGCGGTTCTGCCCTACACCGACACCGGCAACACATGCGGTTTCGCTGACGACTACGACGAAGCCTGCACGTGGACGGCGACCGCCCCGGACGTGGCGTATGAATACACGCCCGCCGCAGGCATCTGGGTCGACATCTCGCTCTGCAACGCCGGCACCGATTACGACACCAAACTGTTCGTGTACGAAGGAGCCTGCCCCGGCACGCTGGTGGCCTGCGCCGACGATTCCTGCCCGGGTTACATCTCCGAGATCATCGGCCTGGAACTGACCGGCGGCAACACCTACTACATCATCGTTGACGGCTACGGCTCGAATTGCGGCAACTACGAGCTCACCGTTGTCGAAGGTGTCGCTCCCCCGGACCCGGTCGAGTGCCCGCCTGGCTCGCTCTTCAGCCAGCCGGCAGTCAACTACGACAGCGACCCCTGGGCGGCCGTCACCAGTGACGAGGTTCCCGGCTACATCGTTTACGAGAACTTCAGTGGAATCAGTGGCGACATCTGCGACATCCACTGGTGGGGCCAGACCGGCTACAGCGACGGCTACTACTGGTACGAGTGTGACCGCACTCCCGACACGTACAACATCCGCTTCTGGCAGGATGATGGGACCGGCCAGCCGGATCTGACCACTCCGGTTTGCGAGTATCTGAACGTCGCGCCCAATAAGGTCGACACCGGCCACACGATCGACGGCTGGGTGAACTGGGAGTACAGCCTCGACCTGGTGCCCTGCTGCACGATGACCGCCGGCTGGGTCTCGATCGAAGGCGTCGACGCCGGCCACAGTTGCTGGTTCATGTGGTTGAACTCGGAAACGGGCGACGGCGTCTCCTACCAGTGGAACGGCTCGAGCCTCGTCCAGAACACCTACAACATGGGACTGTGCCTGACCGGCACGTACGTGCCCAGCTACGGGGCCTGCTGCGACGACTCGACCGGCGACTGTACCCCGGACGTGGAGGCGCAGGACTGCCCGCCGCCGCTGCGTTTCGTGGCCGACACCGCCTGTGAAGACCTCGATCCGCCCTGCGGCGAGGTCGTTGGCGCCTGCTGTCATCCCGATGGCACCTGTGACCTGACGACCGAGGTGGACTGCACCGACAACTGGCTTGGCGCATGGACGACGTGCGACGAGTGCCCGTGCATCGTGCCTTGCCCGGACGGTGCCGTGGACGAACTGGAGGTTTGTGGCGAAGACACCAATGGCGGCTGCAACTCAGAGCCGGCGGTGTTCGAGCCCATGACCTGTGGCGTTCCGGTTTGCGGGACAACCTGGGCCGATGGCGGGACAACCACCCGCGATACCGACTGGTACGAGGTCACCACGACCGGGGAAACCCAACTGACCCTGACGGTCGAAGGCGACTTCACCCCGGTGATCTTCGGGTTCATCGAGCAGTACGTGCCGGGCGTCCCCGGTTGTGACAACATCACCGGCTACATCAGCCCCTATCTCTCGATCAACGAGTGCGAGAAGGACAGCGTCACGATGTGCGTGCCGGCGGGCACTTATTACGTCTTCGTCGGCTCCTCGTACTACGAGTACGTCGACTGCCCGGCCATGTACACGGCGGTTGTCACGTGTGAGCCGTGCACGCTGCCGCGCGGGGCTTGCTGCCTCGAGAACGGCGACTGCGTGCCGGATCAGACCGAGGCCGAGTGCCTGGCCCAGTTGGGGACCTGGCAAGGCGAGGGCGTCTCGTGCGACCCGAACCCCTGCCCGCAGCCCGAGCCGGGTGACAATTGCGGCCTGCCGCTGACAGTCACGCTGCCGGCCGACTTGCCCTACACGGACATCAGCCAGTACACCTGTGGTCGCAACAACAACTACTCCGAGACGTGCCTCGGTTCCTACGACGGTGGCGAGGACATTATCTACGAGCTGATCGTGACCGATCCGGTCGACATCGAGATCACGCTGGATCCGAAGGGGACCACTTGGACCGGCATCACGCTCGACGACAGTTGTCCGCCGGACGCCACCTGCATCGCAACCAGCAGCACCTCGGGCAGCAGTCCTCACAGCCTACCCTGCAAGCACCTCGAGCCGGGCACGTACTACGTGATGGTGGATACCTACCCGTCGCCGGATTGCATTCCGGACTTTGACCTGACCATCAACACGTGCACGCTGCCGACTGGTGCCTGCTGTGTCGGGACCGACTGCGTCGCCACGACCACCGAGGACGACTGCATCAACACCTACGGCGGTGAGTGGTACGAGGGCGAAGACTGTGCCACCTTCGAGTGTCCATCGACGGAGGGCAACAACTGCGGCACGCCGCTGCAAGTCACGCTCGGCCTGGCCGACCTGCCCTTCACGGACAACAACAGCAACTGCGGCCGCGGCAACGACTACGATGATCCCTCGACTGCCCACTGCCTGTACTACTACGACAGTGGCGAGGACATGATCTACGAGTTGATCGTTACCGAGGCGATGGATGTCACGATCACGCTCGATCCGCACGGCACCACCTACCCCGGCATCGCGATTGGCGATATGTGCCCGCCGACCGATTCGTGCATCGCGGCTGACTATCACAGCTCGTCCGCTCCGCTGGTCATCGGTGCGTATCCCGATTGCATGCACCTCGAGCCGGGCACCTACTACATCCAGGTGGATACGTGGGCGTCGCCGACGTGCATCCCCGAGTTCGATCTGACGATCGCGGCGTGCACGGTGCCCACCGGGGCCTGCTGCGTCGGGACCGACTGCGTCGCCACGACCACCGAGGACGACTGCATCAACACCTACGGTGGTGAGTGGTACGAGGGCGAAGACTGTGCCACCTTCGAGTGCCCGTCGCCGGAGGGTGACAACTGCGGCACGCCGCTGCAAGTCACGCTCGGCCTGGCCGACCTACCCTTCACGGACAACAACAGCAACTGTGGCCGCGGCGACGACTACGATGATCCCTCAACTGCCCACTGCCTGTACTTCTACGACAGTGGCGAGGACATGATCTACGAGTTGATCGTCACCGAGGCGATGGACGTCACGATCACGCTCGATCCACACGGGACCACGTATCCCGGCATCGCGATTGGCGATATGTGCCCGCCGACCGATTCGTGCATCGCGGCTGACTACCACAGCTCGTCCGCCCCGCTCGTAATCGGCGCTGCTCCCGATTGCCTGCACCTTGAGCCGGGCACGTACTACATCCAAGTGGATACGTGGTCGACGCCGGATTGCATACCCGAGTTCGATCTGACGATCGAAGCGTGTGAGTCGTGCGAGGAAGACACGATCACCCTGATCCTCGACTGCGACTCTTACGGCAGCGAGACCACCTGGGAGATCATCGACCTGGACACCGCTACGGTGATGTGCTCCGGCGGCCCTTACTCCGGCTATGAGCACGTCGAGGTCGACTGCTGCATCCCGTACGCTGCCTGCTACGGCGTGTACATCTACGACTCGTACGGCGACGGTGGACCGGACTACGAGGTCTACCTGAGTGGTACGCTCGTTGCTTCCGGAACCGTCACCGGCTACGGCGGAGTTGTCACCACGGTAGGCGGAGGCTGTCCGTGTGGTGATCTAGATAGCGACGGCGACGTGGATGGAGACGACTACACCATCTTCCTGGGTGCGTTCGGCGCTTGCGATCCGGACCCGGCGTACCTGGCCGAGGCCGACTTCAACGACGACGGTTGCGTCGGTATCGCCGACTACCAGGCCTGGGTGCAGTGCTTCCGTGATGCCAACCCGGGTGAGCCGTTGCCTGGCAAGCGGCCGATGCTCAGGAGCATTGGTGCCGGTTCGCAGCAGGGTCCGTCCGGCAGCGGTCCGATTGGTCCGCCGCGGCCCTAACCTGTAAGCAGTGGGTGGGCAGCACCTGTCGGCCGAGGCCGGCAGGTGGCCCACCCCTACGTACGAACTCGTGTACGTGCGTTACGAGACTGGAGCTGAGAAGAGGAGCTGGAACGCACGACTTTCTATGTGGAGGAGGATTTCTAATGCCAGTGAAGCTTAGGTTCTGTAGCGTTCTCCTGGCGGTCACGACGCTGGCCGTCGGGGGCGCCTGGGCAGATATCATGGTCGACGTCAATCCGGTCGATGCCACGATTTCGGATGTCGGCCTGACCGTGACCGTTGACATCGTGGCAGACATCCCCGAGGCCGATGCCATTCTGGTTTGGGGGTTGGATCTCGATGTCGCCGATCCGGGCATCGCCGATTGGACGCTGGTGTCGATCGGCCCGCTCTTCAACGCCGTGCAGCAGACGCCGGATGGTGACCTGCTTGGCGGTCTCGTGCCCCAACCCGGCAACGTCTGGGGCGACGATATCCTGCTGGCGACGGTCGAATTTGCCGGCTATGCCGTCGGTATCACCGGCATCACACTCGGCGACGACTACCCGACTGACGTCACCGAGGGCTTTGGCCTCGATCCGACAGGGTTTGCGACTGTCGTATACGGTGCTGGCACCGTTGAGGTCCTGCCGGAACCCGCGACGCTTTCTCTGATGGCGCTGGCGGGTCTGGCATTGCTGCGCCGCCGCTAGGCCGCGCGCAACCGAGAACCGCAACAGGCAGCGGGCCGTTTCCGACGGGAGACGGCCCGTTGCTCTTGGTTATGCGGTTCACATCGAGACCCAGAGGGCCCGCGCTGCCGGCGGTTGCAGCCCCCGCACTCCCGCCGACCAATCTCTTCCAGAATCCGCTCTAAAGCAAATCCAAAAAACTTCTTGCGCCGGGAGCGCGCACGCGCCTATAGGTAGTCGCAGCACAAGGAGGTGTTGCGATGGTGCTGTACTCGATGGACCTGCGTCGGCGGGTGTTGGTGGATTGCGACGCCGGTTTGCGGACCAAGCAAGTCGGCGAGGAGTACGGCGTCAGCCGCACGTGGGTGCGGTCGCTGAAGCAACGTCGCCGCGAAACGGGCAGCATTGCGCCGCGCGTGCCGACCGCCCGGCCACGCAAGATCGACCGCGAGCGGTTGGCCGCATTGGTCAAGCAACATCCCGACGCGACGCTGGTCGAGTTGTAAGCGTCCGGTGAACCCCGTCTTCGAATCGGCGGCGTCTTGATGCACCATGGCTTCGCGAGAGGAGACCTGGCGT
>JAHJAR010000217.1 GCA_018814045.1 Planctomycetota bacterium | reverse complement strand
GGCGTGGGGATACAACCGCTACGGCCAATGCGACGTGCCGCCGCCGAACACGGACTTCGTGGCGCTCGGGGGGGGCGGCGAGCACAGTCTCGGCCTGAAGGCCGACGGCTCGATCGTAGCGTGGGGATGGAACGACTACGGCCCATGCGACGTGCCTTCGCCGAACACGGACTTCGTGGCGCTCGCGGCGGGCGGGTTACACAGTCTCGGCGTGAAGGCCGACGGCTCCATCGTGGTCTGGGGATACAACGGTGACGGCCAACGTAACGTGCCGGCGCCGAACACGGACTTCGTGGCGCTCGCGGCGGGCGGCGAGCACAGTCTCGGCCTGAAGGCTGACGCCTCGATCGTGGCGTGGGGAAACAACGGCTCCAGCCAATGCGACGTGCCGCCGCCGAACACGGACTTCGTGGCGGTCGCGGAGGGCGCCGCGCACAGTCTCGGCCTGAAGGCCGACGGCTCGATCGTGGCGTGGGGAGACAACTCGTACGGCCAACGCGACGTGCCGGCGCCGAACACGGACTTCGTGGCGGTCGCGGGGGGCGCGGGGCACAGTCTGGGCCTGAAGGCCGACGGCTCGATCGTGGCGTGGGGCTGGACCTACTACGGCCAATGCGACGTGCCGGCGCCGAACACGGACTTCGTGGCCATCGCGGGGGGCGGGTACCACAGTCTGAGCCTAAAGGCCGACGGCTCGGTCGTGGCGTGGGGGTCCAACGGGCATGGCCAATGCGATGTGCCTGCGCCGAATACGGACTTTGTCGCAGTCGCGGCGGGGGAGAACCACAGTCTCGGCCTCAAGGGCTACCCCCGCGGCGACCTGAACTGCGACGGCGTGGTCAACGGCTTCGACACCGACGGGTTCGTGCTGGCGCTACAGGGGCCGGACTACTACTACCCCCAGTACCCCGACTGCGACCACATGCTGGCCGACATCAGCCGCGATGGTGAGGTGAACGGTTTCGACATCGACGCGTTTGTGGAGCTGCTGATCGGTGGGCCGTAAGGCTGCCGAGATCATCGCGTTATCGCGGCACAGGCGTCTACGGTGCCAACCTGCGGACACGCTTCGAGCGGAACGTCGCGGGGCTGGACTGGCGCCGTAACCGCGGCTATCCCGCGGTCTGCGGGCGAGCCGGAAGAGCAACCTAATGTGGGGGGTATGGCCTTGTGACGATCTGCCGCCCGATCCCCGTATCGCTCGAGGACCGGCGGCAGGGCCCGCCGCCAGAAGTTGGCGCTCGCGTGATTGCCACGCCGCAGCAAGGCCCGCTCCAGATCGCCTCGAAAACGGCATAGAAACGACGTCAGTGATTGCGAATGTAGGCCGAATTGCGCGCGGCAGGCCTGACGGGCCGACTATGCGGCCTTACGCACGGTGTGCAGCGGCAGTCAGGCCGGCGGCGGAGGTGGGCGCGGGCAGCCCCGCACGAAGTAACTCTTTGCCGGGGCGGGTGTTGCGGGTATTCTGGTACGTAGCGAGTGGGCGGGCGTCGGGCACGCGGACCAACCGGGGACAGTCGGCAAACGAGGAGCAGAACGGTGACGAATGTGTGCCTGAGACATCTTGCGAGGTCAGGTTGGTGGGGCGGCCTGTTGGTTGCTGCGGGGTTGTTTGGGTTGGCACTGCTGCTCTCGGTGTCCGGTTGCCCGGGCGGCGACCCCCTGCTAGGGCTGCAACAGGCACTCACCGTGGAGTTCTACGCCAACACCGACCCGGCCGACCCGATCATCTGCAAGATCGTCAACAACGCCGACGGCGACTGGGTCCTGGTCTACGGCCAGAAGGACGAGAGCGGCGTGGCGACCCGCGTCGACGCGCTCGAGTATTGGTCGCGCAACAACATCAGCAGCCAGCCGGGCGTGCTGGTCGTCTTTGACGATCAACTCTGGCCCACGCGCGTGACCTTCGGTTCGGGCTCGAACCGTTACGAACTGCTGTTGTCTTATGATGGCGACCAGGTGCGGATCGAAGAGCGCCGCGGGGACGAGGTGCAGTCGATCAGAACGGAGGCGCTGCCGCCCGACAGCCGCGCCAAGACGGCGGCCATGGCCAAGGCGCTGCGCGAGATGTACCCCCCGAGCCCGAAGAGCGCCGCCCGCTCAGACGTGCAGGCCCGCTATGTCTCGCTCGTCGGACAGATCAAGCTCTTTTTGAAGCAGGGCCGCACACTGAGGGTCGAGGAGATCAAGAGCGCACGCATCTGGCCGCGGGTCGTGCGCGTCAGCAAGGCTGGCGGCTATAACATCGAAGAGGCCGAGCCTGGCTTCGGCTACGTGAGTCCCAACTCCGTCACGTATGATGCGTCCAAGGTGGGCTCGTTTGGCGAAGCGTCAGTCAACGACGTAGGCATGTACACTTTCAACGTCGTGCACCGTACTGAACAGCTCAGCGTCCCTGCCGCGGAAGCTCAGAAGACAGCCGAGAGCGTGGGCAACGCGTTCAGCGTGGTTGGGATCGGACTGTCGATTGTCGGGGCGTTCGCACCACAATGGGCGGCCAAGCCGCTGGGCGCGCTGGGGGCCGGGCTGGGCATCGGCAGCATGAGCGCGTCAGACTACGGCAAGCACGCTCGCGACGCGGTCTGGGCGGCGGCGACGCCGGATAGCACCGCACGGGTCTACGTGGATATCTGGTTTGGACAGGAGGGGAGCAGCGGCTGGCTCTACCGGCATCAGATGAAGGACGTATTCGTCGCCGAATACAACGTCTACCAGCCGGACGACCAGGTGCTGACGGACGGTTACTTCGCGAAGGTCATCGACGTCCAGAACTGCGACCTGGCGCAGGAGTACTACAGTCAGCTTGAATTCGGCGCGCAATCCAAGATGGACTGCGAGATGCTCCGCACAGTGCTGGCGGGCATCTGGGAGGGCTGCATCGAGCGCGACGACGAGCGCTTCCTGGAACTCTGCGATGCGATCGCGTTTGTCGACGAAATCCCGTGCTTCCCCGATCTGGGCCAGTCGAACCGTGAACGCTGCCTGCACCAGGCCGAGATCTACTATTGCGGCATCCCGTCCGAATGTGTGGCCACCGGCAGCGTGGCGGTCTCCTTCGGCGAGAAGGAAGAGAAGTTCAGCGGGTTCTGGGAGCAGGAGGTCACCATCATCAATACCGGACCGGTGACGCTCGATATCCGTGTGCGCGTGCGCAACTACGACGCCAGCGACGCCGAGGACCGGGAACTGGGAGCACACATGACCGCGATCAGCCTGCGCGTCGGGCCGGGACAGCAGGTTCCTTTGTACATGCTCTACGAGGAGTACTCGGACGGCACGGTACGGCTGCTGAAAGACGTCTTCCAGGTCGGCGCGACCGTCTACAGCGATGAGTGTTACGGCGAGTACACGCAGTACATTTGGAGCGGCGATCTTTCGATCTTGGGCGTCGAGATGAATGACATCGACTCGCCCTGGCCCAAGGACGTTAAGACACGCGAAGAGTAGTAGCGTCCATCACAACTGCTTGTGGCACCGGCCAATGGCGGTGCTGGGCGGGCTATTCGCCCGTGCTGCACTAGAACCTATCCCAAGACTCTTTCCGAGCCGCAACCGTCAGAAGGGAGCGGTTGCCGGCGGCACCGACCGGTTCTCGACACAACCGCTCCCTGACGATCGCGGCTGCTCCGTAGATTCGGCTTTTCATCCCCCGTGGGTGCGGCGCAAGCCCCATGAGAACTCGGAAGGATGTCGTGATTGTGAGACACCACACTGGAATGCAAGCATGTCTGCAACCGATGGGGACACGTGCGAGTCACCAAAACGCTGCCTCGGCTGCGGGTACATCCTCGAAGGGCTGCCGGAAAACCGGTGTCCGGAGTGCGGGCGTCCGTTCGATCCCGACGATCGGCAAACATACGACCCGTACGGCTTGGCGGGCAACGTATTTACACAGACGGCGACACTTGCAGCGTGGCTGACGGCGCCCGCGGCTGTGCTCATCCTGCTTCACGCGTTTGCGGGGGCCATCTCGAGTTGGCTATTGGCTCTGGCGGTCTTTTTCGCCTTTGGCGGTCTGTCCATCGCAATCGTCGTGGTCGGGGCAACCGCTCGCCGCTTGCTGGGCTACGGCCGCAGGCCGGCGGAGGATTGGGCGGCATTGCGCAGAGCGTTCGTTGTCAGCCTCGTCACGTTGATCGTTTGGCTCGTCGTGCTGTTGCTGATGATGTTCAGCCTACCGTGACAGGCCACGTTGTGTTTGCGGTCGCCGTCCTTCGGGGGCCGCCCCAAAGTGTCCCAACAGGAAAGCCTGGGAAACGGACTTGCGCTTCGGGCTCGGTATAGCGGCGCGGGATGTGCTATGCTATGCTGCGTAGACAAACCAACGAGGGCCGGAGTGAAGAACCAATGAACTGCCCCAAGTGCTCCGCCACGGAGATGATGCAGGAGACGGTCGAGGACGTCACGATCGATCGCTGTCCTTCCTGTCACGGCATCTGGCTTGATATGCTGGAATTGGAGAAGTTGCTCGCAACCGATCCGCGGCCCCTGCTGGAAGAGGATCGCGTGTTCGAGGCCGCCCCCAACGTCGCCGGCCCGCGCATCAACTGTCCGCGCTGCCAGGGCACATACCTCCTCAAGCTCAACAGCCGCGAGCATCCCGGCACGATCGTCGACAGTTGCACCGTCTGCTACGGCACGTGGCTGGATGCCGGCGAACTGGCCCGCCTAGCCAACGTCCACCTGCGCGACCGCCTGCGCATGCTCTTCCGCACCCGCCGCTAAGGGTGGGCAACCTACGGCAACGGCACGTCCGCGAGCTTGAACGGCACCTCCACGTCCTTCTGACCGAGCAGGACGACCAGCTTGAGACGCGCATCATCCGGCAGGCTCTCATCCGCCTCCAGAACGTAGGTCTTGGCGTCACCAGCGGTAGAACTCATCGAACCGCTGCTGAGCTCCTTCCCCTGGGCATCGACCACGCTCGCGTCCAGCAGGGTTTCCAGCTTGCCGGACACTCTGAAGACCACCGCCTTGGACAAATCCTGTGGAGCCAGGAAGCCGTCTGGTTGCGGTTCCACGATCTCGACCTTCAGACCGGCCGCGGCCAGTGCTTTGTCCTTGAGCGGTGTGCCAATCTTCTGCCGGGGGCCCGCGATCAGGACGTCCTGACGTTTCCCGGTGCGCAACTTGACTGAACCGGCGGCCATCGCGAGTTTCTTTGCGGCGCGGTTCGGCAATTCCAGCTTGACGTCGAACTTGATGCGGTCCTGGGGGACTTGGCCCTGACCGAAGTACATGTGCTCGCGATCGATCTTGAGGAAGGTGCTGCCGGCGTCGTTCATGCTGAAACGCGGCTTCAACGGATTCAGCTTGTGGCCGGTGTCGTCCTCGGCTGACTTGACCGTCACGTGTCCGTAGTGGGTTGCCTGCCCAGCCACAACGCCGATCAGCTCCAGCTCGAGCACCAACCCCGGCTCAGGGGAATCCCCGAATGTGAACGATATCGCCTCCTCGCCCTGCGCGGGCTTCTCCAGCACGACGTGCCGTACTTCGGTGATGCTGAGCAGCCTGACATCCACACCAGCGGAATCCGCCGCCTGTCCAGGTCCAGCGAGCAGCGCCGACGCTATCGCGATAGGTATGATCAAGGTCATGAGGTTTCCTTCCTGAATCGTGCTTGCGAGCTTTGCTTCGGCCGTGCGCCTAGCCGCCGGGCGCTGCGGACTCGGTCTCCAGGGCGAAGTATTCCCCGTCGGGCACCACCCGCACAATCGGAGTCTCGGGATCGTGGTCGAGCGCCAGCAACCAGTCCCGCTCTGCCGCCAGCGCCAACACCCGCCGCTTCGAATCCTGGTTATCGAGCGGGAACAGGTCGTAGGCCATGTTATACGGCTGCCCGACGTGATTGCGCGTCGGCATGACGTCGCCGGTGAAGATCATTCCGCGGTCGCGTCCCTCGATGATGAGGGATTGATGACCGCGCGTGTGCCCCGCGGTCAGCAGTGGCCGCACGCCCGGGGCGACTTCGGCATCGCCATCACACAGGCTCCAGCCGTTGACCTCGTCGATGGGCAGGTAGCTCTCCTCGCGGTACGTTTGGGTCATGACGCCGAAACCGAGGCGCGCGTCCTCGAACTCCCGCCTCTGAACATGCACTCTCGCATTTGGAAAAGTCGGCACCAGGCGCCCGTCGCGCACGCAGGTCAGGCCGCCAGCGTGATCGAAGTGCAGGTGGGTCACCACGACGTCGGTGACCGTGGCCGCGTCCACGCCGGCTGCCTCCAACGCAGGCAGCAGCCAGTCCTCCGGGTTGATCGCGAAGATCTTCTGCTCGCGCGCGTCGTACTTGGGCCCATGCCCGGTCTCGACGATCAGGCGTCGCGCGGACTCGCCGGCCCATTCGACCAGCAGGCAGTTGCAGTTGAGGTGGATGCGGTTCAAGTCATCCGCGGGTGTTGTCCGCGACCAGAGGGCCTTCGGGATCAACCCAAACATGGCCCCGCCGTCGAGCTTCAGGCTTCCGCCGCTCAGCAGCGTGACGGTGCAGCCGCCAAGCTCAAACCTGGCCGGATCCGCAGGTGCGTTGCCCATCTCGCTCCCGTCCCGTAGATTGCCGCATTCGACCACCGACTGCCGCCTCGTCTGACAAGTCGCGCCCAAGACCCGCACAAGACCGGCGGTGTGTTTCGAGTATGATACGCGCTGCTCGCCGCACGGCCAGACCGTGCCGCGAATCGGCCCGGAGAGTTTTCGGCAAGCGGAAGCGTGAGGTGATGAGCAGAATCCGTTGCCTGTGTCTCGATGTGGACGGCGTCCTGACCGACGGGCGCGTCTACGTGGGGGCCGACGGGCGCCCGGCGCGGGCCTTTCACATTCACGACGGGCTAGCCACACACCGCTTCCAGCGGCTGGGCGGTGTGGTTGTAATCATCACAGGCAAGCGCTCCGAGGCAGTCGCGCATCGCGCCCGTGAGCTGAACATCACGCACCTGATCCAGGACAGCGAGAACAAGCTGGCCGACCTGCAACTCCTCCTGCCGAAACTGGAGATCGGACTCGACGAGGTCGCGGCCATCGGCGACGACCTGCTCGACCTGCCGGTGCTAATGCGTTGTGGCTACCCCATCGCCGTCGCCAATGCGGTGGCCGAGGTCAAGGCGGTGGCCCGTTTTGTGACCCAGCGTTCCGGCGGGCAGGGCGCCGTGCGCGAAGCCGTCGAGCACCTGCTGCACGAAACCGGGCAGTGGCGGGAGATCGTGGACCACTACCGCCGCCTGGCGGACCAGACCCAATAGCACAGGAACGGGTCAGATGATCCGAAACATCGTTCTACTGGTTTCATCCATTGCGATTCTGCTGATCCTCTTCGCCGGGTATGCCCTGCTGGTCCGCGACCCGGTGCTCGAGCCCGAACAGCGCGACGCCCTGCTCAAGGCCCTGCCCGCCGAGGTCGTCGCCGATCCCGAGGAAGTCGTGCAGATCGGCCCCGCCACGATCCCGCCCGGCGGGCAGTTTGAATTCACCGTCTACGACGAGCGTACCGGCCGCCCCACCGACCGCTTCCGCGCGGAAGAGTGGCGGCCCGTAGCCAACTCCCGCAACGAGATCTACGTACGCCTGCCCGAATTGACCATCCTCCTGCCCAGCGGCATGCTGGCCACAATCTCCGCTGACGAAGGACAAATCACCGTTGACCGCATCCAGAAATCGCGCATGAAGCCCAAGCTGGGCTGGCTGCGCGGCGCGGCCCGCATCGTGATCGACCGGGCCACCGACCTGGACCGCCCCCCGCTCGATCAGCGACCGGCCGACCGCATCACGGTCGAGATGGAGCGCCTCGACTTCGATCTCGAACTGGGCAAGCTGAACACTGACGGGCGGCTCCGTACCTACGGCGCCGATTTCGATATTTCCGGCACGGGGCTCGCGCTGGTTTGGAATCAGGTCGATAACCGTGTCGAAACACTTGTCATCAGCGAAGGTAAGGAGTTGACCCTGTTCGCCGGCAGCGGACTGTTCGGTGGATTGACCGGCCGACGCGCGCGACCCCAGGGGAACGAGGCTCCACCCACAACGCAACCACGCCGCAAACGACCCCGCCGCATCACCGCCTACGAATGCGTACTGAGCGGTGGCGTCGTGGCCGAACACTGGCGCAGCGCGGTACAACTCGGCGGCCTCGAAGCGCGCGAGTTGCGCCTGCTGTTCGACGTGGGCGGCTCACAACACCTGCTTGGCCAGCGTCCGACGACGAGCGCCCCGGCCACTCGCCCGGACGAGCAGACCGAACGGCTGCTGGTCCGCTGGCAAGGCCCCCTTTCGCTCGGACCAGCATCCTCGCCCGCCGATGTCGAAGAACCACGGCGCCGCCTCGAAGCCACGGGCAGCCCAGTCACCCTGACCCGCGGCGATGGGACGCTGCGCTGCGGGCGACTGGCCTTCCAGGACGAGACGCAGCAGATCTGGCTCTACCGTGGCCCCGATGGCCACGTTTCATTCGACCTCGGCCCCCGACTGAACGCCGTCGCCACCAGCGTCTACATCGACAACGCCAACAGCATCATCAAGCTCATCGGCGACGTGGTGCTCACTTCGCGCGGCGACGAGCAGGCGGGTGAAGAGCCGTTGTCCATTCATTGCACGCAATGGGCCGAGCTGCGCGTCGCCGCCACGGCGTCCGACGACGCTCTCACGGCTGAGAATCCCGCGGATCTGGGCCAGTTGGAGTCGGCCACGTTCTTTGGCGACGTAGTGGTCGATCTCCGCGGCCAACGGCTGGCCACCCATCAACTGGAACTGGACTTCGAGCCGACAACAGCGGGGCACTCGCTGGAAGCATCCCTCGAGTCTGCGGTCGCGTCGGGCGGTGTGACGCTGGCTGGCGACAAGCAGACGCTCGAGTGCGCACAGCTCGAACTCGCTTTCGCCTTGTCCGCCCAGAATCGTCTTTATACGCGCGAGATTCTGGCCATGGGGGCGGTGCGCATCACGGATGGTTCGGCCTATATCCAGGGAGCCCGCGTCCACGCTACGGCAGCGCCGGCGCTGGCGGCGACCACGGCTGGCGGGCCGCCGCTGATATTGCGCACGCTCGATGTGTCCGGAGCGGCGGAACTGCACGATCCCGATGAGCAGGTCGCCGCCCGGGGCGAGCACATAGCCGCCATATTCGCCGGCGCCAACCAACTCGCGCGTGCGACCGTGAGCGGCACACCCGCCGAGCCCGCCCAGGTTCATGCCGAGCCGTATACAGTCGAAGGGGAGCAGATCAAGCTCGAAGTCGAGAGTCAGTCCCTCAATGTGGCCGGTCCATCGCGGCTCGCCTTCACAACCACGCGCAGCTTACAGGGGCAGCAACGTCGCCA
The DNA here is from genome assembly GCA_018814045.1 of Planctomycetota bacterium. Lineage (GTDB taxonomy): Bacteria > Planctomycetota > Phycisphaerae > UBA1845 > Fen-1342 > JAHJAR01. Next base: position 458 of record JAHJAR010000217.1, on the reverse strand, counting down.
GCCGCTGCCGATCGTTGTCACGAGCGCGGAATCGCTCTCGATCAACGGCCTCGAGAACCGGGTCGACATGGTTGGAAACGTAGTGGCGCGCTCGGGCGATGAGCGACTCCGGGCCCACTCCCTGGAGCTGCTGCTCAAGGACGTGGCCACCGCGGACGCCACCCCGGCTGTCGCCACACCGTTCGAAGCGCTGGCCCGCCAGGCATATGAGCAGTTCTTCGGACCACCAGCCGCGCCACAACAGCGGGACTGGTTCGCGCAGGAGGGTACCGGCCGGACGCGCAAGGAACCGGTCTTCCTGACTGCCGCGCAGGCAATCGTGGAGAGTGAGAGCTACATTCCCGGAGACGAGTTGCCGCTGGTCCATTCCAGCATCGCTGCCCCGCAGCTCAAGGTGGACATTCTCAACCGCCTGATCCAGACCAGCGGCAAGACCACCCTGCTGATGACCAACCGCC
>JAHJAR010000216.1 GCA_018814045.1 Planctomycetota bacterium | reverse complement strand
GCCCAGGCGGCAGCATCCGGCGTAGCTCGACTCTCTGGCCGGGTCCCGAACACGCCACCCCGGCGTGCCCCGCCCCCTGCCGCTCCTACAACTCCGACACCCCCCCACGAACCTGCACCAGCCGCAATCCGCCGTAAACCCTTGCCGCATCTCGCCCTCCCGAGAGACTTACGGAATCGCTGGCAACGCCCGACACCGTTTGGAGCCGAGGGTGGCCTGTGCTAGGATGGCGCAGTCGAAGCAGCAGTCGACGTCGGGGGTTCGTGCGTGTTTTGGTTAGGCGTAGCCGCGCCCCGCGGTCTAAGGACCTGATGGAGGTAGTGCAATGAGATTGTGGTCTCGTACTGGGTTGGCGTTGGGATTCATCGTGGCGTTGTTGCCGGTGCTGCTGGCGAGCGGTTGTCCTATCACTGTCCCGCCCCCCGACCTCAGCGGCACATGGACGGCCTACCTGACCGCCACGGGCGGCAGTCAATTCGGCCAGTTGGAAAACCCCAACCTGCAGCCCATGACGGGGCAACTGCGCCGGACGGGCGAAACCACGTACGAGGCTACCGACGAGAGCGGCCAAGCCAGGGCCACTGCCTGGGTAAACGGGGATCGGATCGAATTCGCCCAACCCGCCAACGGGGGGGCAGCCGCGCTTCACATGTCAGGCACGGGCGTGGACTCGGAATGGAGCAGCATCGTCGGCACGTTCAGTATCGACGACGGCTCGCTCTACGGCACGGTCCTGATGGTGCGCGGCGGCGGCAACCAGGCCGTCCCGGATCTGAACGGAACCTGGACGGCCGCCATGACCATCACCGGCGGGAACCAGTTCGATGACGTTACCGATCCCACCCCGGAGCCGCAGGAGGCCGAACTGCTCAAGACCGGCAGCGACACTTATGACCTCGTCGCCGGGTCCAGCCAAGTGATGGGCACGGCACAGGTGATCGGCAATCAGCTTAGAATCGACGTTGAGATGACGTCGCCACCGACCACGCTGCGCATGACCGGCACCGGCACGGACACCGCCTGGTCGCGCATCGAAGGCACGTTCACCACGGACGACGGGAGCATGTATGGAACGTTCGTAATGACGCGCGGCGGGACGGGGGGCTCACAGCAGAACGGCACGATCTACACCGATCTGGGCGACACCAGCGGCCAACTCGCGGTCTATGCGTCCGGCTCGTACGATGTGTGGGGTGGCAGTGTCAATTACCGTGACCGTGACCAGCACTGGTGGCACTACTACAACATCGACCAGCAGAATGAGTTCACTTGCCTTGGCTCGGCGACCATGTCAGACACTTTCCCTGGCGGTTACCGCTACTACGTCATCGGCGCGATCAACACGGTCGCGTTGGACGCGGTTTGTCTGCCGAACGGCACGTATACCGGCGGCATCAACCACGGCAACACCCGCGACTACGAGAACATCTCCGGGCCTCCCGACGGCGCGACGGCCACGGTTGGTTTCCAGAGCTCGGGTGGCACGTACCGCGGCTTCGTCGTTGCCGAGGACACCGGCGGATAGCCGTAGTAGTCGCAGGGTAGATGCGTTCCAAGCGCACCGTCTTCTGCGCGGATGCCCCATCCCGTTCGCGCAGCGACGGGGTGGGGGACTGACCAGACCTGCCTACGATCATAACTACAATCGGAAACGCCGTGTCCTAATCCATGCTGTTCAGCGAATCATCACCCAACTCATAGAATCGAAAGCTGCTCCAGCGCCAGTGGCAGCACCCCACCCCATATCTGGAGCGGTTTCGCCCTTGATGCAGCGTCCAGGCCCCGCACCGTACGTTGAAATCCACGGCCGCTACGGGGCTCGGCCGCTACGGGGTTTCTGAAACCGGTCTAGCTCAGCGCTTCGGCCAGTTTGACGACGCGCTGGGCGCGTTTGACTACGGGCGGGTCGATCATCTTGCTACCGAGTGAGACCGCGGCCAGACCCTTCGCCTGCGCTTCCTCAAACGCGGCGACGATCTGGCGGGCTTTGTCGAGTTCGGCCGGCGTCGGGGCGAAGGCTTCGTGAATCACCTTGATCTGCCGCGGGTGGATGCAACCCTTGCCGTCGAAGCCGAGCCCCTTGGCCTCCAGCACGCTCGCCCGCAGCCCATCCATGTCGGCCACATCGCTGAAGACCGTGTCGATCGGCTGCACGCCGGCGGCGCGGGCCGCGTTGACCACCTGGCAGCGCGCCCAAAAGCTCTCCCGGCCCTCGTTCGTGCGCGGCACGCCAATGTCCGCCGTGTAATCCTCCAACCCGATGGTCAGCGCGCAAACGTTGGGAGAGGCCTTCGCGATCTTGTACGCCTTGATGGCCCCCAGGGCGCTCTCCACGATCGGCATCAGGTAGACCGGGCGGTCGATGTCGTGCCTCTTGAGAATCTCGCCGACGCGCTCGTCCACCTCCCGGACTTCATCCTTGTCTTCGACCTTCGGGATCAGAATCACGTGCACGTTGTGGGGCACCACGAATTCCAGATCCTCAAGGCCGCGCTCGCCCTGGTTGATCCGCACCATCCGCTCGGCGCCTTTGAAATCGATCACGCGCAGCGCATTGCGGACCATGACGCGCGCCTCGTCCTTCACCGCCGGCGCCACGCTGTCCTCCAGGTCCAGGATTACGCCGTCTGGACCATGCAGGCCGGCATTGAGCGCGAACTTGGGCTCGTTGCCGGGCAGATACAAGCGCGACCGCCGAAAACGGTCGCGCTGCGTCGGGTATTGCGACCACCGCTCAAATTCCGGCAGATACCCGTCCCCTACGTCGAGGCCGAGCCGGCGGACAGCAGCCTCGATCCGCGCCATGACCACGAACGGCAGCGCTCCCGCATCTTCCAACTCGACCTGCGCGCTCTGCACGCCGAGGCCCGCTAACTCGTCGCGCACCAGCGTGCGCAGCGAGTCGCCGTACATCGGCTCGACCTTGGTCTTCAAGTTCAGCACGATCCCGCCACTGTCGGCCAACGCGATCTTCACCCAGCAATCCGACCGGACGTCGCTACCCCGGCGACCGGCTTCGGCAAACGCCGCACTCATGTTCCGCTCCTTTGTGCGAGCTTCTCGCGTGTGTACTCCAGCAGGCCGCCGGCATCGCGAATGGCGAGGATCTCGGGCGGCAGTGAAGGAAACGAGAACTCCTGGCCACCCACGCGGATCTGTCCCGCCACCAAGTCGAGTTCGACCGCGTCACCCTTCCGGTAGGCATCGACCGCCGCGGGACACTCGATCAGCAGCAGGCCCTGGTTGATCGCGGCGCGGTAGAAGATGCGGGCGAAACTCTTGGCCACTACCGCGGCGACGTCCGCAGACCGTAGACCTAGAACCGGCTGCTCCCGCGAGCTGCCGCAGCCGAAGTTCGCTCCGGCGAAGATAATGTCGCCTTCCTTGACGTTCCCCGCGAACGACGGGTCCAGATCCTCCAGCAGGTGGGGCATGATCTCATCCGGTGTGGAACACGTATAGGTGTACTTGCCCGGAAAGAGCATGTCCGTGTTGATGTCGTCGCCGTATTTCCACGTTCTCATGGTCAAGCTCTCCGTTCTCAGCCGTAAGCCTGGCTGCCGGATGCCTCTTCGTGTTCCGCTACATCTGCGGCGCCGGTTTTCGACCGGTGGGGTCGGCCGCTACAGTTCCTCGCGCGGATCGCTGATCACGCCATGCAGGGCCGAGGCCGCGACGGTGGCGGGACTGGCCAGATAGATCTCCGCCTCCTTGCACCCCATACGGCCCTTGAAGTTGCGGTTAGCAGTTGAGATGCAGACTTCGCCCGGGGCCAGCACACCCTGGTGTGCGCCGAGGCACGGCCCGCAGCCGGGCGGCAGAACGATCGCCCCAGAGCGGCCGAGCGACAGCAGCGTTCCGTCCTCGAGGGCGGCCTGGTACACGCGCCGCGACGCGGGTAGCACGAGCAGACGGACATTGGGGGCGACCTTACGGCCTTTGAGCACGGCGGCCGCTTCTTGCAGATCGCTGAGTCGGCCGTTGGTGCAGGTCCCGATGAGGCACTGCTGCACGCGGCAGCCCACCACTTCGCCAATCGGCTGCACGTTGTCCACCGCGTGTGGACAAGCGACCACCGGCTCCAGCACCGTCAGATCGTATTCACACTCACGCACATACTCGGCGTCAGCATCGGCCCAGACCGGCTCGTACGCGTCACGCGGCAGGCCGGCCGTCTCCAGGTACTGCACCGCCCGCTCGTCGACCGGGAAAGCGGCGATCTTGGCCCCCATCTCGATCCCCATGTTCGCGATGGTGAAGCGGTCACCGACGGAGAGGTGGCCGACGTCGCCGTGGTACTCGACGGCCATGTAGTTGGCACCGTCGGCGCCGAGGTCGCCGATGATCCGCAGCACAAGGTCTTTGGCAAACACCCCACGCGGAAGCTGCCCGCGGAGCGTGATCTTGATCGTGGGCGGGACCTTGAACCACGTCTCGCCGGTAAGCATCAGCGCCGCAGCCTCGGTCCGGTCGATCCCGGTGGAAAAGACGCCCACCGCCCCATACGAGCACGTGTGGGAATCACTGCCAACAATCACCGTACCGGGGCGGGCATGTCCGCGCTCGACGACGACCTGGTGGCAGACGCCCTCGCCGACGTCGTAGAAGTTCTTGAGCCCGTGCCTGGCGACGTACTCGCGCACCTGCTGATGACTGGTCGCGGTCTTCTCGTTCGCCGCCGGCGCGACGTGGTCGAGCACGATCACCGACAGGCTCGGGTCGATGACGCCGTACTGGTCGAGTTCGTCGCCGATCTTGCCGATGATGGCGGCGGTATTGTCGTGGGTAAGTAGATGTGCGGGACGTACGGTCACGATCTGTCCCACGGCGACCTCATCCAGTCCGGCGGCCTTGGCAAGCACTTTTTGGGTGAATGTCTGGTTCATGGTGGTCCGTCTTCAGGGTTCAGGAGGCCAGGTTCGGAGTTCAGTAGTACCGCACATCATCCATTCTACGGCTTTGTCACCTTGCTACTTGGACACTTCCCCAAACAGCCCGCCGCGTTGGTAAATCGCCAGTTGGGCGTCGGACATCTGGTTGCCGGCGACTTCCTTGCCATCGGAGACGCGTTTCATCAGACCGGTCGCAAAGTCGACTTCGATCTCGTCGCCGGTGGCGATGTCCGCAGCGCCGGCGTCGGCGGTCATGATCGCGAAACCGGCGTTGATCGCGTTGCGCTCGTAGATCGCGCCGAACGATTCGGCGACAAGCGCCGCCACGCCGAGGGCCTTGAAGCAATCGACCGCCTGCTGTCGTGAACTGCCGCAGCCGAAGTTCTTGCCGGTCAGGATGATGTCGCCGGGCTGGGCTTTCTTCGCGAAGTCCCCGTAGCCCTCGAGGTTGTCCAGCGTGTACTGGCCCATCTCGGCGATGTCGGTGATCGTCAGGTAGCGGTTGTGGTAGATCATGTCCGTGTCGATGTTGTCCATCGCGATCCGCCACACGCGGCCGGTGATCTTCGTCGGCCGCGCCCCCCGTGTACCGCTGCTCGCTGCGTGGGACTCCTGGCTAACGCGGCGTACCGCTCGATCAGCACCGGCACAACCGGCTGAGAACGTCGCCACCTCCGCCGGTATCGCGTCCTTCGCTGCAATCACGCCTGCGACCGCCGTCGCCGCGGCGGTCTCGGGCGAAGCGAGATAGACGGCGCCCTTCCCTTGTTTGCCGGGGAAGTTGCGGTTACCTGTGCTAACAGTCACCTCACCCGGCCCGTTCTGCCCGATCTGTCCCGCCGCGCAGCCCGCACAGCCGGCGTTGCCGACCAGAGCGCCGGCGTCCTTGAAGACCTTGATCAGGCCGTCTTCGAGGGCGCGCCGCCAGACCTCATCCGTAGCGGGCACAATCTTGAGCACGACACCCGGCGCGACCTGGCGGCCTCGCAGCACCCCGGCAACGGCCGCCAGGTCTTCGTAGCGCCCGTTGGTGCAGGAACCGATGAAGACCGAATCAACCTTCTGCCCGGCAACCTCACTGACCGGAACCACGTCATCAGGATGAGCGGGGCGGGCGATTAACGGGCCTAGGCCGTCCAGGTTCACCACGGCCTCCTGCGCATGCTCAGCCTCGTCGTCGGCGTAGACCGGCTCCGGCGGGCGGCCCAGCGCCTGCTCGCAATAGTCAAGCACCGCCCGGTTCGGCGGGAAGAGCAGGATGATCCCGCCCATCTCGGTGCACATCGACGCCAGCGTGATGCGCCCCGACAGGTCGAGTTGGTCGATGTACGGGCCATAGAGCTCGGCCGCATAGCCCAGCAGGCCGTTCGCACCGAACTGCCGGCAGAACGCGAGCGTCACATCCTTGGCCGTCGCGCTCGGGGTGGGGACGCCCTCGACGAGGATCCTGATCGTCGGCGGCACCTTGAACCAGACCGTACCATGCGCAAAGGCGTGGGCGATGTCCTGGTCGCCCATGCCCTGCCCGAACGCGCCGATAGCACCCAGGATGTTGGCG
>JAHJAR010000215.1 GCA_018814045.1 Planctomycetota bacterium | reverse complement strand
TCGAGGGCTTTCGCTTTGTCCCGCGCGTCGGAGCGCGTCGCCGTGCTGCGCATAGCGAGTATATACGCGCGTGCGCGCTCCCGGCGCAAGGGCTAAATCGCAGAAAAATCAGAAAATCTTGCAGACGGGTGAAGTGTTACAGCGCCGCGGCAACGCAGGGAACGCGCTTCCTTGATCCGGTCTCGGCTCCCGTGGGCCCGCGCGTGGCGTATAGCGGGCATGCTTTGCAGGTCGCGCTGTCCGACGACTTTGAGCAAGAGCTGGGCTGGACAGTTGAAGATGAAGACGTCACGGCCGGGTCGTGGTTGCGCCTCGACCCGAACGGCACACTCCTGTTACACGATCAGGTGCAGCCCGAGGACGACAGTCCCGCGGGCGAAGGCACGCTGTGCTACGTAACGGGCCAAGTCGGTCGGAGCGGGGCGGTTGACGCCGGTGACGTGGATGGTGGCCCGACGCGCCTGGTATCGCCGCGGCTGGCCTTGGCCGGCAGCGACCCGCTGGTGAGCTACTATCGCTGGTTCTACAACGACATCGGTGACGACGTGTTGTCCGTTGCGGTTTCGGGCGACGATGGCGTGACCTGGATGACCGTCGACAGCACCGCGCACGCCCCGGGTTGGCACTTGCACCACTTCCGCCTGGCCGACTTTGTTACGCCGACCGACGCCGTGCGGGTGTGTTTCGTAACGGCGGACCAGCCAGAGAACTCAGTGACGGAGGCCGCCATGGACGACTTCTGCGTACTGAGCGTGGGTTACGAGGCGCTCTACGCCCGCGGAGATGCCAACTGCAACGGCAAGGTCGACGGCTTCGACATCGACGCGTTCGTGTTGGCGCTTACAGACCACGCCGCTTACGGCGGAGCCTACCCGGATTGCGACGTCAACATCGCCGACGTAAACCTGGATGGGGAGGTCGACAGCTGCGATATCGAGCCGTTTGTTGAGCTGCTCATCAGTGTGGAGGATTGAGACCGCGAGTGCAGCTCAGCCGGCGGTACTTGATTGCACCGGCCTGCTGCCAAGGGTATGATAAGTCCAATGCGTTGTGGACAAGGGCTCACCTTCACGAGGTAGTGTGGAGTAAATGTTTACCAAAGGAGAAGCTATGCGCTGGTTAACGTGTCTATGTGTGGCTTTGGTGTTGTGTATTTCGGTTGGGGCGGCGGCTGATCGCCAACTTGAGCAGGCCGCGTTCCAGGACTCTCACCCGCTGGTGGCGTTCTATCAGCAGGGCGAGCGGATCACCCGTGTATATGGTCCCGCGTTCGGCCATGGAGCGACACCCGAAGCGGTGGCCGAGCAGTTCCGGACGAACCACGCCGGAATCTTCGGTGTCGATGCCGGGGATCTGGTTCCGGTCGGAGCGCTGGCCGACGGGCAGCACACGCGCCCGCTCATGCTCGATCCGGAAACGGGTGAGTACAAGTTCACGCTGGTCTACTTCACCCAGCAGCACGACGGCGTGCCGATATTTCGCTCAGAGCTGCGCCTGCTCGTGCGCAACCTGCCCGACTATCCGTTGGTTTGGGTCGGGTCAAGCCTGCACGACCTGGGTGATTTTCGGCGTACGACCAACGTCGCCAATGACCAAGCCGGTGTGCAAGCGGCGCTGGACTTCTCGCCGGGCCTGATGAACTTCTCGGCCCCGGAAGCCGTGATCTGGGCCGGGGTGAACGACCAGGTTGTCGAGCCGGCACTCGCGGCGACTTTCACCGCCGACAACTATGACAATCCCTCGGCCGCGAAGCCCGAGAAGTGGCTGTTCGTGACCGATGCCCAAACGGGTGAGATTCTCTACAAAGAGAACATGATCATCTTCGAGGACGTCGTCGGCCACGCGGACGGCAATGCCACGCAGGGCATCGGTGCTGAGCACTGCGAGCTTGAGGCACCGGAAGCGCTCAAGTGGGCTCGCGTCGGCATCGGCACCACCTACGCGCACGCCGATGCGAACGGCGATTTTGTGATTCCGAATAGCGGCACCGCGGACGTGACGGTGGAGTCGTGGTTGCGCGGGTTGTGGTTCCGCGTGTACAACGCCGCGGGCGCGGACGCCGCCCTGAGCCAGGTGGTCACGCCGCCCGGCCCGGCCTATTTCCTGCACAACGAGGCCAACACCGAGTTCTATCGGGCGCAGGTTAACGGCTATGTGGAAGCCAACGTCATCCGCGACATGGTGATCTCGCACTACCCGGATTATCCCGGCTTGCAACAGTCCGAGTTCCCGGTCAATGTGAACCTGACCGGCGGCTACTGCCCGGGCAACGCCTGGTACGACTACAGCTCGATCAATTTCTGCCTCGCGGCCAGCGGCTACCCGAACACGGCCTGGGGCGCTGTGATCCACCACGAATAAGGTCACCATCTCGTTTCCATGGGCGGCAGCGGCCAGGACCAGTACGGCGAGGGCATGGCCGACTCGGTCGACGTGGTCATCAACGACGATCCCGGCCTGGGTTACGGTTTCTACGGCGACTGCAACACGCCGCTCCGAAACGCTGACAACAACTACCAGTATCCCTGCACCGGCGGTGCGCACGATTGCGCCCAACTGCTGTCAGGTTGCATCTGGAGCACACGCAACGAGCTGATCATCACCGAGCCGGCTGACTACTTGCAGATCCTGCAAAGCCTGACCGTCAACTCGATCCCGATGCACACGGGCAGCGTGATCACACCCCAGATCACGATCGACTTCCTGACGCTGGACGACGATGACGCCAACATCGACAACGGCACGCCGCACTACTTCGAAATCGACACGGGCTTTGGAGCCCACAACATGCCGGCGCCGCCGTTGAATCTGCTGACCTTCACCTATCCGAACGGGCGTCCGGACTTCGTCGCTCCCGGCGGTGGCACGACGATGCGCGTCGAGGTCGGCTCGCTCAGTGCGGATCCGGAGCCCGGAACGGGCCTGCTGCACTACAGCACCGGCAGCGGCTACACCAGCATCCCGATGACCGAGGTTTCGGACAACATCTACGATGCCGCCTTCCCGGCCTTCACCTGCGGAACGACGGTCAACTACTACGTCAGCGCCGAAACGACCAGCGCTCAGACCGCCACCGATCCGATTGACGCACCCGCGTCCGCGTACGCAACGCTCAGTGCCTATGGCCTGTCGGTTGCGTTCGAAGACAACTTCGAGACCGACAAGGGCTGGACGGTCGTGAATGAGAATCTCACCGACGGGCCGTGGGGTCGCGGCGTTCCGGTCGGCGGCGGCGATCGCGGTGATCCGCCGACCGACTACGACGGCTCCGGGGCCTGCTACCTGACGGACAACGTCGACGACAATTCTGACGTTGACGGCGGCCCCACGCGGCTGATCTCGCCGACCTTCGAACTGCTCGAAGGTGTTGACTACCGCATCAATTACGCGCGTTGGTTCTACAACGACGACCACGACATAGACCGGCTCGACGTTCACATCCACAACGGCACCTCGTGGGTGCTGGTGGAGAGCGTCCCGCACGTCGATGGCTGGGTGTACCGCACGATCGACGTCAGCGACTACGTGACGCCGCCGGCCACGATCCAGATGCGCTTCAGCGCGACCGACAACCCCAATGACTCGGTCACTGAGGCGGGCATCGATGCGTTCAGCCTGGTAGCGGTCGAGTGTGAGCCGCCGTACGAGATCGGCGACCTGAACTGTGACGGCAACATCGATGGCTTCGATATCGACCCGTTCGTTTTGGTGATGATGTCGGAGCCGCCGTACGACGACTACTATGCGGCGTATCCGGATTGCAACCACGTGCTGGCTGATATCAACCAGGACGGCGACATTAACGGTTTTGACATCGACGCTTTCGTGGCCTTGTTGCAGGGCTAGGACGTCTCGCCGAGAGAGCCGAAGATCATCACACGAGGCACCGTTGCCGAGTGGCGACGGTGCCTCGCTGTACGTCCGGCCCCCGCCCCGCCCTGATCGGAACCGGAAGCGTCAGCGCCCGGCTCGCTGCTGTTGGGCGGCTGTGCACGTTTGGCCCGTCGCTCACGCCCCGGGTTCTACTCGGCGGCGGCGCTCATTGCGTCGCCTCCTCGACGATGCGGATCTCGTCGTCGGTCAGGCCGTAGAGTTCGTAGACGGGCTGGTCGATCTGGCGTTGGAGGGCGGCCCTTTCGTACGACGTGCGGGACAAAGTGGCGCCACCTTTCTTCCCAAAGCCAGTGTGCCCAGCATTTGAATCTCTCATCCGCCAAACGCTCCAAAGGAGGGTCCTCGATCACCTTGCCCTGAAAGGGCCCCCAGTGTCCGTTCGAAGCGAGAATCCGCGTATAGCCGTCTTCCCCTTGTTGCCCAAAGCCCGGCAACGCCACCATCCTCACCGTATGGGAGTCGTTTGGTTCTGGCAACATGACCGCGAAACAACGATGGGCACATGCCTGAGGAAGCAACAGCATGCTGGGCAGGGTCAATGGTGCATTGCCCGGATCGGGACGCACGATGATCAGCGCTGGCCGAGAACAAGCTGCCACGCAGCGGCTCGCAGATAGCCGAGCTATACAAGGCCCGCCTCAAGGGCCGACCGCTTAGCGGTAAGTCCCGCTGCGGGCGGAAGCGTGGGGAGCTCTTCGACCCCGCGCTATTCGAGCAGTGCAAGGACCTGGCCTTGCACCCGAACCAGCTCAAGACGACCGGCGCCTACGGCCTCTACGCCTGCGGCCAGGCCCTGGCCGTCAAGTCCGGGTGCGTGTGGCGCGGCAGCAAGAGGGCTTTCTCGCGGCGGATGCGAGAGGAGTTGCCTCACGTATTCAGGCACCTGGGGCAGAAAGGTGCCTGGTCGTTTGAGGCATTCTGTGTCCCCAAGCTGGTGCGTGATCGGCGCAGCTTCGGTGCCGGTGAAGGGGCGTCGCTGGACGGTCGGCGAGAGGATCGCCTGACGTTAGTTCCCGGCCGGCCGAGCGTGAGCCTGCACCCGCAGATGGGACCAGGCTCGTACAAGCAATCTATACCGACGCCTTAGAGGAGTACGCGCTGAGCTTCCACATCATTGAGCCAGGAGTCTTCCAGGCTAACGCCGGCATCAAGGCCGGCGAGTGCTCGATTGACTGTCGCGGGCAGTGCACGTTGTGGTTGATCGGAATCCCGGTGTGAGGACTGTCCACCCAATACGCGTTCATGACCCCCAATCTGCAGCCGCCGCCACGAACCGCCGCCAGACCGTTTTAATGCCAGGCGAGTCGCCCCGATTTCGAGGCTGAGCGCATCGCCGCGTAATCCCGCTGCCGGTCGTGATCGATGAGCTTACGTTTCCAGTCCAAAGTTCAAACAGGGTCGCTGTTGTCGCAGATGGTCCGCGGCGCTCGTTGCTAAGCTCCGTCCTGGCAAGGGCTTGTCAGAGTTCAAAGAAGGCGTAGACGATCTGGATAGTCGAGGTGGGCCGCGACGTCCCGCTTCGGCGGCGTGCGCAGAAGCGCCTTCGCTCGGGTTTGTGCTGGTGCTTGGCACCAAGGCTGCGATGCGCTTCTAGTCGCGGTCTTGTCCTCCCGTCTTTGCTTCGACGGCGAGCTCTGGTCGCCCCGTCGCTTCAAGCCACAGATCAACCCGGTGATCTTTCGGCAGGCCGTAGAGCTCCGGATGAAGATACGAGCCGCGTTCTGCCTCGCGTTTCTCTTCCTCCACCCGGATGCGGTGTGCGTTGGCCCACGGATCTTGCCGAATCCCGGTCACCTGCCAGGAGACCGTCGTTCCGGGGGCGCTGCTGCGAATCCAGAAGCGGTTGTCGCGGATCCCGCGCACTACCTTGGCCTGCACGAACGTGTCGTTGTCGGTCTCGTCGATTACGGTGAGTTGATAGCGGAAGTCGCGGTTGAGCGTCTCGAACCACTCCGGGAGGGTCACCTCCGCATAGCCGTGCGCATCGGTCACCGCGTTTCCGTTGTAGACGTTCATCATGTCGGGCGACTCGACGAACGAGTGGCGGAGGTACCTGTTCGCCGGATCGAGCGGGTGATCGATCTCGAACGATCCGCCGCTCTTCGAGAGGTCGCCGATGATGCTGACATTTCCGATGAAGCGGCCGGCGATGTTGTAGTCCTGGGAGTTCTCCGCCCGCGCGTATACGCCGTAGTTGACATTGGTGTCGGCTTGCTCGGCAATGCCGACGAGT
>JAHJAR010000214.1 GCA_018814045.1 Planctomycetota bacterium | reverse complement strand
TTGATGAGCATCTATCGCACGCTGCGTCTCCGCGGCCCCGATCCGCTACGGACCATCGCCCACGCCTTGCGCACCTACCTGCAAACCGGCCAACTCCCACCGCTACCCGCCTCGAGCACTGCAAACGGGTGAACTGTTACTCGTTTGTTTGTTTCCAGCGATGGCGACGAAATTCGGTCTAAGATAGCGAAGCAGATAATAGAAGAACTGACGGTCGATATCTTCTCTCGGAGTGACCCGAAACACGTGCTGATTCAACCAGCCTTCTGGCCCATGCCACCAAAATACGTCAATCGAAGTTTCCGGCTGGCCAGACCACGAGAATAGCATATCACCGGACTTAACGTGAACGGATTCGTCAAAGCTCTGCTGCGTGAACTTCGTTTGTCCAGAGATGCCGCCCTTGATCTCTGCGATCTTGATTACTGGCTCGCCGACAGCACTGAACTGGATGTTGCGAAATGCAAGGCCATTCACCCATCGTGCGAGTGAGTAGAGCGGTTCGCGCTTCCAATCAGCAGGAAACGAGGGATGGTAAAGCCAGCTACGACGCACCAGGTTGTCAGAGTTCTCGCCCGGCATAGCCGATGTCCTTCAGGTTGGCCCAGATAAGCCGATCGAGCTCGGCGGACTGCGCAGTCTGTTCGCGTAGAGCGCTGGTCAATCGGGCTATCTTCTCCTCAAACGGCTCGTCGTCGTCCTCGACCTCGGCCGCGCCCACGTAACGGCCGGGGGTAAGGACGTGGCCGTGGTGTCGAATATCGTCGAGCGTGGCGGACTTGGAGTAGCCCGGTACGTCGGCGTACCTGACCTTGCAGTTCTTGTCGCCGCGCCACCCGTGGTAGGTGTCAGCAATCTTGCGGATGTCCTCGTCGGTCAGTTCGCGGTGGACGCGGTCAATCATGCTGCCCAACTTGCGGGCGTCGATGAAGAGCGTTTGCCCACGACGGTCGCGGAAGCGGCCATTCTTCTTGTCGCGGGCGAGGAACCACAGGCAGACGGGAATCTGCGTGCTGTAGAAGAGCTGCCCCGGCAGCGAGACCATGCAATCGACCAAATCGGCCTCGATGATGTTCTTGCGGATCTCGCCCTCGCCGGACTGGTTGGAGGACATCGAACCATTGGCGAGGACAAACCCAGCCAGACCGGTCGGGGCCAGGTGATGGATGAAGTGCTGGACCCAAGCAAAGTTGGCGTTTCCGGCCGGCGGCGTTCCGTACTTCCAGCGCTTGTCGTCCTTAAGCAACTCGCCGCGCCAGTCGCTGTCGTTGAACGGCGGATTGGCGAGAACGTAATCGGCCTTGAGGTCGGGGTGCAGGTCGCGGTGAAAGCTGTCGGCGTGCTCCTTGCCGAGGTTGTTCTCGATCTGCCGGATGGCGAGGTTCATCTTCGCGAGGCGCCAGGTCGTGTGGTTGGACTCCTGGCCGAAGATGCTGACGTCCGCCTTGGCCCGGCCGCCGTTACCGTTGCCGGTTGCATGCGCTTTGACGAACTCGACCGACTGGACGAACATGCCGCCGGAACCGCAGCAGGGGTCGTAGACCCGGCCTTTGTAGGGGGCGAGCACCTCGACCAGCACACGGACGACACAGCGGGGCGTGTAGAACTGGCCGCCTTTTTTGCCTTCGGCGCTGGCGAACTGGGAGAGGAAGTACTCGTATACCCGGCCGAGGATGTCTCTTGAGCGGCTGGCCTCATCGCCCAGGCCGATGTTGCCGACCATGTCGATGAGCTGGCCGAGCCGCTGTTTATCGAGGCGCGGGTGGGCGTAGTCCTTGGGCAGCACACCCTTGAGCGAGAGGTTGTCACGCTCGATGGCGAGCATGGCGTCATCAACGACTTTGCCGATGGTCGGCTGCTTGGCTTTGGCTTTGAGACTCGACCAGCGGGCTTCCTTGGGCACCCAGAAGATGTTGACCGCCCGGTACTCGTCGGGGTCTTCCGGCTCGGCCCCTTTGGCACGATCGCTTTCGAGCTTGGCGTGCTGCTCCTCGAAGGCGTCGGAGATGTACTTAAGGAAGATCAGGCCAAGCACGACGTGCTTGTACTCGGCGGCGTCCATGTTGGACCGCAGCGCGTCGGCTGCTCGCCAGAGTTCGGACTCGAAGCCGAGGTTCGCGCCGTTGTTGGTATGGTTAGCCATGCGTTTTCACCCGTTCGGTTTCTCGTTCTTGAGCCAGGCGTCCACGGCCTCGCGGTGGAATCGCCAGTGCCGGCCGACCTTTTGAGCCGGCAACTTGCCCTCCTGAGCGAGCTTGTAGAGCGTGGACCGCGAGATTTTCAGGTACTTCGATAGCTCCGCGATGGTCAACACGGTATCCAGCGGCGATTTGGCCATGGCCGCACCCTCCGCAGGGGCAAACTCGCCCCGAGGCGACGCGCGGATTTAACAGTTGTTCTCAGCTTCTGTCAATCGTTCTCCCTGAGTGCGGCCGGGGCCTGGACCGTGCCGACCGTCAGAGATTGTGCCTCAGGGGGCCGACAGGTGGGGTCGGCCCCTGCACTCGCGGAACGGGCTACTTCCCGCACGCCTTGCAGCCGGTGCGACCGGAGGGCGGCTCGGCGGCTCGGACCGGCGGCGCCGAGCCGGGGAGGGCTGCCAGCAGCACCCCGGCGCCGGAGTAGGCCGCCGCGGAGAACAACCAGGCGACCGGGGCGGTGACGCCGGCCGTGACGGCGTAGATCAGGACGGCCGTCCAGAAGGTCTGGCAGGCCCAGCAACCGAGGAGGTAGTGCAGCGCTCGCCAGGGCAGGGACGTACTCGAAAGGCGCCTGAGTTCGGCGCGGCGGGCGTCGAGCTCGGGTTCGGTGAGCGGGACGGCGGCGGCGTGTTGCGAGCCGCGGGCGACATCCTCGTTCCACTTCGTGCGGTTGGCGACCTCCCAGTTGAGGCGGTTGAGCCGCTGGCGGCGGGGGTTGTCCCGCATCGCGAGCCGGTATTGCAGTTCCGCCGCCGGGAAAGACCCAAAGACGGCCTTCGCTAGCGCACAGACCGCCAGGGTCCAGATGAAGAAGGACGCCACGTGCGCCCAGTCGGTAATCTCGAAGATGCTCGTCATGTTCCGGGCCTCCTTGCCCTCACGGTTGTTGAACTTGCTCGCCGCCGATGCGGCGGTTATGTCTTCCGCGCCGCGCACTGCTCCAGTCGCTCGCGGAGCAGGTGCCGGATGATCCGCGCCTCGGCCGGCGCGTTGCTGGGGTCCACGGTCAGGTCGTCGTTCTTCGGCAGCTTCCAACCGACGTTGAGCTTGGCGAACAACGTCGCGATGGCCGGGTCGCGCTGAATCAGCCACCCTCGCAGCTCGGCTTCGGTGGTGCCGTTCAGCAACTCGGCGGCGCGAGCGAGCACGTAGTCGCAGGCCAGCAGCCCGAGCTCGTCGTCCGGGCAGTACGCCGTCAGATGCACGCGCTTCGGACCGACGTTGATCGACACGACCGGCATCGCCTCACGCTCCCTTCGCGCCGCCCACGACCAGCCGGCGCTCCCACATCCAGTGAATCTCCGGTGCCCAGGACGCCGACGCGAACGCCACGAGCCGCTGAAGCTCCTCGAAACGCGTCGCGCCGGGGTCGCGGTACTCGAAGCCGATGTTGATCGCGCCGACGTTCGGCACGCCGGCGGCCTGTGCGACGTACAGCGCGAGCCGGCGGCAGCGGCCGAAGACGTTGGCGTCCAGCATCATGTAGACCATGCGGAACAGCGGCACGGCGGACACGACGAGGGCGAGCTGCGCTTCCGTCGGCAGCGAGCCGAATAACGCGGTCGCGACCGAGTCGCCTTCCGGCGGGATCGCCGACGTGACCATCAGGGCGTCGAACGGGCCCTCGACGATGAACAGGGTGTCGCCGCCGGCCAGGACGCGGTCGGCCTGATACACCGTCGAGCGCAGCGCGCCCTCGAACGGGTGATCGCGCCACCGCTTCCGCTGGTTCGCGTCGATTGCGCGGGCGGCGTAGCCGATCTCCTGCCCGCCCGCGCGCACCGGGAACACGACGCGGCGCTCCTGCTCGTCGAAACGCAGGTCGAATTCCGGGATCAGCGCATCCAGCCGGTCCGCCGGCACGCCGCGGCCGTGCAGGTAGTCGTAGCCCGGGGCGGCGATGCCGGTGGGCGCGAGCGTCACGAGCTGGTCGAGGCTTCGCATTAGGTCACGCAGCTTCCTGTTCCCGTCGCGCTCACATCACGCACGTCCCGGCGCCGGTCCACGTCTCGCACGGGCAATCGTGCATCCACGTCGCTGGGTCCTTGCTAAGGTCGTAGTTTCGCAGGCGCGGCACGCCGCGGCCCTCGTAGGGCGGCAGGCCGCCGTTGCGCCCGGGGAAGCAGCGGTACGGCCGGCCGGAGCCGTCGAGATTGAGGTCAACTGCGACCCAGGCCGCCTCCCCCTTGCACACGGGGAAGTCGCCCAGCGAACAGTGACACACGTGGCCGTCGCAGCAGCCGTAGCCCGCCCACGCCGAGAAGCAGCCGGTCTGCGCGTTGACGAACTGCTCGCAGAACGGCTCGCCGCTGGGGCTGTGATAGCCGTAGCCCGGCACCGGCGTCGGCAACGCCAGCGTGTCGCCGAACGAGCAGTCGGAACTGCACCCCGGCATCCCGTCGCAGCCGGAGTACCAGCTCGGCACCAGGCCACGCCAGTAGATGCCCGTCACCTCGTGGAACAACAGGCCCGTGTCCGGCCCGATCGGGTACATCTCGCCGCAGCCGAACATGTCGCCCAGACAGTTCCCGCTGAACTCGTTGCCCGGCGGGCCGGTCGCTTTCATGTACAGGCCGGGGTGCCAGACGTGGTCGAGCCGATTCTTCTTGAACTGCCCGCCGTGGTCGGCGTCCCAGCCGTCGTTGCACGTGTCCGGCGTGCAAGCGTAGTACGAATAGCCCTCGACGCGCCGCAGGCAGTGAAAGCCCTTGTACGGGTCGCTCTCGCACTGCTCCGTCTGCCAATCCCAGCTCTTGCAGCCCTTCTCGTCGCGGTGGTAGCCGCAGCCGGGCGAGGCCTCCATGTCCGAGCCATACCCATCGCAGACGGTGTCCTCCCAGTAGTTCCGCTCGCAGGGGCAGTCCTCGCCGCCGCGGTAGTGCGAGAAGCCGCTCTTGCGGCTCATCATATGGCACTTAGCGGATTGGCAATTCTGCGTGCATTCCTCCCACGTCGGGCGGTCCCAGGCGACGCACGTGTCCGGGTACTCCGTCCACTCGTCGTCGTACCCCGGACCCCACTGGTGATACCAGTAGCCGAGCACGTGGTCGTACGGCCAGCACGCCTCGCTGTTCGCGCAGCACTTGTCGCAGCCCTTGCGGTACTCCGCGCCCCCGCTGCCGAAGCAATCCTGATAGAAGAGGTACTTGTGGTAGCCGCAGTCCTTGCCCATGAACTGGCCGGGCGTGCGCTTGCGGGTGCAGAGCGGGATGCTGGTCCACACGCCGTAGTCGATCAGGTAATCGACGGCGTCGATGATCTCGCAGATGTGGACGGCCTCGATCACGTCGCCCGGGCGCAGGCCCCAGCTCGGGTACTTGGCCCAGACCTGCGCGAAGTCGTCCCAGGCCGGCTCGTACATCAGGACGAACGTGCCCGGCGCCGTGCCCCACGAGTAGCCGCCGCCGTAGAACGGATTGTCAAAGTGCAGGTCGTCGGCGTAGAGCATGTTGATGCCGCGCCAGGTTTTCCGCGCGGCCGCGCTGCCCCACGTCTCGCCCTGGCCGGGCTGGTGGTTCGGATGGTTGTGCAGCGGGCGCGGATCGGGCGTCGGCCCGCCCACGAGGCCCTTGCCGCCGGTCATGTAGTGCGGGTGCTGATTGCTGCCCGACCAGCGGAACTTGATCGGCATCGGCACGCAGCACAGGCCGTCGTCGCCGCCACGGAAGCGCGGGTTGTGGTGGAAGGCGTCGCAGCGGTCGTCGGTTTCGGCGCAGGTGTCGTACTCGCCCGTACAGCAGTCGCCGCCCACCCACGACAGGACGGACCGCACCATGTTGATCAGCGCCGGCTGGATGGTCTCGCCGCCGTCGCACTGGAAGAAGTCAGTCCCGTGCCGGACGTTGACGCCGCCGTAGTCCTCCAGCATCTCGGGCAGGCCGTAGGCGTACGGGTTGAAGTGCGCGAACCACCGGAGGTAGTAGGCATCCGCGTCCGCCGGCGCGCTGTCGCCGCCGGGATCGTACTTCGTGACGTCGGGGTCCTCGGGGTCCGGATCGTTGTAGAAGTAGCGCACGTACCAGCGCAGCTCGGTCCCGTGCGCGTACGGACCGCGCTGCGCCATGTACGTCGTCGGCCCGCCGCTCATCGCGACGAACGACCAGCTCGACCAAGCGCCGCCGGGCGGCTTCGTCTGGTAGTACAGCCGCACGTTGGTCGGCGTCGGCACGCCGCCGGGCTTCGTGTACGTGAAGGTGACGGCCTGCCCCGTTTTCTGGACGTAGCCGACGCCATCCTGGCGGCCGGGCTGTGTGGCGCCGAACCAGCCCGAGCCTTCCGGGTCAAACGGATCGCTGGCCTGGTCGCGCGACACGCTGCCGAGTGGGAAGTACGTGCGGTCGTGCGTGCCCGTGGCGAACTGCCCGGCCGGATCGCCCGAGCGCGTGCGGATCGGCACGCTCGGCTTGGGCATCGGGCAGCAGGGCGGATTCTCGCCCAGCGCGGCGTACTCCTTGCCCGCCGGCTGGTAGTCCCAGCACTGGCCCTGCTCGTGGCAGCCGAGCGGCCCCATCAGCAGCCGGCGTTCCCACATCTCCGGCCCCCACAGACACCGCGGATGCTGACGGTCGTACCACTGGCGCTTCGGGTTGCCGTTGGGCCGGGAGCCGAACACGGCGTAGAGCAGCCCTTCGAGCTTCTCCAGGGCCAGCGCGAACTTGCCGCCGAGCGTGTCCTCCCAGTTGATCTCGCCCGGGCCGGCCGGCGGTGAGCCCTTCGGCAGCACCTTCACGCCGGGCGGGTGCAGGTCCGACCACTTCAGTTGCCCCGGATAAGTTCCGCCGGGCGCGGCGAAGCCCTCCTCGCCGTGCGAGTGCGTGCCGTACGTCGCGTGCTTGTCGCTGATGATGTCCACGTACGGCATCAGACCCCCTCCAACTGGAAGCGCACCTTGCTGGGCACGCGCAGTGTGTCGCCGTTCGGCACACTCACCGCCGGGTCGATCGGCGTGAGCCACATGAGCTCGTTGGAGCCGCCGACGCTACCGTAGACGGCCAGCCAAGCGAAAGGACCGATGGCTGCGCCGCTGGTGTTGGTCCACTGCGGAGTGTTGCTGGATTCCACGCGCGGCGGCGGGCTGGCGACGTACGTCCAGGACGACAGCGCGACTTGCGCGAAGTGCATGTGGAAGTGCGGAGACACATCGGCGAACGTGGTTCGCCGCGTCGGTTTGACCAGACTGGCCAGCACCGGGCGGCAGTAGAGCGCGTCGTACCGGCTGCCGGCCTTCCCAAAGGCGAAGCGCGCGAAACGGTATGCGAAGTCTCGCGAGACCGCGCCGAAGATGCGCGCCTGATAGCGGATGTGCAGCGCGGTGCCCGGGCGCAGTAGAACCGGCACCCGGAATGCCGCCGCGGCGGTGAGCTTGTTCCGCGAGGTGTCCGCGACGAACGCCAGCGTGATCGGGAAGCCGCCCATCTTGCGGAAGTCACAGAGCCAGTCGAGCTCGCCCGACGGGTCCCACTGGTACACGTACGGCCGCAGGCAGTTGTTCGGGTCGTACGGATCGCAGTCCGTGCCGCAGCGCTTGCGCGGCCGCTGCCACGGGTAGCCGACCTCCGGTTCCCACGATTCCTGCGGTGTCCACTCCGGCGGGGGCTGCTCAACGTCTTCCGCCGTCCAGGGGAAGTCCCAGTCCGCCGCGGCCTGCGGGGACCAGGAGTGGCTATTCGGGAACGTGACCTCCTGAGACACGAATCCCCCGCCGTCGGCCTCCATCGAAGCCGCGAAGTTCAGCGCCTGCCGGGCGTAGCCGAAAGACGTGCGCATCGGGCTGGTGTAGCAGCCGCCCTCGTTGGCCTGCGCGTTTGTGCACTGGGAGAACGTGAGCGTCGGACCGAACGCCACGCCACCGCCGGTGTTCGGCCGGTCGTTCGGGTAGCTGGGCGTCGGGCCGGCGACGCCCATCTGGAACGTCATCGCCGCTTGGTGCGCCGGGAAGAGCTGCCGATAGACGTACTCGATCCCTTCGTACGCCATCAGGTTGGGCAGCGCAAACCGGGCGAGCTCGGCGCCGCTCTCGTGGTCAACGTGTCGCACCAGAAACCGGCCCATCAGTACGTCCCCCGGTAGTGCGAGCGCGTGCAAACGAACGCATCGACGCCCGGATCGGGCGCCGCAAAGATCAACACAACGTCGCCGATCACCAACGGGTTGACCCACTGCCCGCCGGCGCCCTGCTCCTCCAAGTTGAATACGTTGTTGTACGCGAGCCCGCCGCCGACCTGCGTCCAGGCCCCGTCCTCGTCCATCGTGGCGTGCGCGGCGGCATACCGGTACGGCGGCGCCGTGCCGGACTTCGACGTAATCATCGCGAAGGCCGCCGCCATCGACGCCGCGCCGGTCGGCAGGCCGATTTTCGCGACCGTCCAGGCGATGCCGGTGATCTCGCGTTCCGCCGGCGGCTGAATCCACAGCAGCGCCGCCGCGCCGGCCGTGCCGCTTTTCAGCTTGGCCGGGTCACCGGGGCTGACCTCGGCAAACACGTGCGCCTCGTCCACCATCTCGACCTTCACGGCGCACACGCCGTCCACGCAGGCCCGGCCGATGGCGTCCTGCGCGAGCGGCTCCAGGAGCACGGCGAAGCGCCCGACGTGCTCCGAGCCGGGCGACACGCCTTTCAGCGCGACCCGCTCGTTGAATTCGTCGGCGTTGTCGCTGGGCTTGACGATCGTGCCGCCGATGCCGAGCACCTCGCAGCGTGCCCGGTCCGCCCCGCTCTCGTTCCGCACCAGCACGATGCCGGCCTGACGGTAGTCGCGGCCAGGGTCGAGCTGGGCGCTGTTGCGCCGGTCGGCGATGTCACGCGCGGCATCGACAAACGAATTGAACGTCGTCGCCGGAATGACCAGCGGGTCGCCGGGGCGGACTTTCTTCAGCGCGGCCATCGCTCAAATCCCCAGCAGGTTCAGGTCGCCGTACGGGTACACTTGCTCGATGTACGCTGCGATCGGGCGTTTCACGAGCGCTTTCGCCGCGGTGTCCTCGGTGTCCTGGTAGCGGACCCAGAGGTACTCCCAGCCTTTCTTGTTGATGCCCGTGATGTCGCCGATCGTCAGGTTCGTGACGTTCGGGCTGCCGGCGAACCGGAACGTGATCTCCCAGTCGCCGCTGCCGCGCTTCGAGCCGGCCGCTCCCAGGAACAGGCACTCGCCGGCGGCAAAGCCCTTGAAGCCCGCGCTGTTGACCTTCCCCGTCAGCGCGAACAGCGTCATCTTGTACGCGGGCGTGACCACCGAGTCGGGTAGGTAGTGCGTCTCGGCGAACTGGTAGACGGGAACGGTGATGTCCACGCCTTCGACGCTGTCGGCCGTGACGCCGATCGCGCCCTTGAAGTCCGGCGCGGTCTTGCCCGGCGGCGCGTAGCGGGCCACGGTCGCCAGGCTGTGCGTGACGTGCTGCGTGCCGCCGCCGGTGTCGAACGCGAAGACGGATTCCGCCGTCTGCGGCACCGGGCCGTAGCGGACGATGCCTTCCCATAGCATGTCACCGACGGGCTGGACCGTGACGGTGTCGCGCGGCAGGAACAGCAGTCCGCCGCCCCACGGGTCGTACATCGCCGGGCTACCCGCGAGCAGGGCGGTGCGCGCCTCGACGTCTTCGTTCGTGCCGCGGATGACGTAGCGCAGCTCGACCGAGGGGTTCTGCCCGGTCGTGACCTGGCGGCTCTCGAACTTCTCGACGCACTCGATCGGCACGCACGACTCCTACGTGAAGCTCAGGCGCCCGACCGCGGCGGCATCGGCCAGGCGTTTCGTGTGCCGGGCGATTTGTTCCGTGTTCCGCGCCGTGCGCTCGTCCGCGTCCGCGGCGCCCAGGCCCGCGGCGGCGAGGGGATTGAACGTGCCGGTGACCGTGATCTTGCCGGCGAGGAAGTCGCCCAAGCCGGCGAGCTGGTCCTCCAGGCCGGTCAGCGGATCGGTCGGCCGGCGGCGCGGCGGCGCAGCCGCTTCGGCTTCCTCGCGCTTCTGTCGCGCCTTGGCTATCGCGTCGTTGAGTTCCCCGCGGGCTTTGCGGAGCGCTTCCTGCGTGCGGGCAGCTTCGGCCGCAGCCCGCTCGTTGGTTTCCTTCTCGGCTTCGCTCCACTGCCGGCCGATTTCGGCGACCGCAGCTTCGTGCTCGGCCTGCGACTCCGTGCGGCGGGTCTTCCGCTTCTGTTCCGCGCCCGCCAGCGCAGCCGCGCGCCGGTCCTCGATGTTCCGAGCCACGTCCGCGAACTCCTCGTCGGCCATGCGCTTGGCCTCTTCGAGGTCGAAGCTGTCATCGAAGAGGTGCTGGAGTTCGAGGAAGCGCTTGGTGAGCCAGTTCTGAGCGATGCCCCAGACGGCTTGCAGATCGCTGGTGAAGTTGGTCCAGGTCTTCGACAGGAACGCGGTCGTCTCGATCCACGCGACTTCGAGCCCGTGCCAGATGGTCTCCGCGGCGAAGAGCGCCCCGTACCACATGTCGTAGGCGGTCTGGACGAAGAACCGTTTGGCCGTCGCCCAGGCCCGGTTGAGGGCGTCGATGCCCTGCTGCCAAGCGAGCTTGAGCGACAGCCAGAGAATCTGTGCGGCGAGGGCGATGTCGCCCGCGGCCAGCGCGTCGGCGATTCCGCCGACCACCGCGAGCACGCCGTTCTTGAGCCAGCGGAACGTATCGCCCAGCCAGGCCAGGGCGTCCGCGCCGGCGCCCGTGTAGACCAGGATCGCCGTCCCCAGACCAGCGACGGCCGCGACCACCAGTCCGATCGGCGTGACCAGCGCGCCCAGCGCCGCGGCGAGCGCGCCGAAAACCGCGCCGACGCCGCTGACGGCGCTCGCCAGCCAGCCGAACACGGCACCGAGGCCCGAGATAAGCGTCCCGGCCGCGACGAGGGCGAAGCCGGCGGCGGTCACGGCCGCGGCGACCTGAAGCGCGGTGACAATCACCGCCTTGTTCTGCCGCAACCACTCGGTGACGCGCACGACGACGCGCGTGACGGTCTCCGATAGCTCCTGGATCGTCGGCGCGAGCGCGGCACCGATCGTGAATGCCGACTGCTTCAAGACGCGCCACAGCGACCGGAGCGTGTCATCGAGCAGCGCGGCGTCCTTGGCCGCGTCGGCAGAGATGGTCAGGCCCAGCGCGCGGGCTTGACGCTGGTATTCCTCCAGACCTTTCGCGCCGTCCTGAATGAGCGGCAACAGGCGGGTGCCGGTTTTTCCGAAGACCTCCATCGCCAGCGCCGCACGAAGTGTCGGATCGCTGATCTTGGAGAGCCGGTCGGCGATGAGCTTGAACTGCTGCTCCGGATTGAGCTTGAGAACATCCTCGATGGACAGCCCCAGTCGCGACAGCGCTTCGACCGCCGACTCCGAACCCATCGCGGCGTCGCCGATCGTGCGCTGCATCTTCCGCAGGCCGGCTTCGAGCGTTTCCAGGTCGCCGCCGGCGAGCTCGGCGGCGTACCCGAGTTCCGAGAGCGTCTCGACGCTGACGCCGGTGCGCGCGGACATCTCATCGAGCGAGTCGCCCATGTCCGTAAACGCCTTGACCCCGCCGCCCAGGAACGTGAGCGCCGCGGAGCCGAGCGCGCCGAACTTCAGGCCGATCGAGCGCAGGCCTTCGCCGAACGCCTTGAGCCGCTGCTCGGCCTTCTGGAGTCCCTTGGCGATTCTGTCGTCCACGCCGAGTTCGACGAACGCCCGCCCGGCGCGGATGCCTTTGGTGTTGGCCACGGCCTACCCTCCGCGCACGCTGCCGGCCCAGCGCTTCGGCAGCTTGGGCCGTTCCTTTTCGAGGGCCGGCCCCATGTACGGCCGCTCGGCGACGGTCGCGCGCGTCTTCACGACTTTCCCACGGCGGCGGTAGCGGATCTCGGACTTGCCGCCGAACTCCAGGACGTTGGGCGCGGTGGAGCGCTTGAAGCCCACCGGCCCGACAACCACCGAGTCGCTGGCCGGGTCGTAGCCGAAGTAGATGAACCGGCGCAGCGAGCCTTCGTGCGAGTGCGGCGGCCGGCCGGGCGGCGCCGGCCCTTTGCGTTTGCGGATGCTGTGCTTGGCCGCGGTGCGAATGAACGCGCCGGCCTTGGACAGCACGGCGCGCTTGGCCTTGTCCACCGCCCGCATGACGGTGTGACGGTCGAAGAACAGGTCTTTGATCCGCATCGTGATCATGACTGGAGCTTCCCGCACGGATGCGCGGCGCCGTGCCGACCGTTCTGCTTGATCCGCAGCACCTCGCGGCGATGACTGAGCACCAGCGCGAGCAGCAGCGTCAGCGTCACGACCAGCGTGGCGCCGACGCCGAACTCGCTGCGATAGCCGGTCGCATCGCCGCCGACGCCGGTCGCCTGTACTTCGGCGCGGAGCGTCGTCTCG
>JAHJAR010000213.1 GCA_018814045.1 Planctomycetota bacterium | reverse complement strand
TGACCGGCGACGGCGACCAGGTCCTCTCCGGCGGCGGGAACGAGGGCGACCTGCCCAACCTCAGCATCGCCAAGACCGGCGGCTCCGTCACGATCACCGATCCAGTCACCGTCGATGGCAACCTGACCGTCAGTGGCGTAGACATCGATGGTACGCTGATCCTCAGCGGCAACAGCAAGACGCTCGACGTCGCATCAGACGTCACGCTCGGCAACTTGCGGGTTAGCTTGGGAAGCTACCAGGAACTTACGCTCACCAGAGACGTGAACGTAGCCGGCGACCTGTCCATCACCTATCCGCACGACTTCCAGGGCGGGTGCTTCATCGTCGGTGGAACTGTAACCGGCACCTCCGCGCCTATTGAGCAGACCGGCGACGGCGTGATCGTATTAGCCGGTTCGGCCAACGACCAGCTCACGGGCGGCGACGGCGGCGATACGCTGCGCGGCGGCGCCGGCGACGACGCCATCGATGGCGGCGCGGGAACCGACACCGCCGACTACGCCGACGCCAGTTCGGCCGTCACGGTCAATCTCGGCACCGGGACCGCCACCGGCGGCGCCGGCAGTGATACGCTGACCAACGTCGAGAACGTCACCGGCTCCGAGTACAACGACACCATCACCGGCGATAGCCAAGCCAACGTACTCGATGGCCAGGCTGGAAGTGACCGGCTGTACGGCCGGGAAGGCGATGACGCGCTCTTGGGTGGGGCCGGCACGGACTACCTCTACGGCGAGGAGGGCAACGATACGCTCGCAGGTGGTGACGACCGCGACTATCTCTACGGCGGCTCCGGGGATGATGCGATCAGCGGTGACGCCGGCGACGACTACATGCGCGGCGACGCCGGCGACGACGTAATCGATGGTGGCGCGGGAACCGACTACGTCGATTACTTGTATTCCGACAGTGCCGTCAACGTGAACCTGGCCGATGGCACCGCCACCGGCGAGGGCAACGACACGCTTATCAGCGTCGAGCAGGCTCGTGGCTCCCAGTACGACGACACCCTGGTCGGCGACGACAACGCCAATTACCTCAGCGGTGATTCCGGCGACGATACGATCTCCGGCGGGGCGGGTAACGACAGCGTCTATGGCGGCGCAGGTGCCGACGTTATTGACGGCGGTACGGGCAACGACAGCGTCAAGGGTGATGCTGGTGACGACACGCTCAGCGGTGGTGAAGGCGACGATACGCTCTATGGCGGCACGGGCGACGACGTCATCGACGGCGGAGCCGGCAACGACTATGCCAGCTTCTACTACTCCGGCTCCGGCGTTGACGTGAACCTCGTCGATGGAACCGCCACCGGCGAGGGCAATGACACGCTCATCGACATCGAACGTGTGATCGGCTCGCAGCACGACGACACGATCACCGGCGACGCCAACAACAACACGCTCAAGGGCTACGGCGGCGACGACACCATCTCCGCCGGCGACGGCGCAGACTCCATCTACGGCGGTGAAGGCAACGACGTCGTCGACGCCGGCGCAGGCAACGACTACCTCTATGGCGAGGCCGGTAACGACACGCTCAGCGGCGGCGCGGGCGATGACTATCTGCGGGGCGACGCCGGCGATGACATTATCGACGGCGGTGAGGGCTACGACCAGGTCAGCTACTACTACTCTGACACCGGCGTAGACGTGAACTTGGCCGATGGTACCGCCACCGGGCAAGGCAACGACACGCTCTCGAATGTTGAACGCGTCTCCGGCTCGCAACACGACGACACCATCACCGGCGACGAGGCTGACAACCGCCTGGACGGCTACGGCGGCGACGACGTCATCTCCGGCGGCGGCGGCGCCGACAACATGTACGGCGGGGACGGTGACGACCTCCTGGTCGGCGGAGCGGGCAACGACTACCTGCGCGGCGAGGCCGGCAGCGACACGCTCAGGGGTGGCGAGGGAGACGACTACTTCGACGGTGGCTCTGGCGCCGATACGGTCGACTATTCTGACGCAGCCGCAAGCGTCAACGTGGATCTGAGTACTACCTCGTCGCAAGATACCGGCGGCGCCGGCACCGATCGTATCTATAACGTCGAGAACCTCACCGGCAGCAGCTACGACGACATCCTCACCGGCTCCAGCGGGGCCAACGTGATCGATGGTGGCGCGGGTGATGACATCATCGCCGCGGGCGGCGGCAACGATTCGCTCATCGGCGGCGTCGGCAACGATGTCATGGACGCCGGCAGCGGTGACGACACGCTCTCCGGCGGCGAAGGAAACGACCAACTCCTTGGCGGCGCCGGCAACGATGTCATGGACGCCGGCAGCGGTGACGACACGCTCTCCGGCGGCGAAGGAAATGACCAGCTCATTGGCGGCGCCGGCAACGACGTCATGGACGCCGGCAGCGGCGATGACCGCCTGGCCGGTGGTGCGGGTGATGACATCCTCGACGGTGGCACGGGCACCGATACCGCCGACTATTCAGACGCCGCTGCCGCCGTGGACGCCAACCTGCAAACCGGGGTGGCGGACGGCGAGGGCCACGACACGCTCAGCAACATCGAAAACCTAACTGGCAGCAGCTACGACGACACCCTCACCGGCAACGACGGCAATAATGTGATCGAGGGTGGCGCCGGCAGTGACACCATCGCGGGCGGAGCCGGAATTGACGACCTGATCGGCGGCAGCGGTGACGACATCATCGATGGTGGCACCGGCAATGACACGCTCTCCGGTGGCGAAGGCAGCGACCAACTCGCCGGTGGCGAAGGCAGTGACCAACTTAACGGCGGGACCGGGAACGACAGCCTCTCGGGCGGCGCCGGTGACGACACGCTCGTCGGCGGAACCGGAGATGACACGCTCGATGGAGGCGTGGGCCACGACGTCGCCGACTACAGCCACGCCACCTCCGGCATCACCGTCGACCTCACGGAAACCGGTCCGCAGGACACTGGCGGCGCCGGGACGGACACGCTGGTCAACATCGAGGAGGTAAGCGGCTCACAGCACGACGACACGTTTGCATTCGGCAGCCCGACCGACGGAGCCACCTACACCGTCGACGGCGGGGACGGCAGCAACACGCTCGATCTCACCAACTTCACCATGGCTGACGCCACCTTCGACGCAGTCAACGGACAGATCACCGTGGAATTGGGTGAGGGCGAGTCGTTCACGATCGACTACTCCAATGTCCAGACGGCGCGCTTTGGCGACGTGGTGCTCGACCTGAACGACCTGCCGCCCATCGCCAAAGCCGGCGTCGACCAGACTGTCGCGGAGGATGCGGTGGTCACGCTGGATGGCACGTCCAGTTACGACCCGCACGGCGACAGCTTCACGCATCAGTGGGTCCAGGTATCCGGTCCCAGCGTCACGCTTAGTGACCCCGGCTCGGCCACGCCAACCTTCACCGCGCCGAACCTGGTGAGCAATACCGACGTTACGTTTGAGCTGCGCGTGCTCGAAGACGGCGACTCAACCACGGATACGGTCACCATCACGATCAACGCCGACAACGATGCGCCGACCG
The DNA here is from genome assembly GCA_018814045.1 of Planctomycetota bacterium. Classification (GTDB taxonomy): domain Bacteria; phylum Planctomycetota; class Phycisphaerae; order UBA1845; family Fen-1342; genus JAHJAR01. The sequence continues at coordinate 23,845 of JAHJAR010000213.1, read as the reverse complement.
CCGAGGCTGGCATCGATCAGGTGGTCACGGAAGGTGACACCGTCACGCTTTCCGGCTCCGGCACCGACCCGGAAGGGCAGGGACTCACCTACGAATGGACGCAGACCTCTGGCCCGAACGTCACGCTATCCGACGCCAACGCCGCTAACCCGACCTTCACGGCACCCGAAGGGCTGGCCAACACCGACGTGACCTTCGAACTGCGCGTCTCCGATGGTACCAACACCAGCCTCGATACGCTGGCGGTGACCGTCAACGCCGACAACGATGCGCCGACTGCCGAGGCTGGCATCGATCAGGTGGTCACGGAAGGTGACACCGTCACGCTTTCCGGCTCCGGCACCGACCCGGAAGGGCAGGGGCTCACCTACGAATGGACGCAGACCTCCGGCCCGAGCGTCACTTTGAGCGACGCCAACGCCGCTAACCCGACCTTCACGGCACCCGATACGCAGGGAGGATCGGAAGTCACGTTTGAGCTGCGCGTCTCCGATGGCACGAATACCAGTGCTGATACGGTGACCGTGCTCGTTGGCGACACGACGCCGGCGGATGAACTGGAACCACTTGATCGCGAAGCCGGCGACGACCCGGTGCCCGCTGAGCAACCCGCTGACGAGCAGCCCAAGCCGGTAGACGCCGGTCCTGCGGATGAATCGACGCCGGCCGAGCCGCCAGCGGACGTACCATCGGTGAACGACCCGCCAGCGGTGGACACTGGTCCTGTGGATGAATCGACGCCCGCCGAGCCGCCAACGGACGTACCATCCGTGGACGACCCGCCAGCGGTAGACGCCGGTCCTGCGGATGAATCGACGCCGGCCGAGCCGCCAGCGAACGAGCCCTCCGTGAGAGTTCCGTCACCGGTGAACACCGGATCTCCGAGCGAGCCGGTCGCCGCCGAACCGGCAGAGCCCGCGCTGCCGGCCGACCGCGACGCGACGTCCCAAGCGGGCGACCACGCTGGCAGCGAAGGCCGCGGTGGCAAGCGTGCCACCTGGGACGGGTCAGAGAGGCTGGAAGTCCTGGACCCCATGGCGAGCATGAACGGGGCGGTGGAATTGGCCGCCCAGAGCACCCCGCCGCCGACTACCGCTCCCAGCACGACGATCGAGTCGTCCGGCGCTGGCGCGGTACCTGGCTTCGATCAGACGCGCTTCATCCCCGAGGGTAGGGACTTCACGCTGGAGTCGCACGACGCCGCTGTTGAGCCGCTGATGCTCCCGCCGGAACTCGAGCAACAGAGCTTCGCCCAGGTATTCGCCGCGGAGCAAGGCAGCACGGGACGGCGGGACGAGGCGGCGCATGAGCAAGCACAGGTCGGAAACCTGGATGCGCTCAAGCACGAAGACCGATCGCCGGAGAACGACACGCAAACTGCCGAAGACAAGGAAGACGGCGGCCTCTGGGCTGCGTTATGGGGCCTGTTGCGCGGCAGGGCAGGCACCAGCCAGCGCGCCGACGAAAGTGCAAGCGCGGCGGCTCGCCAGAGCGAACGAGAACGACGTCCCTAGCTTGAGTGCCCTGGTAGTGAGCACGGCCCTGCCCAAGCACAGGGCGACGGCTGGCCACGCGAGGCTGGGATCAGGAGGCGCAGACAGCTATGAGCGACCACAACAGCGAATCAGGCCCAATCCGGCGACCGCACGGTCGGCGGGCGACAGTCCTGCTAGCTCTGGCGACCGCAGCCAGCACCTGGGTGGCGGCCGTCGCCCAGGAGAGCCCCGCGCGCGGCGGCTTGTCGGCGGATGCCGCAGACACCCTGACGGGGTTCACCGCCCCGTTTCGCACCGTCACCCTGGCTGCGGTGCGCACTGGTCGTATTCAGGCCATACCGCTGGCCGAAGGCACACTGGCCCAGAGTGGTGCTGTGGCCGTGTTATTGGACGACCAGGTGCAGCAACGACGCGTCGCGATTTCCAAGGCGCTGGCCGAGTCGAACCTGGAGATCGACTTGGCCCAAGTGCGGCTGAGGCAGGCGCAGAATGAGCTGGAACGGCTCAGGAAGATAGGCGTCGACGCATACGCGACGACGAAGGAACTCAGTGACGCGCAGACCGCAGTGGACACCGCCCGCGTGGCGCTGGCTCAGGCGCAGTTCCGCCACGAGCAGGCGCAGCGCGAGCACGCACTGCAACAAGCGCTCCTGGACGAGCTGCGCGTCCGCGCGCCCTTTCCCGGCTACGTCGCCGAGCGCCTCAAGGAAGTCGGGGAAACCGTCGAAGAGCGCGAGGGCATCCTGACCCTGGTGCAGTTGGATCCATTGCTCGTGACGGTCGACTGCGCGCTCGATCTGGCGGCGCAGTTGCGGCCCGGACAACAGGTAGCCGTGCAACCGCGCGCTGCGCCCGGTACGACGCGCGTGGGCGAAGTATCGCTCATCAATCGGGTCGCCGACCCAGCCAGCCAGACGTGCAAGGTCAAGATCAGCGTTCCCAACCCGGACAACGGCTGGATCGCAGGTGCGCGGGTCGCGATAGTGTTGGAGGAGGCTGCGGTGGCCCGTGCCACGCGTTTCGGGCAGGCGGACGCGCTCCAGACCGCACAAACCGCCAAATACGAGCCGATGCCCTGAACCATCCCGGAGGTTGCGAGAGAGTCATGGATATTTTCGGCGATGCCGACGATGCGGGACGACTGCTGGACACGGATCTGGCATTCGACATGCTCCAAGAATTGGAGCAGAACACGCCGGATGAGATCCGCCGACAGCGGGCGCATTTTCGGCTGGCGGTCAAAGCGTTCGTCACGCTGCAGCCGGGCAACGCCAGCGACGCACTGAAGTTCAAGATGCAGGGCACCACGGGCGACCTGTCCGAGGGCGGTTGCCGCATCCTCTTTCCGCTGCCGGTGCGGGTGGGTGACGTGTACCGCCTGGAGTTCGACAAGGCCCAACTCGAATTGCCACTGACCTTGGCGCGCTGCGTTCGCTGCCTGCTGCTGCGGGAGGACGCCTACAAAGCGGGCTTCGCGTTCTTCTCGCCGATAGCGCTGCCGCGCAACGCGCAGGCCACCAGCCAGCAGACACTGTCGTAGCGGTTGCAGACCGGCAAGGAGTCCGATGACGCCCGACCGAGACAGCCCGAGCAGCAGAACTGGGGAGGACACCGCGCCCCCCGCCACTGCCGCCAACCCCTACGCCGAGATTCTGAACCTGGCCCGTCGTGCTTCGTCGCGGCATGGATTCCTGGCCCAGGCGCTGGCCTACGTGGGCCGCTACTTCGGGTGTCCCTACGCGGCGCTTTATGCCCGGTGCGGTTCCGAGACGATTCAGGAAGAAACGCACAACGGCCCGACCGACCCGAAGTTCTGGGCCCCCGCCGTGCAGGAGTTTCTCACCAGTTCGCTCGGTGATCAGCAGCCGCGCGCCCGGCTCCTCAGCGGCAAACGCGCCGATCTGAAGATCGCCTTGCTTTCTACCCCGCTCAGCAACGACTCCGCCAGCATCAGCGGGGCCGTGGCGCTGATCGTCCGCGGCGATGCGACCACCGCCCGCACTCAACTGGCCACGCTACAGGCACTGGCCTCCGTGATGGCCAGTGCCCTGCCCACCGGCCGAAACGCCCCCAACGAGCGCCCGACAGCGCCGCTGGACGCTGGCGGACAGGCGCTCGCGAAGGCCGCGGCGGTCTCGTCCCCCGAAGAGCTGGCCTTCGCCCTGACAAACAACCTGCGCACGAGGCTGGGCTGCGAACAGGTGGCGCTCGGCCTCGTTTCCGGCCGCCATGTGCGTATCCTCTCCATCTCCGGACTCGACGACGTCAACCGCCGCAGTCCGGGCGTCACCCGTTTGCGGGCCGCGATGGAGGAGTGCCTGGACTTCGGCGAGCCCATCGTCTGCCAGCAGGACAGCGGCTGGGCCGGCGAGCGGCTCAGCACGGGACACCGCCTGCATCAGGCCTGGCAGGAATCCGCCGGCGGGGCCTCGGTCGTCTCCATACCGCTGCAGGTCGATGACAGGTGTGAGGCTATCCTGGGCCTGCGGCGGCGCGCTGACGCACCCTTCCACCGCGCCCAACTCGCGGAAATCGGCAAGCTGATCGAACCATTTCTGCCCGCGATGTTCCTGGTCCGGCAGGCCAAGCGCGGTCTGCTGCGTCATGCGCACGACTCGCTCGGTTCCGCCCTGCGGGCGCTACTGGGACCTGGGCGACTGGGAGTGAAGATCAGCACAGTAGCCGTCGTCGCGGCCGCAACCTGGTTCTGCTGGGGAACACTCGACTACACCGTCACGGCCAGTGCCCGGATCGTCCCGGCGCAGCAGCGGCACATCGCCGTTCCCTTTGACGGCATCCTGGCCACCGCCGAAGTAATGGTCGGCGACCCGGTGCGTAAGGGTGATGTGTTGTGCCGCTTCGACCAGCGTGAGCTCGAGCTCGAGCGTGCCCGGCTGATGGCCCAACTCGCCGTGCTCGATCAGGAATACATGCGCGCCCAGGCCGCCGATAACCCGGTCGAAGCCCGGCTGGTACAGGCCAACCAGCGCTACACGCGCGTGCAACTCGACCTGATCAACCGTCGCTCCGAACAGGCGATCTGTCGGGCGCCTTTCGATGGCGTGGTAATCGCCGGCGATCTGCGGAAGCAGGTCGGCAGCGTTCTGGCCCAGGGCACGCCCCTGTTCGATGTGACCCCCTACGAAGGCTGGGCGCTGGAGCTGACGGTACCGGAAGCCACCGCCGCCGACGTCCGCGCCGGTCAGCGGGGCCGCTTCGCCGGACACGCTCGCCCCGAGGCCACGCAGACGTTCGCGCTGACGCGGATGTGGCCCAGCGCCGAGGTCCGTGACGCGCGCAACGTGTACGTCGTGGAGGCCGCTTTCGATTCAATCGGAGACTGGCTGCGCCCCGGCATGGAGGGGGTCGCCGAGATCCAGATCGGCCGGCGCCGCGTGTGGTGGATAGCGTTGCATCGGGCCCTGGACTACCTGCGCGTGAACTTCTGGCTATGAGCGGCAATCAACCCAACACTCAGACGACACTGGCCGAGCGCCTCCGGGCGGCGCGCGTTGGCGTCCGCCAGGACCTCGACGTCAGCCGGCACGTCTTCCGGGGCGAGCCCTGCTATATCATCCGCGATCCGATCACGTTCCAGAGCCATCGCCTGGAACCCGAGGACTACCAGGTCCTGGTCAGCATCGAACCTGACCGTACGCTGGGCGAGACCTTCACGGCGCTGGTCGAGCAGGGATTTCTCGACGCCGACGGCGAGGAGTCCTTCTACCACTTTGTCTTCACGCTCCACCGACTGGGATTCCTCAACCTGCCGGTATCGGACGGAAGCCTGCTCTACAAGCGCTACCGCGCCCGCCGGCATGCCCGGCGCAAGCAGAAGTTGCTGGGTTTCCTATTCCTGCAAATACCGTTGATCAACCCCGACGCCTTCCTCGACCGCACGCTGCCCGCGGTACGCTGGATCTACAGCCGCGCGTTCTTCGTCGTGTGGCTATTGTTGATCGGCGCCGCCGGCGTTGTCGCGGCCACACGCTGGACGGAAATCACCCAACCGGTCCACGGCCTGCTGGCCACGCGCAATCTGGTGCTCATGTGGTTCACCCTGATCGCGCTCAAGGTCTGTCACGAATTCGGGCACGCCTTCGCATGCAAGCACTACGGCGGGCATGTACCTGAGATGGGTATCTACCTGATCGCATTCACACCTTGCGCCTATGTGGACGCGACCGCGGCCTGGGGCTTTCAGCAGAAATGGCATCGGCTCCACGTCTCCCTGGCCGGGGTATACGTCGAGTCCGTGATCGCCGCGGTGGCAGTCTTTGTCTGGGCCGCTACTGGGCCGTCCCTGTTGAACGCGATCGCTTACAACGTGATGTTCCTGGCTTCTGTCGTTACATTGCTGTTCAACATCAATCCGCTGATGCGCTACGACGGCTACTACGTCGCCGGCGATCTGCTCGAGGTCCCCAACCTGCGCCAGCGGTCCACGCAATACGTTCTGGGCTTCGTCAAGCGGCTGTTTCTGGGCGTGCCCCGCTCCGAGGTGCCCGCCAGCCGACGACTGGGTCTGACTCTGTTGATGTTCGGACTCTCGGCCACGGCGTACCGCACACTCGTGCTCCTGGCTATCGCCACAGTCCTGGCCCTGAAGTTCTCGCTCGTCGGGCTCGCCCTGGCCGGGTTCTTCCTGGGGGCCATGGTGATCGGGATCGTCCGCCGGCTCGTGACCTACCTGTGGTACGCCCAGGAAACAGCCCCAGTCCGCTTCCGGGCCGTAACCATCAGCGCGCTGCTGCTGATCGTGCTGCCGACGCTGGCGGCGATCGTGCCGCTACCGGCGCGCGTCCGGGCTGCCGGTTCCGTCGTGGCGGCTGACGAGGTAGTCGTGCACGCTGCCGGGCCGGGCTTCGTGCGCTGGGTCGCGGTCGAACGCGGCCAAGACGTGCACCCCGGCGACCTGCTGCTCGAGTTGGATAACATGGCCCTGGCAGAGGAGATCGCCCGGGCCCAATCCGCCCTTGAAGCGTCCGAAATCCGCCGCCGGGCCTTCCAGGCCACCTCGCCGGCACAGGCACAACAGGAAGCCGAACACATTCGTTTCCACGAGGCAGCTCTGACGCACGCTCTGGAGGAGCGCGATCGCCTGCGCATAACCACCCCCTTCGCCGGCCGCGTCGCCGACGGACTCCGTAACAGCGACAGCGGCCGTTACGTGAAAGCCGGCGAGGCCGTCGTGGCGCTCATATCCGGCGATTGGCAGGTGCGCACCGTGCTGACCGCTGAGCAGTTCGCGGCCGCGGACCCCACTCTCGGCGACCGGGCCGAGTTCCGCACGGCGGGCAACGCCGACGCAACGCTGGTCGGCATGATCTCGCGAATCAGTCCGGCCGGCTCGCGCCGGATGGACCTGGTGCAACTCACGCATCTGGCCGGTGGCGACGTCGTCGTGAAGCCAGGGACCGCCGAGGCTACCCAGCCATACTTCCACCTGACGATCACGCTGCTCGACGAACCGGAGTTGGAATTGCGTCCTGGCTTGCGGGGGATGGTCCTGCTACCAGCCGACTCCGAGCCCGCAGCGCTGCGTATATACCGCAGCGTAAAGCGTTTCATCAACAAACTGTCGCGTGCCTAGTACCCGCAGAAGCAGGCCCACCACAACTCCGAAACTGCTCTGGGCGACAAGCCTGTCAAACCCACTTGCCGGCGGCGTCCAGACCGCTTCTGCTTGCGCGGGCCAGCGGGCCATGCGCTCGGGCGCGGCCGTTTGGAACTCGAACGAGGGATGTCCTCACCAGGGAGCAAGACCATGATGTCGAATAGCATCGCGCGAGACACGTTGGGACTGAGCGCATTGCTGGCGGTGTTGCCGTGGGGCTTGGTACCGGCCCTGGCCCAGGACGACGCAGAACCAGCCGCCAAGCTGAAGGTCGGCGACAAGGCCCCCCCGCTGGCGGTCGAGACGTGGCGCAAGGGCGACCCCGTCAAGGGCTTCGAGGACGGCAAGGTCTGCGTGGGTGCGTGACACTTCAGGCGGCCGCGCTCAAGAGCGTTTCCGGCCAGGGAACGTGCGCCACCGTGCGGATCCCACAACCTACTGACGGCCCCGAGCCCGCGCGCGGTCCCGGCCCGACGGAGTCCTGAGAGTCCCCCCGCAGTAAACCTAACCCAGCCTTAACGGCTTCTTAACGCACCCGGAGTACTATCCGGGCAGGTTGGCAACGCTGTACGGTCCAGCCATCCTGACATGCAACGGATTACGCCTGTATTTTCAGGCTCTTTTTGTAAATCTAGCGCTGGAACACGCTCATAGTAAGTGACGCTTCTTCTCCGTCCAACGCCCCGGCCATCCGTCTTCAAGGCCCAAAGTCTCTGTGTTTCTCGAGTGCCGCGAGCTATCGTCGCGGGTTTCGAGTGGTCAAAAACGACGATGGGCAGGTCAGGATGTCTGGACCCTGACAGTCCGGCGGGTCGCAGCGCTTGCGCTTTTGGGTGGATACCGACGACGATGGCGATTATAGTGATGAGACGACGCTGATCACGAGCGCCGCCGTAGATGACGACTGGTCAGCGGGTTGCGTGGGCTTGTTCCGCTATGCGGGCAACCAGAGCACGCAGCAGTTCGACGACGTAAAGGTCGGCTATGACAACAACGCCGACGCCGACATCCTCGACGCCGGCGACGAGATCCAAATCCAGGACGACTTCAACTCGAACGTCATGAGCCTCAGCTTCGACAACAACGGCAGCCTGACCGACGACGGCGTATACAAGTTCGTCTACGATGCCTGCAATCGGTTGGCGGGTGGCATGCCCACGGCTCTTCGCGTGGGCGTGTGCATGCCGACGCAAACGGCCGTCGGCATGGCACCTGGCGGAGAAACGGGTGACTGTCCGAACGCCATTAAGCAAAGACGTGCCCCGCGCTAGCCAAGATCCCCTGAGAAACACGCTCCGGCGGGGTTCAATGATGCTATGGTCCGAAATCGCGACGGGTCAACCAGAGAATCGACGCCAGCGCGGCGGGGTACCCGGCGCCATGACAGGACTGTGCGACGCCATGCCGGCTGGCGAGCCTGGTGGTCACGCCGGCAGGGCCGTCTTACAATCCTCATCCGCCGGGGGGGACGGTTGGCGGATAGCGCGGCGAATTCCAGGCGGGAGCTTCACGGCTTTGGCCGAGGAGGAAACGCTTCGGGCCGAATGAGGGTGCGCGTGCGGGAGTCGGCAACGTCAAGCCACGGGTCTGGGTTTCACGAGCTGAGTCAGCGGCGCTGGTGCTGTGAGTGGACCTACCTCAAGGCCGTCGTGCGCAAGTTTCGCTGGCTGCTGTTGCTGCTGTTTTTCGTGTTGTTTGGTGGGGCGGCACTGTTCACAGGCCTGTACAGCGACGTGGGAACCGAGATCACCTTCTGTCGCAGGTTGTATTACACGTGATGTCTGATTCTCTTCGAGCCGCCAGTTCGCGAAGAGGAGAAAACGAATGAGCAGCATCGTTGGCAGCAGCGTCGTCGCCGGGGTCGTGCGGTCGGCGCTGCTCGTACTGGGTGCGGTGATGGCAGCGGCATCGAGCGCGCAGACGCCGCCGGCGGATACTGTCTACGTGAATGGCAACGTTTACACGCTGGACGCGGCGCGGCCGCGGGCGGAAGCTCTGGGCGTGGCCGGCGATCGAATCGTGGCCGTCGGATCAGACGCCGACGCGCGGCGGCTGGCGCAGCCGGGCACGAAGGTCGTCGATCTGAACGGCCGCACGGTGTTGCCGGGTCTGATCGACGCCCATTGCCACGTGGAGAGTCTGGGCAGCTTTGGACTGGGTCACATCGACCTGAGCCAGACGACCTCGTTTGACGACGTCGTTGCCACGGTTGCCGAGCGCGTGCAGCAGGCGCAGAAGGGTGAGTGGATTCTGGGGGGACGCTGGGATCACGAGAGCTGGCCCGATCGGCAGTTGCCGACACACCACAAGCTGAGTGCCGTGAGCCCGGACAACCCGGTCTGGGTGACGCGCGTCGACGGGCACGCCGGGTTGGCGAACGCGGCGGCGATGAGGCTGGCCGGCCTAACTGCTGAGACGCCTTCACCCGCCGGGGGCGAGATCATCAAGGACGAAAGCGGGGCGTTGACCGGGGTTTTCATCGACAACGCCGAGGACTTGATCGCCGGTCACATCGATTCGACGATGGCGGACACAGCCGCGCTGCTGCTGAAGGCGCAGGAGATGTGCCTGGCCGTGGGACTGACAGGTGTGCACGACGCGGGCATCTCGCCGGCCGAGGTTGCGGTGTATCGGGAACTGGCCGAGTCGGGGCGGCTCAAGCTGCGGGTATACGCGATGGTTGGCGGCCGTTATGCGCACGCGTACTTCCGGGAGCATGGGTTGTCGATCGGCGCGCGGCTGACGGTACGCAGCGCGAAGCTCTTCGCCGATGGAGCGCTCGGCTCGCGGGGGGCGTGGCTTTCCGAACCCTACAGCGATCGACCGAGTGACAGCACTGGCAAGCCGTACACCGGCCTGGTGGTGATGAAGCCCGAGTTTATTCGCCAGGTAGCCGAGGACGGTTTGCGGCAGGGCTACCAGGTCTGCACGCACGCGATCGGCGACCGCGGCAACCACGAGACGCTGAACGCCTACGCCGTGGCCCTGAGCCGGCGTCCGACGGAGAATCACCGCTACCGCATCGAGCACGCCCAGATTCTCGCACTCGACGACATTCCGCGCTTTGCCAAGCTTGGCGTGATTCCCTCGATGCAGCCGACGCACGCGACCAGCGACATGCGCTGGGCCGAGGCCCGCGTCGGGCCGCGGCGCATCGCCGGTGCCTATGCCTGGGCCAAGCTGCGCCGCACGGGCGTGCCGATTCCTGGCGGCAGCGACTTCCCGGTCGAGTCGCACAACCCGTTCTACGGGCTGTATGCCGCGATCACGCGCCAGGATCACAATGGCAGTCCGGCCGGCGGCTGGCTGCCGGGCGAACGCATGACGCGGACCGAGGCGTTGCGCAGCTTCACACTGGACGCCGCCTACGCCGCGTTTGAGGAAGACCTCAAGGGGTCGCTGCAAGTGGGCAAGCTGGCCGACTTCGTCGTCATCGACCGGGATGTCATGACCTGTGCACCGCGGGAGATCATCCAAACGCGCGTGCTGCGTACGGTCATCGGAGGCGAGACGGTCTACGCGGTCAATGAGTGAACAATCAAACAGTAGCTGCGCTGCGCATCAAGTGCCAAGGGTGGCGGGCGGCGCGCTGTTTCGAGGAGCACGTGATGCGGGTCTTATTGCAGACCGTTGTGGTGCTGGGCAGCATCTGGGTCGTAAGCGTTGGGCAAGCTAACGCCGGCTGGGCGCAATCCCCAGATGTTGACGAATATGACCGGTCCCAGGTCGGCCAGCTCGCCGACGGGCGCGTCGTCGTACCGACGAACCAGGTGCTCGCGCCGGCGGGAGTGCAGATCGACTTCGCGGGGCGGCCGACTGACCTCGCGCTCAGCCCGGATGGGCGCTTCCTGGCTGTTCTGAACCGCTACAACGTCGTGCTAATCGATGTGGAGCGGCGGGAAGTCGTGCAGGAAGTTGGCTACCGGACACCGCGCGCCGGCGGGAGCTACACCGGCATACTCTATGCGCCCGATGGCAAGCGGCTGCATGCCTCCTGTATTCGCGGCGCGATCGAGGTCTTCGATGTTGCCGCCGACGGGCGGCTCACGCCCGGCGAGCCGATCCCACTCAAAGCACACCAAGGTAAGAACGCCCTGCCGGCGGGGTTGGCAATCTCGGCCGACGGCCGGCGTCTCTTCGTCGCGCTGAACCTCAACAACACGCTGGGTGAAGTCGATCTGGAGCAAGGCAGACTGGTCCGCGAGATCCCGGTCGGCAACGCGCCGTACGACGTTGTTTTGGTAGGGCAGCCCGATTCCGACGTATACCGAGCCTATGTGAGTTGCTGGGCTGGGCGGATGCCGCAGGATGGGGACCGCACGGGGCCCGCCGGCCGGGGCTCGCCGGTGAAGGTAGATACCCGTGATATTGCGAGCGAGGGCTCGGTGTCTGTGGTTGATTTACATGCCGGCACGGTGAGCCAGGAAATCGTGGCGGGGCTGCACGCCTCCGGGATGGCCACAAACGGGCACGGGATGGTCTACGTGGCCAACGCCAACAGCGACAATGTGTCCGTGCTCGACGGCTGGGGCCGGGCGAACGTGGCGGCGATCTCGACGCGTCCGAGCGAGAAGCTGCTATTTGGCAGCGCGCCGAACGCCTTGACCGCTAGCCCGGATGGGCGGTGGCTGTACGTATCAAACGGCACCAACAACGCCATCGCCGTGATACGCCTGGCCAATCGCGCCCAGTTCCCCATGGTCTCGTCGATGAGGGATGCCGACGCTCCGTTGGAAAGCCGGCTGGTGGGCCTGATTCCCACGGGCTGGTATCCGGCCGGCATCGTGCTCGACGAGCAACGCCGCATGCTCTACGTCGCGAACATCAAGGGCATCGGCTCGCGCCATACCGGCTGGCAGGGCAAGCGCGAAGTCGAAGGCGAAGTGGTCTTCGGCTACAACTCGCACGACTATCGCGGCACCGTCTCCATGATCCCTATTCCGGATGAGCAGCAGCTCGCGGCGCATACGAAGGCGGTGCACGAGAACAACCGGCTGACCGGTGCCATCAGCGCCCTGGCGCCCGCGCGGGCCGACCAACCGCCGCGGCCGGTACCGCAGCGGCACGGCGAGCCGTCGGTCTTCAAGCACGTGGTTTACATCATCAAGGAGAACCGCACGTACGACCAGGTCTTCGGCGACCTGCCGCAAGGCAATAGCGACCCGCGCCTGTGCATCTTTGGGCGCGAGGTGACGCCCAATCACCACCAGCTCGCCGAGCAGTTCGTCCTGTTCGACAACTTCTACTGTAGCGGCACGCTCAGCGCCGATGGGCATCAGTGGACCGACGAGGCGTACGTCACGGACTATCTCGAGAAAGCCTACGGCGGCTGGCCGCGCAGCTATCCCTACGACGGCGACGATGCGCTCGCTTACGCCAGCAGCGGCTTCATCTGGGACAACGTGCTGGCGCATGGCAAGACGCTGCGCGTCTATGGTGAGTTTGTGCAAGCCAGCATCAAGTGGCGCGACCCGCGCAAGCAGGACATGCCGTCGTATCTCGAGTGTTATCGCGATTTTGTCGACCAGAGCGACCTGATCGACATCCGGGCCACCGCCAAGATCAAGACGCTCGTACCGTACATCTGCCCGACTTTCATCGGTTTCCCTTACAACGCTCCGGACGTGTACCGCGCGGGGGAGTTCATCAAGGAGCTGAAGGAGTTCGAAACTGACAGCACGCTGCCCAACTTCTGCATCATGTTGCTGCCCAACGACCATACCGCCGGAACGCGTCCGGGGCGACCGACGCCGCAGGCGGCCGTGGCCGACAACGACCTGGCGTTGGGGCGCATCGTCGCGGCACTCAGTCACAGCCGGTTCTGGAAGGAGACGTGCATCTTCGTGGTGCAGGATGACCCGCAGAACGGCTTCGACCACATCGATGGCCATCGTACGGTGGCCCTGGTCATCAGCCCCTATACGAAGCGCGGCTACGTCGACAGCACCAACTACAACCAGACCAGCATGTTCAAGACGATGGAGCTGATGCTGGGGTTGCCGCCGCTGAACCAGTTCGATGCGTCGGCCACGCCGATGAGCACGTGTTTCCAGGATCAGCCCGACCTGACGCCCTACGATGCCGTGCCGAACATCATCCCGCTGGACCAGCTCAATCCGTCGGTGTCGTCGATCCGCGATCCAGCGCAGCGCAAGTGGGCGCTGGCGTCATTGGAGCTGCCGCTGGACGACGTGGACGAGGCGGATGAGGACACGCTGAACCGCATCATCTGGCACGCCGTCAAGGGTGACGATGCAACCTACCCGGCCTGGGCAGTGCTGGCGCAGCCGGATGATCCGGAAGATGATGATTGAGTTCAGCATTTGCGCCGGGATCGTCCGCGGCTTGTGAACAGCGCGGACCGGCGTTGTAATCCGGCGGATGACTGTGCTTTCCCGGAATCGCTGGCTGTCGGTGTCCACCGGCGTCGTTGCGCTCGGCGTGTACCTGGCATACGCCTACTACTACCTGCCGCAGGTCAACGACGACGCATTCATCACCTTTCGCTATGCGCGCAATCTGGCGCTCGGGCAGGGGCCGTACTACAACCCCGGCGAGCACGTCGAGGGTTACACCAATTTCCTGCTGGTGCCGCTGATCGCCGCCGTGATCCGGGCGGGCGGGGAGAACGTCGTCCTGCCGGTGGCGAAGCTGATCGGCGTGCTGGGCGGCTGCCTGGCGATTGTCGCGACGTGGGGGCTGGGCGCGCGCTGGCTGCGGAAGATCGAGCCGGTGGCCGAGCACGCCGACCTGTTGGCCTGGTTGGGTGCGGCGCTGGTGGCCACGAACTGCGCGTTCGCGTTCAACAGCACCACGGGGCTGGAAACGACGCTGTTCGCCGGGTGGATCGTGCTGGGGCTGTGGCTGGGGCAACTGGCGGCGGACGAGCAGCGTTGGCGCGGGGCCGGCGTGGCGTTTGCCTTGGCGACGCTGACGCGGCCGGAGGGGCTGCTCGTCTTCGCGGCGGCCTTGCTGGGGCGTCTGCTGGCGGCTGAGTGGCGCGCCCCAGTCGCCAGGCGGCATTTGATCATCGACGCCGGCATCGTGGCGGGCACCGTGGCGCTGCACTTGTGCTTCCGCATGATCGCCTACGACGGTGAGATTGTGCCGAACACGTACTTTGCCAAGCTAGGCGGCCTACGCGAGATCACGTCGGCGCGCTACGTGCTCGATTGCGCGCGGCTGCACTACGCGGGGATCGTCTGGATCCTGGCGCTGGTTCCGGTATGGGTGGCGCGCGGCGGATTGTGGCGGAGCACACTCCCGGCCACGCTGGTCCTGGCGAGCGGCGTGGCGGCGGTGTTTGCGGCCGGGCCGGACTGGATGATCGCCTATCGGCAACTGGTTCCATTCATGCCGGTTTGGGCGGGGCTGGCGTTGTGTGCGGCGGGGTTGTTGGCGCGACGGGCCGGCCAGCGCAAAGCCATGGCAGCCGCCGTGGCCGGGGGAGTGCTGGTGTTGGGGTTGCTGTGGTGGCAGGAGCCGTCGCGGGTGTACTACTACCGCTATTGCGTCGGCCGCGCCCGGGGCTACGCCGAGGGGCACGTTGCGCTGGCAGATTGGCTTAACCAGCGGGCACAGCCGGGACAGACGGTGGCGTTGATGGACATCGGCATCGTGGGGTATCAGTGTCCCGGGCTGCGCATTCTCGACATAACCGGCCTGACCGACCGCCACATCGCCAAGTCGCCGGGAAAGTTCCTGGCCAAGCAGTTCGAGGCGGCGTACGTGTACGATCAGGCACCGGAGTACCTGGTGATCGTGCTGACCGCACCGGTCGGCCGGGATGGCTCATACGATCCGGACGAGTTCGACACGTGGACTCCGATCGAAGCGCGCCTGCTCGACCATCCGGACATGAGGCGCTACTACTTCCGCCAGTGTCCGGTGGCGGAGCAGCCCGAGGAAGCGGAACGCCTGGCGGCGCGCTACGGTGCCGCGCGCGTCTTTCGGCACTGGTCGCCGGACGGGGCGTATTTTCTGTTTGCGTACGAGCGGCACGCCCCCATTTCGCAACCGACCGCGACGGCCGCCACGCAACCGTCGTGATTTGACGGGTTGTTGTTCGGCGAGTCTACAATACGGCATGTCGCGAAACGGCAAGGTGATAGTGGCGATGTCCGGAGGGGTGGATTCCGCCGTCTCGGCCGGCCTGCTCAAGGAGCAGGGCTACGAGTGTATCGGCGTGTTCATGTGCGTCGGTGTGGAGCGGACGGATTCGGCGGAATCGTACGAGGCGGCGGATGAAGGCGTGGAACAGCGCCGCGGCAAG
Source organism: Planctomycetota bacterium (assembly GCA_018814045.1). Lineage (GTDB taxonomy): Bacteria > Planctomycetota > Phycisphaerae > UBA1845 > Fen-1342 > JAHJAR01. The sequence goes on along the minus strand of JAHJAR010000213.1, from coordinate 8,460 downwards.
CATGGCTGCTGCTCGCCGACGGATGCGGGCGATGCGCGGGCGATCGCGGCTCGGCTGGGGATGCCGTTTTACGTGCTCAACTTCCAGCCCGAATTCGAGCGCATCATCGACTACTTCGTGGATGAATACCGCCGGGCACGCACGCCAAACCCGTGCATCGTGTGCAATATTGATCTGAAGTTCGGCAAGCTGCTGCGCTACGCGGACACGGTAGATGCGGAATATGTGGCGACGGGCCACTACGCGCGCGTGCTGCGCCGCCCAGATGGGGCATATCTGGCGCGCTCCGTGAATATTGCCAAGGACCAGTCGTACGTGCTGTTCGGCATCCGGCGGGGCGACCTGGCGCGCTGTCTCTTTCCGGTCGGCGAAATCGCACACAAGAGCGAAGTGCGGGAGATGGCTGCGCGGCTCGGCCTCAGCGTGCACGACAAGCCAGACAGCCAGGAAATCTGCTTTGTGCCGGACAATGATCATACGGGGCTGATTCGCGCGCGCTGCCCGGAGAGCCAACAGCCGGGGGCCGTCGTCGACGCGACCGGACGCGTGCTCGGCGAACACGCGGGGGTGGTCAACTTCACGATCGGGCAACGCCGCGGCCTCGGGATTGCGGCGGGACGGCCGATCTACGTCATTCATCTGGACGCCGAGGCGAATACGGTCACGGTCGGCGACAAGGCGGCGTTGCTGTGCCAGGGGCTGGCGGCCGAGCGGGTGAACTGGCTGAGCAACGAACCGGCCATGGGGACTTCGGTGCCCGCGGCGATCAAGATACGCTACACGCACACACCGGCCGCCGGTCACATCCAGCGCACACCGAACGGCAGTGTCGAGGCCTGGTTCGAGGAGCCGCAGGCGGCTGTCACGCCGGGACAGGCGGCGGTGTTCTACGATGGGGAGATCGTGTTAGGTGGGGGCTGGATACGCAGATCACTGGAGCGGCCGGCAGAATGAGCGGCGGGCTTCGGAAACCGCTCCTTCACAGTCGCGGCTCGGTTCAGGTCCGCGTTCTTCGCCGGGCGAGGTTGGCGGCGCTATAATCCGGAGCGTGGCAGGCAAGTGGGTTATTCTGCATGCGGGCGCGCTCGGTGACCTGGTGCTGACGGTCCAACTCGCGCTGGGGTTGGACGAAGTGCAACGTGGACGGCAGTTGCACCTGCTCGCGCGGGCTTGTCCGGGTGATCTGTCGGAGTGTATGCCGTCCATCACGTTTGAGTCGCTGGAAACGCTTGGGGCGCACTGGCTGTATGCCGAGCAGGGCGGGGCACTACCGCCGGCGCTGCTGCAACGCATCCATGGCCGGCGCGTGCTGAACGCGTTGGGTGACACCACGTCGATGACGCATCGCAAGCTTGATCGGCTGGAGCCGGTGCAACTGCTGAGCTTTGATCCGCGTCCGCGTCCTGGTCTGCGGACGCACATTACGCGGCAGTGGCAGCGGGATGTCGAGCGACAGGGCATTCTGTTTCCTAAGTGCATCCATCAGAAGGGGGGCAGCCGCCGGCTGCGTGTGTCACCGAAACTGGAGGCGCACGGGCGGCGGTTGCTGGCCGAAGCGGGCTGCGCGGGGCCGGCGGTATTGATTCACCCTGGGAGTGGCGGGCGCGAGAAATGCTGGCCGCTGGCGTGCTTTCTAGACGTGGGCCGGCAACTGCGCCGCGGCGGGCGGGCGGTCTGTTTTCTGGTCGGACCGGTCGAACTCGAGCGCTGGTCCGCGGCCGACATCGAGTCGATCGCCCGTGAATTCCCGCTGGTGCAAGCGCCGCCGGCGGATACACTGGCGTGTGTTCTGGCGGCGGGGCGGGCATTGGTCGCCAACGACACCGGGCCCGCACATCTGGCGGCGCTGCTGGGGACGCCCAGCGTGACGGTCTTCGGCGCGACTTCGCCACATGTATGGGCACCGCTTGGGCCACAGCAAGCGGCCTTGGGCGGGGATGCCGAGGGGAGGCCGGACGATTGGGGGATAGCGCCGGGTGCCGTGGTCGAGCTTACGAAGCAGGCAGCGGAGTAGAACCACGACATAAGACGTCAGCTTGAGCAAAGGCGTGAGCAAGAGCGCGCTGAGCGTGACAGTGCGCGCTGGTGGTTTTGACGCGGGAAAGTGCGCGCCGGGGGGCGATGTTGAGGCAACCGTTTCCTAACGGTCGCGGCTCGGTCATTCGGGTAGCGCAGCTCGGATTCCTTGGGAGGACGCGGTGGGGACCGATATCCGTTGAATTCTGCACTTCGCTCAGCACCTTTTATTTGACTTCGGCGAATTGGGGGTCCTAGAGTCAAATGTGACGTGGGGAAGGGTTGCGCACTGCGCCCGCACGGCACTTTTGTCATGGTTAACTCTAGGTAGGAGAAAGGGTATGCTCCGGAAGTTGATTCCCTGCGCAATTATTGTGTTGATCTGCGGTACCGCGGCCAACGCGGAAGTGCTGCTCGGTGGCATGACCACTATGGAGAATGCCACGCAGCTTGGTGGTACGGGTTACGCTACTGAAAGCGACTACTTGCTTAACAACGGGTCCGTTGCGGCCGGATCCGGGCGAACCGTCAGCGGCCAAAACATCGCCGGTGGTTGGGCCGTCTTTCAGCCCTTCGAAGTCACGGGCCCAGGCTGGTTCGTCGAGACGATCGGCGTTGATGGTTGGAACGTCCAGGATCCGCTCGGCAAGGGCATGCTCGGCACGCTGCTGCCCGACGACAACGGTAACCCGGATGAGAACAACCCGATCGCGTTCGAGGATTACTTCCTTGGCACCGACGCGTTCAACTCCAACTGGCGGGACGAGACTTTCAACGTCGCCTTGACGCCGGGCATGTACTGGATGCGTTGGAGCGACGTGGGCGACATCAACCACTGGTCGGCGATCTTCCCGGGCACGTCTGGCCTCAACAGCTTCTCGCGCCAGACCAGCACAGGCAACATCTATCCCGCGGCTGCGACCGCGCTGCGGATCGCCGGGTACGAGGTGCCTGAGCCGACGACGCTGAGCCTGCTGGCCGTTGGTCTGCTGGGTGTTCTGCGGCGGCGCTAATCCAGCCGAGAGAACGCAGACGCCACAAATACGAATGAGGTTCTGAAAGCACAGGGCGGGTGCCAGCGCACCCGCCCTGTGCTTGCGCGCCGCAAGACATTCACAGCCGAGCGCTGACTTCGCCGCGCATGCCCGCGAAGTGGTGCTGCTGCTTATGTATTCACCCACGCCCCGCCGCACATGTCGGTTTGCCGATTTCCGATTTTGCTCATAGCATGCTCGTATTTGCTGGAGATAGCGATGGCTGAGCTGCTTTTTCACGGGGCGACCGGGGAAGTCACTGGGTCGCTGCACCTGGTCCAGATGGACGGTCAGTGGGTGGCCCTGGACTGTGGCCTATACCAGGGCCGGCGGTCCGAGAGCGAGGAGAAGAACCGGGCGTGGCCGGTCTCCCCGAAGGACATCGCCGCAGTGGTCTTGTCGCATGCGCACATCGACCACTCAGGACGCTTGCCGCGGCTGGTGCGCGACGGCTTTGAGGGCGTCATCTATTGCACGCCGGCCACGCGCGACCTGTGCGCCATCATGTTACCGGACTCGGCCCATATACAAGAGGAAGACGTCTTCTACGTGAACAAGCGTCACAAGCGCAAGGGGCTGACGCCGATCGAGCCGCTGTACGACCACAAGGATGCCGGCGGCGCGATTCGGATGATGCAAAGCGTCTCTTACGGCCGCTGGTTTCAGGTCGTGCCGGGCCTGTTGGCGAAGTTCCAGGATGCCGGCCACATACTCGGCTCGGCTGGTGTGCGGCTGGAATTCGCCAAGCGCAACGGGCATGCCCCCTCGTTGTTTTTCACCGGCGACCTGGGGCGCCCGGGTAAGGTGATTATCCGTGACCCGGAGCCGGTTCCGGCCTGCGACGTGGTGATTTGTGAGAGCACCTATGGCAACCGTGTCAACGAGCCGCCGGAAGCAGCCAAGGACGAACTGATCCGCGTCGTCAAGCGAACGTACAAGCGTGGGGGGAAAGTGATTATCCCGGCCTTCTCGGTCGGGCGAACGCAGACGATCGCGTACTACTTCCAGGAGGAGGTACTCGCGAAGAATATCCCCGCCTATCCCGTCTATGTGGACAGTCCGCTGGCGGTGAACGCCACGGGCGTGTTCCTAGCGCACCCGGAGTGCTACGACGCCGACGCGCACGAGATTCAGCGGCGAGCAGGTGAGCTCCTTGGACGCACCTGCTGCACGTTCATCCGCGACGTCGAGGAGAGTAAGCGCCTGCACGGTCGGAAAGAGCCGTGCACGATCATCTCGGCCAGCGGCATGTGCGAGGCGGGGCGGATTCGCCACCACATCAAGAACAATATCCAGGATTCACGCAACACCCTCATTATTGCCGGTTACCAGGCCGCGCACACGCTGGGCCGGCGGTTGGCTGACGGTGCCAAGACGGTGACGTTGTTCCACGAAGAATATCGTGTTTCTGCCGACGTGGTGCAGATTCACGGCTTCAGCGCCCACGCCGATCAGAATGAACTGCTGCGTTTGCTCGATTCGGCGAAGCAGGAGACCGGCGCCGTGTACCTGGTGCACGGTGAGCAGGAGCAACGGTCGGTGCTGGCCGACAAGCTGCGCGCGGCCGGTTTCGCCCGGGTGGAACTGGCAGAGGCCGGGCAGCGCGTCCAGCTCTGAGCCACGGCGCGGCTCAGTCGTCGTGACGCCTTGTCTTGGTGTGCGTCTCGCGCACCTCGCCCTGCGCCGGTTGATCCGTGTCCGGGTGGCGACCTTCCCAGGTGCCGGTCTTGGCGTCCATCCACTCCTTGCCGCGAACGCGCCCGTCGGCGTCAAAGAAGACGCGGGCGGCGATGTGGCGCTCGATGTCCTCGTAGTACCACTCGTCGGTCGCCTCGAATTCCGCACTCCCGAGGATTTGCCGGACGTCATGGCGGTCGTCGACGGCTTCCTGGATCATCAAGAAACGGTCGTGCGTGAACTTTCGCGCGCAGCCACTGGCCACGCCGACGATGGCGAGCAGTACTGCGGCGGCAAACAGCCGATGGTGCATGCCGTAGTCTCCTAATCTGCACTCCGCGCAACCGGTTGGCAGTATAGACCTGATCTGCCGCTTAGACACGGGAGCGCGGGGAAAGGATAGCGGCCGATCGGGGAAGTAGCCCGGCGGCGACGCCTGGTCTGGTGCGGTCGAGCCGGACTCGCATCAGACACCGCGTCGCTGGCGCAGGCGATCCAGGGCCACGGCGACGACGATGATCGCGCCGGTCACGATTTCCTGCACCCAGTTGTCCAGCTCCATCTTGGTGCAGCCGTTGTCGACGACGGTCATGATCAGGGCACCGACCAGCGTGCCGAGAATCGAGCCTTCTCCGCCGGCCAGGCTGGCCCCGCCAATGACCACGGCGGCGATGACCTTGAGCTCATAGCCCTCGGCGGTGGTGGGGTCGCCCATGGAGAGGTAGCCGAACTGAAGCAGAGCCGCCAGCCCGGCACAGCCGACGCCGATGGTGTAGATCAACAGCTTGGTCCGTTCGACGTGGATTCCGCACAGTCGCGCGGTCTGCTCGTTTGAGCCGATGGCAAAGATGTGCCGGCCGAAGCGCGTGTAGCGCAGGACGCCGGCCATGACGGCGGCCAGAATCAGCATGAGCCACACACCGGGGGGTAGGAGTGCGCCGATGCCGGAGGGTGCCACGGTCATCAGGTCAGTCAGCCAGGCGGCGTCCTGGGGGTAGATAGGTTGATTGTCGCCGATGCCCTTGGCGGCGCCGCGAAAAGCACCCCACATGCCGAGTGTGACGATGAACGGGGCTAACGGGACGCGTTTGACGGTGAATTCGTTGAGCACCACGAGGGCGACGGCGACTGCAGCACCTGCTACGACTGCAAGTGCTGCTCCGAGGGCGGCCCAGCTCCAGATGACTGTCAGGCTCCCGAGCAACAGGGCGGCGACCCGGCCGACGTGCCCGATTACGATGGTGCCAATCGCGGCCCCGCAGAGCAGCCCGCCGCCGATGCCGCCGAGTGCCGCCAGCAACGGTGGCGCACCGGCCTTGAGCAGCAGAGCGACGACCATAGTCCCCAGGGCGATCGATGAGCCGACCGAGAGATCGATGCCGCCCGAGATGATGATCAGCGTGGCGCCGATGGCGGCCGTGCCGACCACCGCCGTTTGCAGGAGCATCAGACGTTGGTTCTCCCACTCGATGAACACTTGGCCTTTGAGTGCGGCGAAGAGCACCCAGACAAAGATCAAGCCGATCAGCGGGCCGAGCCGGCTGAGCAAAGTCGACGCGGTCAGGCGACGCGGGGATGGAGGGCGAGGGTGGGAATTGGACGCCTTCATGCGGCGTCTCCCGCGCCGGTGGCTGCGCGCATGATCTGGTGTTCGTCGGTTTCACCCACTGGCCGGGCTGGGCCGAGGCGGCCGCAGTGCATCACCGCCACGCGGTCGCACGTGCCCAGCAGTTCGGGGAGGTAGCTGCTGATGATCAAGATGGCTTTCGGCGGGCGGTTCTGGGCAGGATCGCCGACGGCGAGTTCGTCAATCAGCCGGTAAATCTGCGTCTTGGAGCCGACGTCGATGCCGCGCGTGGGTTCATCCAGGAGCAGGACGTCGACGTCGGCGTGCAGCAGACGGGCCAGGGCGACCTTCTGCTGGTTTCCGCCGGAGAGTGCCGCGACCGGCTGCCGGGGCGAGGCACAGACGATGGGTATGCGTTGGATCCATGGTCGCGCGGCGCGGTCCTGGCCAGAGGGCGTCACCAGGCCGCAGGGACCGAGACCAGTGAGCCGTGCCATGGTGAGGTTGTCGGCGAGGCTGAGGTTCAAGGCCAGACCCTCGCGGGCCCGGTCCTCGGTGAGCAGGCCGGCCCCCTGGAGCCAGCGGCGGTGAGGTGTGGCGGGGCCGGTGTGGACGCCGATCCTGATCTCACCGCTGACAACCCGATCCAGGCCGAAGATGGCCCGCAGCAGCTCGGTGCGACCAGCGCCGACGAGGCCGGCGATGCCGAGCACTTCGCCCCGGCGCAGCGTCAGTGAGGCCGAGAGGAGCAGCCGGAGGCCGGCCACGTTCGTCAGTTCGAGCATCACCTCCCCCGGCGTGCGGGGGGAGCGGGGGTACAGCTCATCCACCTGGCGGCCAACCATCATAGCGATGATCTCGTTGACGCTGGCCTCCGCGGTGATGCCATGCCCGACCGAGTCGCCATCGCGGAGCACCGTGAAGCGGTCGGAGATCTCAGCGACCTCTTCGAGTACGTGCGAGATGTAGACCACGGAGTGGCCGTCGGCCTTGAGACGCCGCACTAGCTGGAAGAGCTGGCGGGCATCGTCGCGGGCGAGACTGCTGGTCGGCTCGTCTAGCACCAGCACACGGCAGCCAACAGCGACGGAACGAGCGATCTCGACCAGTTGCTGCTCGGCGGCGGATAGGCGTGCCACGGGCAGCTCGAGCGGGATGTCGGGGCGGCCGACCTGGCGCATCGCTTCCGCGGCGCGGGCCCGGACAGCTTTCCAACGGACGAACGGACCGATGGTGGGCTCCATGCCGAGCAGGATGTTCTCCATGACGGAGAGGTGCTGGGCCAGGGAGAGTTCCTGGTAGATCATGGACACGCCGGCGCGGCGGCCGTCGGCCGGATCGCGGGGCGTGTAGTCGCTGCCGTCGAGCCACATCTGGCCGGCGTCGGGTTGGTGGGCCCCGGCCAGGATCTTCATCAGCGTGCTCTTGCCGGCCCCGTTTTCCCCGATGAGGGCGTGAACCTCACCGGTGCGGACGTCCAGATCGACGTCCCGCAATGCGACCGTGGCACCGAAGCGTTTGCACACGCCGCGCATTTGCAGGCGGAGGGGGGTGGTGGCGTTGGAGGCGTTGGTGGTCATGGCATCTCTGGGCGGCGTCGTCTAGTCATGGGGCCGCAAGATCACCAGGGACGGTGCCGAACCGGTCGCCGCAGGCAAGAGCGTCGCCCGCTTACTCAATCAACGGTTTCACGCCGGGGTCGTTCATGTTGTCGCGGGTGACGACGACGACGCCCGTGTCGATCACAGTCTCCACCTGCTCGCCGTCGAGATGCTGCACCAGGGTCTTGACGGCGGTGTAGCCCATCTTGCGTGGGTTCTGCACGACCAAGGCGTCGATCTTGCCCGCGGCGAGGGCCATGACCAGCGGCGGCGAGGCGTCGAAGCCGACGAAGCGGATCTTCCCGGCCAGGTCCTCCTGCTTCAGCGCCAGCAGCATGCCCAGCGTGGATGACTCGTTGGGACAGAAGATGCCGTCGGCCGACCGAATCTGATCGAGCAGCTTGAGCGCTTCGTTCTTGGCTTCGCCGGCGGTGGCGCCGGCGTAGCGGTTGTCTACGGTGACTTCGATTGCGGGGTGTTTGGCGAGCGCGTCCAGGAAGCCCTTCTCGCGGTTGTCTGTGCTGGCGGAGCCGACCATGTAGCGCAGCAGCACGACCTTGCCTTG
>JAHJAR010000212.1 GCA_018814045.1 Planctomycetota bacterium | reverse complement strand
TCTCGGCATCCTCTGTTTTGGTATATTGCGTGCACACAGCGAGGCGATGAAACGCCCGGCACATTGTGGCCGCTCCGCAGAGTGGCTCTGTGAGGAGTGTGGCGCGAGGGCGGTGCGCGACAAGGAACCGGCCGCGACAATTAGTAACCACAGCTATACCCATGCTCTTCAACTCGATCCACTTCCTGGTGTTCTTTCCGATCGTCACGGTACTCTATTTCATCCCGTCTTATTCACGCTCCTCGCTGGGTAGCGCTTGAAAAAGCAGCCTCCGCGTGTAGTTTCGTCGGTGTTCTGAAGCAGACGAATCGCACACGGAGGTGCACCCCATGGGTGAAGTGCAGGATACGCTTTTCCCGCTCGATTTCAACCGCTCGATTGTCATCGAAGATCGCCCCGAGCGGCTTACGGCGGACGCCGGCGTGTTGGCCCTGCGGCAGATCGATCACCGCCTGGGGCTGACCGACTGGCTGGCCACGCAATTGACGGACCCGCGGAACCCCGACCTCATCACGCACCCGCAGGTCGAGTTGCTCCGCACGCGGCTGTACCTGATCGCCCAGGGCCACCGCGACGGCGACGATGCCGATCGCCTGGGCCTGGACCCCGCGTTCCGCCTGGCGATCTCGCAACGGCGTGGCACGGCCCCGCTGGACGAGCCGGACGCCGAGCACCCCGACGGTCAGCCGCACGCCCTGGCCAGTCAGCCCACGCTCTCGCGCCTGCTGGCCACGCTGGCCGGCGAAGGCAACCGCCGTGTACTCCGCCAGAGCTTGCTCGAAAGCGCCAAACGTCATCTCCAGGCCCGGCGCAAACGAGCCGCACGGAACGGCGACGATCCCCGCCGCCTGCGCAGCGGCACGCTGGACATCGACTCGTATGTGGTCGTCGTCCACGGCCACCAGCCGGGCGCGACGTACAACGGTCACTACCAGACGGTCTGCTACCACCCGCTGGCGGCGCAGTTCGCCCCCACCGGCGACTGGCTGGACATGACGCTGCGGGAAGGGCACGTCCACACCGCCCATGCAGCGACCGCATTCCTCTTCGACCTGCTCGCCCGCGTCGAGGCCGAACTGTGTCAGGTCAGCGATGTGCGTGGCGACGCTGGCTTCCCCGAGGAAGAATTGCTGGCGGGCCTGGAAGCCCGCCGCAAGCCCTACGTCTTCCGGCTCAGAAACAATGCGGTGCTGGATCGGCTGATCGAACCGTATTTGTATCGCCCACCGGGCCGCCCGCCGGCCGAACCGCGGCTGTGGCTCTACGAGTTCGCGTATCAGGCCGAAAGCTGGTCGCGGCCACGGCGCGTGGTCGGCGTGGTGCGCGAGGTGCCGGGCGAGCTGTTCCTCGAATCCTTCTTCCTGGTCACAAGCTGGATGGTCGCGCAGAAGGACGCGGCGGCGCTGCTGGAACACTACCGCCAGCGGGGCACGTTCGAGAGTCACCTGGGCGAGTTCAAGGACGCCTTCGATCCGGCCCTGTCGTCCAGCCCGCGCGTCAAGGCCCACTATCGCGGCCGGACCCCCAAGAAACGTTACGGAACGCGGGACGCGTTCGCCTGCAACGAAGCGTTGCTCGTGTTACACGCGTTGGCGTTCAACCTGGCCAACGTCGGGCGCGCGGGCTTGGAGCACACCACCCGCTCCGGCTGGACGATCCGCAGCTTCCGCGAGCACCTGCTGAAGACGCCGGCCCGCGTGCTGTTGCACGCCCGCCGGGCCGTCGTGGTCATCAACGACCTCGCCGCCTACTACTGGCAGCGCCTGGCCCGCTTCCTGGCCACGCTCGCGCCGCAGCCCATCATCGCTCGTGCCCCCTGACCCCCGGCAACCCGGCCCCCGGCCACCCCGACGCCCGTGCCGGCGTGGGGGTCAGGGGGGTCTGTGCACCGGCCGCTCCGAGAATCCCCCCTCAAGCCCGCTTCACGTCCCTGCGCTCCCTCCACTCCCGATCATCGTCCCGCGCCGTGAATAAGACGGGCTGATGCTGGATGTACCACGCACAACGAGGAGAGCGGGAAACACAGCTATCCGCGACGCGTACTGGTCGGGCTATGAAACTGGGGCGAACGAGGGATTCGACGACGGTCATCTGCAGGGATTGGACGATTGGCTCGACGACCATGCGTACCTCGCCCCACCGCGCGATCCTGGAGGAAGTGGACCCGGTCCGGGC
>JAHJAR010000211.1 GCA_018814045.1 Planctomycetota bacterium | reverse complement strand
CGGTTGACCTCGGCGTCGATGATTTCGTGTGGCAGGCGGAACTCGGGGATGCCGTAGACGGTCACGCCGCCGGGGGCGTGCAAGGCCTCGAACACGGTGACCGCGTGTCCCCGCTTGGCCAATTCCCCCGCGGCGGTCAGACCCGCCGGTCCCGAGCCCACGATGGCCACCTTCTGGCCGCTCGGTTCTGGCAGCGTGGCGGGCGGGCCGTTGAGGTTCTCGCGGGCCCAATCAGCGACGAAGCGTTCCAAATGTCCGACGGCCACGGGATGGCCACGGCCCTTGCCGAGCACGCACACATGCTCACACTGCTCCTCCTGGGGGCAGACGCGTCCGGTGATGCCCGGCAGGGCGTTGTCATTCAGGAGCACCTCGGCGGCGCGCTCCAGCTCACCGTCGGCCACGTGCTTGATAAACTGCGGAATGTTGACCTGTACCGGGCAGCCCTCGATACAGCGTCCGTCCTCGCATTGCAGGCAACGCTGGGCTTCGAGCCGGGCAAGCTCCGCCGTAAAGCCCAGGTTCACTTCGTTGAAGTCCTGGTTGCGCTCGTCGGCCTCGCGCTCCGGCATGTTCTGCCGTTGGATCTTCATCCGCTCTTTAGGTGTCAGCGCCATAGCCTGTCGCCCTCGCTCACGGCATTTCATGCAGTTCGCTGGCAAGTCCCGCAATATCCCGCGAAGCGTTGGTTCAACTGGTCTTCTCCAACTGGCATTCGTGCTCGAGGTACTCCCGGGAAATCCGCTCCTGGCTCTTGTAGGTGGTGAGCCGGTCGACCAACTCGTCGAAGTTCACGAGGTGTCCGTCGAATTCCGGGCCGTCAACGCAGGCGAACCGTATTTGACCGTCGACCGTGACCCGGCACCCGCCGCACATACCCGTGCCGTCGATCATGAGTGGATTCAGCGAGACCGTGGTCTTGATGCGGTGTGGCCGCGTTAGATCGGCGACGGCCCGCATCATCGGCACGGGGCCGGCGGTGTAGACGGCGCCGATCGGCCGCTCGCGGTCGAGGATCAGCTCGGCCAGCTTGTGGGCCACGTTGCCGTGAAAACCGTGGCTGCCGTCGTCCGTACAGGGATAGACGATGTCGGCCACATGCCACAACTCCTTCTCCAGCATCACGCGTTCGGCGGTCAGGCCGCCGGTGATCGCTGAGACGTAGTTGCCCGCCTTCTGTAAGGCCTGGGCCAGCGGGTAGACGACGGCGGTACCCACGCCCCCGCCCACTACGACGGCGTGGCCGACTTTTTCGATGTCCGTTGGCCGCCCCAAGGGGCCCACGATATCGGCGATCGTGTCGCCCGCCGTCTTGGCGCACAGGACCATCGTGGTCTTGCCGACGGCCTTGACGAGCAGTTCGATCGCGCCGGCCTGGGGGTCGGCATCGGCGATCGTCATCGGCACGCGCTCACCGGTCTCGTCCAGGCGGAGAATGACAAACTGCCCCGCCCGGCGGGGTCTCGCGATCAGGGGGGCCTCGATGCGAAACCACTTCACATCAGGAGCGAGTTGCTTGGCAGCTAGGATTCGGAACATCAGGACCACCAACCTATGGAGCCACGAGCTCGCGCCGTGCGGCGCGCGTCAAGTATCCACGCCTGGCAACGTAACCGTGAATGTCGGCCACACTTTGCCACGCGCCCTCGGCACGGAGTGGCGCGTTAGAGCACCTATCACGACTGCTTGTGGCAACGGCCCCTGGCCGGTGCTGCACGGGCTATTAGCCCGTGGCACACTCGTTTTGTCCGGCGCTCTTAGGATCGGCGGCCTCCAAGTGTCCTTATCGAGACCCAGGGGAGGCTGGCCTGTCTGGCCCGGAAAGCCTGCAATCCGGTACATAGCCCGGCGGATTGCGCATCCCGGCACCGAAACAAGACCACTCCGGCTCCGCGCGTGTCCTTTTCGGAGCCCGGTCTGTGGCCGCGGCCGAGTATAGCGGATCGGGTGTGGATCAGTCCAACCACACGTCCGACGTGACGGGAGGTGGTCGCCGAAGTGCACGAACATCGGTAACATCGCCGGCATGCCTTTCGAGGATCGAATGCAGCCCGGCGATTGCGCTCGTGACAACGCGGTGCCGCTGCCGCCACGGTATTGGTGGTTGAAGCGGCTCGTGGTTGCGTTCGTGCTGGTGGCTGTGCTGGTTGGTGCATTGCGCTGGTGGGCGGGCCGCACGGCGCAGCGCCGGTTGGACGCTCAACTTGCCGCTTACCGCGCGGCGGGACAGCCGGTCTTGCTGGCGGATTTCGATCGCCCGCCCGTGCCGGATGAACAAAACGCCGTGGCGTTGCTCAACCAAGCCCAGGCGGCCTTGGTCCGTGCGCCGCAGGGGTGTCTCGACTTCGCAGATATCGCGACATGCCCACCGCTGTGTGCGGCGTACCTGGAGCAGGCACGGGCGATCGTTGCTGCCAACCAGCCGGCGCTCGACCTCGTGCGCGCGGCGCGTTCCCGGCCGCAGGCTGACTGGGGATTGCGCCTGAGCACGCCGGTCATCAATGTTCTTCTTCCGATGCTGGGCCCGCAACGGGAGATTGCGAAGCTGCTTTCAACTGCGGCGCTCTACGAGCACGAAGTGGGCAACGATGCCGCGGCGGTCGAGGCGCTGCACGATGTGCTGCTGTGCGTCGATTGGATGGACGAATTGCGTTTCACGATTCTGAGCCACTTGGTCGCCGTGTCGATCAGTACTCAGTGCGTGCGCACCATCGAGTACATTGCGCCGCGTCTCGTGATGGCCGACGTGTCAGATGCAGGAGGCCAGGCGGCTCCACGCGCCCGGGTTGAGGCTCTCATAGCCGCATTACTCGATGAGGACGGCCTGCGGAACGCCTGGCGCTGGGCGATGTACAGCGAGCGGATGCTGCAACTGGACAGTGTGCAAGCGCTGTGCAACGGCACGATGGGCATGAGCGCCATTGGCGCCTCGGTCGGTGGGCCGACACCAGTTGGGTTGACGCGGCCGCTGGAGTTCGCGCTGCGGCCGTTCTGGACCATGGATGCTCTCCACATGGCGCGTGATGCGACGGCGGTGGCCAACGCTGGGTTGGCTGAGAACTGGCCGGCGGGTCGGGCGCAATTGCCCGCGGAGCCGGTGTTCGATTCCACGCTCGAGCGGCTCGCCCGTATGCTCAGCACGATTCTGCAACCATCGCTGACGCGGATAGCGGTGCTGCACTTCAGGGCGCTGGCGGAGCGGCGCCTGGCCGCGACGGCGCTGGCAATTCGGCTTTACGAGTTGGATCACGGCGAGCGCCCGGCGACACTGGCCGAACTCGTGCCGGACTATCTGCCGGCGGTGCGGGCGGACCCCTTTGCTGCTGACGGCCGACCTCTGGCGTACCTGACTGAAGCACCACAGCCGATCCTCTACAGCATTGGTACGGACGGTGCCGATGATGGCGGCGCATATGCGCTGACAGACTCGGGCGGCGTGGCCTGGGATGAGCGGGATATGCCGTTTTTCCTGGACCGTGAGCGCCCGTACGAAACGCCGAGTTTTCCGAGCACGCAGCCGGCCTCAACCCAGGCTGTAGACCAGTAGGATCGCATATAGGATCAGGGCTGGAACCCCGAACAAGAGCAGCGTGGCTGCCAGCCAGAGCAGGGGAACCACTATTAGCACAAGCGAGACCCGCACGGTGCGACGCAGAAGCCGGCGGGCGAAACGGATCAGCAACACCCACCAGAAAAGCGTGGTCGCGACGAGTGTGGCGGCCGTCAGGACGATCAGCGTCAGGTCGGCGTTTGATCTCGTCAGTGCCGCGAACAGCCAGCCCAGCACGGCGAAGAAGGTCACGGCGGAAATCCACAGCGGTTTGCGCAAGAGCCGGCCGAAGCGGATCGGCAACGATCGCCGCAGCGACACCAGGGCAATCATGAGAGCGCCCGTTAGCGCCGCGGCCCGGCCGAGCATTGCTGCCATACCAAGATCTACATAAACCGTCCGCCGATGCGTCAGCAATCCCGGCCAGTAGAACACGGCGGCCAGGAACAGCCATACCAGGGGAGCACAAGCGTAGTAGCTCAGGGCGACAGCGCGATTCTGCTGCTCGACCGGCAGGTGGCGGGGATGGAACAGATAGCTGGGCAGGCCGGTCAGCGCGGCCAGGCATAGCACCACGCTCACCAGCAGCACTGGCACGATCGCGGCACCAAAGTCGTCGATTGCCTCTTCGAGCGGACCGGAGTCGATAAACAGCTCGCCGAGCGCGACGAACACGAGTCCGGCCAGTGCGTGCAGGATGGTGATCCAGCGGAAGCGCTGTGCGTCGCTGTAGCTGACGGGGCGCACCATTTCCTGGCAGAAACGCCGGTCATGGAGCATGACTTGGCCGACGGTGCGCCAGTAGGCCCGGAAGCGGCCCAGCTCCCGACGGTGAGCCCAGGGAATCTGCGGCTCGCGCGCGCGGATCTGGTCCAGGGCGAAGCCGCATTCTGGGCAGCGGTTGCTGGTTAGGGTTTGAAGGTTGTAGCCGCAGTCCGGGCAGAAGATGTCGGGGGGCAATGCCGGTAGCTGGTCTGGCACCGCCGCAGGTGTGCTCGGTTCGGCCGGTTCGCGCTGGTCTGGGCTTGTCATCACAGTCTCGGGCTAAGCCCGTCTAATCTGAAGGTGTGTCGTCGGTACCGGGCGCTGACGCGCGCTCGGTCTGCGCTGGGCCGGCTTCTCTGGCCAGCCAGCCGTGCGCTCTGTCCATCAGCACGGCCGGATAGCCTTCGCGCTCCAGGATGCGCAGCGCGTTACGCGTCCGGGCGGGGCCAGGCCGCAGGAGGTAATCGAAGACCAACCCGTCCGCCCCCAGGTCCTCGCGCAGGTGGAAATTCTGTGCCACGCTCCCGTCCGCCAATTCGGTCAGCTTGCGGTCGTGCGTGGCCAACATGAACAGGTTCTCTGTCTGCACCAGATGCTGGACGACGGCATGGCTGGCGGCATCCTGCTCTTCCGAATTCGTGCCGCGGAACGGCTCGTCGATCAGTCCGAACAGCGGCGTATCGCCCTCCCCCGGTAGCACCATGCGGCGCAGTTGCCGCACTTCGGCCAGGAAGTAGCTCTCGTCCTTGGGCAGGCTGTCGCGGGCGCGCAGGTCGGTCATCAGACGTCCGGGCGACCAGCGCATCGCACGAGCCAGCGCCGTCGTGCCAAGTTGGGCAAACAGCATGTTTACGGCGGTCATGCGCAAGAGCGTGCTCTTGCCCGACATGTTCGACCCGGTGACGATCCACATGCGCGTCGTGGCGGACAGCTTCACGTCATTGGCAACAACGCGCTCGGGCGGTATCAGCGGGTGCACTCCGCCGCTGATGTCGATCGATGCCGCGTTTACGGGTTCGGAGTAGCAGGTAATCGGCTGCTCCCAGGCCGGGCAGGCCAGGCTGAGCAGCACCTCGAGGTCGGCGACGGCGGACACGCCGGCCAGCAATGCGGCGCGATGCGGCACGGCCCGGCTCAGGATCGCCTCGGACACGTGCAGGTCGTAGAAGAACAGCCAGTTGAACACCGTGTGCAGCGGGCCGCCGCTCTCCGACCAACCCACCCGGCGCGCGAGGCTGGGCAGAATGCGGGACGGCGTGACCGCCGCGAAACGCTCACGCAGCAGTCTCAGGTCGGTTTCGGCGGGCAGATCGGCGGCGCCCTGGCGGGTGGCGACGAGCAAGCCGCTGGCTCCCTGCACGACGTTCTCCCATACCTTCAGCGTATCGCCGAGCGAATGGTGAATACGCTGCCAGATCAAGCTGTTGAGCGCGAGCGCAGCGGGCAAGCCCCACCACCAGGACGTATGCCCCACGGCTACCAGAACCAGGCCGAGGGCGATGAACAGGATGGTGAGCGCGGTCCACAAGCGCAAACCGCGGACAGCCCCGGATGAGAATATTCGCTGTGCTCCGCGCACCGCTTCCGCGAAGCCGTGCAGCGCGTGATCCTCGTCGCGCAGGGCTGCCAGCGCGGCGAGCAGGCGCAATCGTGCCGGCGTGTGCTCGGCCAGCCAGCGCACGGCCGCCTGCCGGGCCAGAATGCGTTCGCTGCTCAGGCACGGGTTTTCGAGCGTGTCGCGCAGCCGACACGCGCCGATCTGTGTGGACGTGCGGTTGAGCAGTCCGAAGATGCCCACCGGCGGCGCGTAGAAGTCCAGATCGTCCCGCTCTTGCTCGGTGAGCGGCCAGGTCGGCCCGGCATCGAGAACGGGGGTAAGCTCGGCGTACCAAGGGGCGCCGTCGCGCGGGCGCTCATATGAGCGGATCAGTGCGACGCGTCCATCACAGCGCTGGCGTGTTTCGTCGGCTATGATCAGCAGCAGATCGCCCAACTCGCGCTGGGCGCGCATGTGCAGGTGCCGCAATACGGCTCCGACGAAGCCCGACAATCCGAGAGCCGATGCGGCTGCCGCCAGGTACCACGTGTTACGCAGGGGAATCCAGACCAACGCGGCGATGAGAAAGGTCACGAGCCGCGCCGAAGACCAGCGCGCTTCGGCGGCCAGCCAAGCGTTGCGTTGACGCTCGAGCTCGATGCGGTGCGCATCCAGCCACGTCCGGGCCGCGGTGGGTGCTCGTTGAGTCGGGGTGTCGGGTGTGATCACAAGGAAATCGCCTCGCTTCCGGGCCGCGCTGGCGAACAAGTCGCCGCCGGGACCGCAGCGCGCCGCCCGGGCCCGGTCGGTTTTGGCTGACAGTATCGGCGCCGGCTCTCGCCGACAAGTCCGGCGGGCGCGTGGCCGGGTGCGCTTCGCGGTTGCTGGGGCAGGCAAAAGCGCTTAGAACGTCAGACGCTGGTCGCGCCAGAACGGGTCTGGCGTCGGCAGGCCGGCCGTTGTGGCCAGTGCGCGGCGTGGTGCGTGTCACACCGCCGAGTAGGAGCGATGAGAGATGGGCGCATCGATGCGAAGCACTGCTTTGGCAGCCCTGATCGCCTTGGTTGGGGCGGGGAGTGTCGTAATGTCGGGTTGGGCTGAGCAGCCGCGGCTGCGCGCGGTCCCCTTCACCAATGTGCGCCTCGACGACGTATTCTGGACGCCGCGTTTGGAGATCACCCGCAGCAAGACTCTGCCGCACAATTTCGAGATGTGCGAACGAACGGGGCGCATCCGCAATTTCGTGAAGGCCGCTGGTGCGGCGGAGGGGGAGTACGAGGGTTATTTCTTCAACGACTCCGACGTGTACAAAGTGCTGGAAGGGGCCGCGTACGCGCTGCACACTGCGCCGGATGCGGAGTTGGATGGATACGTCGATGAGGTGATCGCGAAGATCGCCGGTGCCCAGCAGTCGGACGGCTACCTGAACAGCTATTACACGCTGACCGGGCTGGACCAGCGCTGGACCGACCTGGCCAACAAGCACGAGCTGTATTGTGCCGGACACCTGTTCGAAGCCGCGGTGGCCCACTACCAGGCCACGGGCAAGCGCACGCTGCTGGACGTTGCGATCCGCTTTGCCGACCTGATCGATTCACTCTTTGGCCCCGATAAGCGCCACGATGTCCCCGGCCACGAGGAAATCGAATTGGCCCTGGTCAAGCTGTACGGCGTGACCGGCGAAGCCCGCTACCTGAAACTGGCCCAGTTCTTCCTGGAGCAGCGCGGCCGGGCCGAGGGACGTCGGCTCTACGGCGACTATTGCCAGGATCACCTGCCCTTGGCGCAGCAGACGGAGATCGCCGGGCACGCGGTGCGGGCGATGTACCTCTACAGTGGAGTGGCCGACGTTGCCGCGCTCACCGGCGACGACGAGATGATCACAATGATGGAGCGCATCTGGCGGGACGTGGTCGAGCGCAAGATGTACATCACCGGCGGGATCGGGCCGTCCGCGCACAACGAGGGCTTCACGGTTGCCTACGATCTGCCCAACGACAGCGCTTACGCCGAAACGTGCGCGTCCATCGGCATGGTCCTGTGGAACCAGCGTTTAAGCCTGTTGCACGCCGACGCGCGCTACGTGGATGTGCTCGAGCGGGCGCTGTACAACGGGCTGCTGTCCGGGATCGCGCTGGACGGTGAGAAGTACTTCTACGTGAACCCACTGGCCAGCCGCGGCACGCACCACCGCCGCGAGTGGTACAGTTGTGCCTGCTGTCCGACGAACATCGTGCGGTTTCTGCCGTCGGTGGGGGGGTACGTCTATGCCCACACGGACGATGCGGTGTACGTGAATCTGTATGTCGCCGGCGAGGCGAAGATCGCGCTGCGCGACGCCGAGGTTTCGATCAAGCAGGAGACGCGCTACCCCTGGGACGGGGCGGTGCGCCTGACGCTCACGCCCACGGCCCCGCTCGAATACGATGTCTACGTACGCATCCCCGGTTGGTGTGAGGGAGCGCGGCTGCGCGTGAACGGGGCCCCGATCCCAGAGCCGCAGGTCGTGAAGGGCTATACGCGGGTTTCGTGTCACCGGCGGCGCAGCGACGTGATTGAGCTGGATCTGCCGATGCCGATTCGGCGCATCGAAGCGCATCCGCGGGTGCCGGCCGACAGTGGCCGAGTGGCTTTGCAGCGGGGACCGCTGGTCTACTGTCTGGAAGGCGTCGATAACGCTGGCGGCGTGCTGAACCTCGCTCTGCCACGTGAGGCGGAACTCACCGTTGAGCACCGTGCAGATCTGCTCGGCGGTGTGACGGTGATTCGCGGCCCGGCGCTGGCGGTCGAGCCGACGGCCTGGGACAACCGGTTGTACCGCCCCGCCGTCGTCACCCGCCCGGTCGAGTTCGTGGCCGTGCCGTACTATGCCTGGGACAACCGGGCGGCGGGGGAGATGGCGGTCTGGTTGCCCGAATCGCCGACGATGGTCGAGCCGCCGCCGGTGGCCTGGCTGACGCCGACTGCTTCGCACTGCTATGGGCGCGATACGTTGCGGGCCTTGCACGATCGACTCGAACCAACGGACTCGGGCGATCATACCGTGCCGCGCTTTACCTGGTGGCCCAAGCGCGGCACGCAGGAATGGGTGCAATATGAGTTCGACGCGCCGCGGCGCGTCTCAGGTGTCGAGATCTACTGGTTCGACGACGAGCGCCAAAATGGCGGCTGTCGCGTGCCGGCTTCGTGGAAACTCCTGGCGCGCAGCGGCGAGGAGTGGCAACCGGTGACGGGCGTGGCGGACTACGGCACGGCGCGTGACCAGTACAATTTCGTGACGTTCGATCCGATCGAGACCAGTGGGTTGCGGATCGAAGCGCAGTTACAGGAGAACATGTCCGCCGGTATTCTGGAATGGCGTGTGGACGCGGAATAGCCAGCGCCCTCTGGAAGCTACTGAGGCGTACTCCGTGGGAGGCCCAAGCGATGACAGGCCGCATCTGGTGCTTGACGATCGTCCTGACCCTACTGCTCGGATCGAGCGGTGGATGTGAACAGAAAGCCACAACCGACGCGCCGTCGGCCGGGAAAGGCCAGCAGACGCCGGAGAATGCGGCCACGCCGACGGCGGCTGGCGAGAAGCTCGTAGTCGGGTTCTCCCAGGTCGGGGCGGAGAGCGCCTGGCGAACGGCAGAAACCACGTCGATCAAGGATGAGGCCGCCAAGCGCGGCGTCGAGTTGAAGTTCGCCGATGCCCAGGGCAAGCAGGCCAACCAGATCAAGGCCGTGCGTTCCTTCATCGCGCAGCACGTGGACGTGATCGTTATCGCCCCGATCGTCGAGACAGGTTGGGAGCCGGTGTTGCGCGAGGCGCAACGCGCGGCGGTCCCGGTCATCCTGATCGACCGCGGCATTCAGGTCAGCGATGACAGCTTGTACACGACACTCATCGCCAGCGATTTCGTCGAAGAGGGCCGCATGGCCGCCGAGTGGCTGGCCCAGAAGATGGGTGGCCAGGGTGAGATCGTCGAGTTGCAGGGGACCACCGGTGCGGCCCCGGCGATCGATCGGCAGAAGGGCTTCGCCGAGGAGCTGGCCAAGCACCCGGGCATGAAGATCGCCAAGACGCAATCCGCCGACTTCACGCGCGCCAAGGGCAAGGAGGTCATGGAGGCGTTCATCAAGTCGGACCGTGAGCATATCCAGGCCGTTTACGCGCACAACGATGATATGGCCCTCGGCGCGATCCAGGCCCTGGAAGAGGCCGGCATGCACCCGGGCAAAGACGTGATCCTGGTTTCGATCGATGCCGTGCGCGGAGCGTTCGAGGCGATGGTGGCTGGCAAGCTCAACGCGACGGTCGAATGCAATCCGCTCTTCGGGCCGATCCTGTTCGACACGATCGAGAAGCTGCGCGCGGGTGCAACGCTGCCGAAGTACATCAAGAACGAGGACCGGCTCTTCGATCAGTCCGTGGCAGCGGAGGTCATCGATTCACGCGAGTACTGAGCCCATCCTGGCGATGCGGGGGATCGACAAGCACTTTCCCGGCGTGCATGCGCTGGATCAGGTTGATTTTGAGGTCCGCGCCGGCGAGGTGCATGCCCTGATGGGGCAGAACGGGGCCGGCAAATCGACGCTGATCAAGGTGCTGACCGGCGTCTACCGCCGCGCTGGCGGGAAAATCACGCTTCTGGGGCGCGATTTCGCACCCGTCTCGCCGGCGGACGCGCAACGCCGGGGCATCAGCACCGTCTATCAGGAAGTCAACCTAATCGCGTCGTTGTCGGTGGCGGAGAACCTCTTCCTGGGGCGCGCCCCGCGGTGTTGGTACGGTTTGGCCTGGCGTGTGATGCGACGTCGGGCGCGTGAAGTGCTGACCGGGTTCGGGCTGGACATTGACGTGGACGAGCCACTCGGCCGCTACCCGGTCGCGATTCAGCAGATGATCGCCATCGCCAGGGCGGTGGACGTCGAAGCGCGCCTGATCGTGCTGGACGAACCCACGTCGAGTCTTGACCGCCACGAAACGGACGTCCTGTTCGGCCTGATGGGCCGGCTCAAGGCGCGCGGGATCGGCATCGTGTTTGTGACGCATTTTCTGGATCAGGTTTACCGCATCAGCGACCGCATCACCGTGCTGCGCAACGGTCGGCTGGTCGGCACGTTTGAGGCCGAGCGCCTTTCCCGGCTCGAACTCGTTGCGCATATGCTGGGTAAGAGCACGGAGGAAGCCGCTGTTCTGGACGCCCAGCGCGCGGGGACTTCGGCGGCAGCTAAGCCGCGCGAACCGGTTGTCGCAGCGCACGGACTCGGAAGGCGCGGCGCGGTCGAGCCGTTCGATCTGGAGGTGCGCCGGGGTGAAGTCCTGGGGTTGGCCGGCCTGCTGGGATCCGGTCGCACCGAAGCGGCGCGCCTGCTGTTCGGCGCCGATCGAGCCGACACCGGGCGGGTGACGTTCGGACGACGCCCCACGCGTCTGCGCACGCCCCGGCACGCCATTGCCGCGGGTATGGCCCTGTGTCCGGAGGATCGCCAGACGGACGGGCTGTTCCCGGAGATGTCCGTGCGGGCGAACATCGCGCTGGTCGTGCAGCGCACGCTGAGCCGCTTTGGCATCGTGTCGCGCCGCGTACACGAGCGCATCGCGCACGAGTTCGTGCGAAAGCTCGCGATCGCCACGCCGGACGTCGATCGGCCCGTGCGGAACCTGAGCGGAGGCAACCAGCAAAAGGTGATTCTGGCCCGCTGGCTGGCCTGCCATCCTGAACTGTTGATTCTCGACGAGCCGACCCGTGGAATCGATGTGGGGACGAAGGCCGAGGTGGAGCGACTGATCGAACGGCTGGCCGGCGACGGCATGGCGATTCTGTTCATCTCCTCGGAGTTGGAGGAGGTTGTCCGCCGCAGCCAGCGCGTGTTGGTTTTGCGCGATCGCCGCGTCGTGGGGGAGTTGGCCGGCGAGCGCATCACCGAACGTCAGATCATGAACATGATTGCCGGACAGCAGAGCGATGAAGCCTGAGCAAACGAGTAGCAGCGGGGTTCGAAGCGTGTGGCGGTCACTGCGCCGCAACCCGACGTTCTGGCCCTTGCTGGCGCTGCTGGTGCTGCTGCTCTACAACGTGATCTTCACACCCAACTTCGCCCGGCTGGAAGTGCGGGACGGCCGCGTCTTCGGCTCACTCATCGACATCCTGCAAAACGGGGCCCCGGTCATGCTCCTGGCGACCGGCATGACGCTCGTCATCGCGGTGACCGGCATAGATCTTTCGGTGGGCTCGGTCATGGCGATTGCCGGCGCAGTCGCCGCCCTACTGCTGACCGGGCACCAACAACCCGTCGTCGTGGCGGTGCTGCTGGCGCTGGCTGTGGCGTTTGTGGCAGGTCTGTGGAATGGCGTGCTGGTGACCTTTGTGGGGTTGCAACCGATCGTGGCGACCCTGATTCTGCTGGTCACGGGGCGGGGCTTGGCCCAGGCGCTGACCGATGACCAGAAGATCCGCTTTGAAGTCCCGGCCTTCGAGTACATTGCCAACGGCAGCCTGTTTGGGCTGCCGCTGCCACTTTTCATCGTGGCCGGCGTCGCGCTGGTTACACTGGCGGTGCTCTACAAGACCGCGGCCGGCCTCTACATCGAAGCCATCGGCACGAACGCCCGGGCCGCACGTCTCTGCGGCATCCGCGTGCACAGCGTGCGCCTGCTCGTGTACGGCTTTTCTGGTCTCTGCGCGGGCGTGGCCGGCCTGATCGCGACGGCCGACATCAAGGAAGCCGACGTCGCCAACTGCGGCCTCTATCTCGAACTCGATGCGATCCTGGCGGTGGTCATCGGCGGGACCAGCCTCACCGGCGGCCGTCCCCGCCTGATCGGCGCCTTGGTCGGCGCCACGATCATGCAGACGGTGACGGTCACGTTGCAGATGCGCGGCGTCATCACCGAGCATACGTTGATCATCAAGGCCGTGGTCGCGATCGCCGTCTGTTTTATGCAAACGCCCGTGTTTGAGCAGGTTCTACTGCGCCTGCGTGGTCCGGCTGTGAGGAGCCCATGAAGATACCACACCGCTACCGGCCGTTGCTCGCGAGCGTGCTCGTTCTGGTTCTGTTGTACGCGACTGCCGCGCTGCGCTTCGGCGACCAGGGTTTTTTCACGTTGCAGGTGTTCGTTAACCTGCTGGTGGACAATTCGTTCCTGGGAATCGTGGCGGTCGGCATGACCTTTGTCATTCTCTCGGGTGGGATCGACCTTTCGGTGGGGGCGATAATGAGCCTGGCGAGCGTCCTCATCGGCGTGCTCATCATGGAGTACCACTGGCCGCCGCTGCTCGCGATCATGGCGGCGTTGCTGTTGGGGACACTGATCGGTGGGGGTATGGGCGCTGTCATACACTTCGTGGGCATCAAGCCCTTCATCGTCACGCTGGCCGGCATGTTCTTTGCGCGGGGACTCGGCTTCATCATCCACCTCGAATCCATCGGCATCAGCCACCCCGCTCACGCCCGGATCACGGCGTTGGGGATTCCGCTTGGCACGGCCGGATTCTTGCCCATCACGGCTTTGGTCTTGCTGGTGGTCGTGATCGGCGGCGCCTATGTCGCCGCGTACACGCCCTTCGGTCGCGCGGTGTACGCGCTGGGTGGCAGCGAGGAGACGGCACTGTTGATGGGGTTGCCAGTGGGGCGGACGAAGATCATGGTCTACGGCCTGAGCGGGTTCTGCGCGGCGCTGGCCGGGGCTGTGCTGACCTTCTACTTGTCGAGCGGAACGCACATCGAAGGCATTGGGCTGGAACTGGACGCCATCGCGGCGGTCGTGATCGGTGGCACGTTGTTAACCGGTGGCGTCGGCTCGGTCTTCGGTACGCTGGTGGGCGTGCTGATTGTCGGGATCATCCTCAACGTAATCACGACTTACGCCGCCTACGATTTCAGCTCGGGGCTCACCAAGGTCCTGATCGGCATACTGCTCCTGGCGTTTGTGCTGCTCCAGCGGTTGCTGACGACTATCGGCAGCCGTGCCGCGGCCCGGCCGGCCGCGAGTGCCTCGTAACACATATCTGAGCGGTGGCTCGGACGTCTCGCCCGAGGTTTCCACAGGTGAGACACCTGTGCCACCCAGGCCGTTTCCACAGGCGAGACGCCCGTGCTACCAGAGAGTCTTGCCGAGGCGCACCGCCGGGTTAAGCTGCACCCGACGAATGAGATGCCGGGCCGTGTCCCGCACGAGCGGGAGGATTCGGCCTGCCTCACTGGGCGAGGTCGCCGTGGCAGCACAAGCCCGCTATGAGCTTTTTGACCACACCGCCGACATCGGCGTGCGCGTCTTCGGTACGACGCTGGCGGATCTGGTACAACCGGCCGGCGACGGGCTCTATGCTGTGATCGGCCAACTGGTCCCGACCGGGCCCGCGCAGCCCCTGGAGTTCGACCTGCGCGGCGAAGAAGCCAGCCTGCTGCTGCGGGACTATTTGGCGGAACTGTTGCACCTGTTCGAACGCGGGCGGCGGATCGTTACGGCCGTGGACGTGCCGCAGTTCGACCAGCAGCGGCTCGCTGTTATCGCACAGACCCACGAGTTGGATGCGGAGCGCTCTGACTACCAGCGTGAGGTGAAGGCGATCACCTATCACGGGCTGGACATCCGGCACGGGACAGATGGCGTTGAAGCCACGTATATCGTGGATATCTGAGTGCGGGGAGGGTGCGGGGGGAGGATTGAGGGTTGAGCATGGGCAACGCGTACGGCGGCCCCCTGGAACGCATTGATGACTGCCGCTGGCGGATCCCGAAATCGTACAAACCCGGGATGCGCGTGGACGGCATCATCTACGCCAGCGATAAGATGATCGAGGCGATCAGAGGCGACCAGTCGCCCGAGCAGGTCGCAAACGTGGCCTGTCTGCCCGGTATCGTCGCGTATTCGCTGGCCATGCCCGATATCCACTGGGGCTACGGCTTCTGCATCGGCGGCGTCGCCGCGACAAACCCAGAGCAGGGCGGCGTGATCAGCCCGGGTGGCGTCGGTTACGACATCAACTGTGGCGTTCGTCTCATTCGCACCGATCTGACCCACCGCCAAATGGCCAAGCACGTGCCGCGCCTGATCGACCAGTTGTTCGAGACGGTGCCGTGTGGCGTGGGCCGGGGCGGCCGGATCAAGTTCGGCCGCCAGGAGCTGCGCCAACTCCTGTCCGAGGGCTCGCGGTTCGTGGTCGCGAAAGGGTATGGTTGGAAGGACGACCTCGACGTGACCGAGGCGTCTGGTTGTCTGGACAAAGCTCAGCCGGACTATGTCTCCGAACGGGCTTTCGAGCGCGGCACAGATCAGTGTGGCACACTCGGCAGCGGCAATCACTTCCTTGAAGTGCAGGTGATCGAGGAAATCGCCGATCCGGTCGCGGCGGCCGGGTTGGGGCTGGTCCAGGGCAATGTCGCGGTGATGATCCACTCCGGCTCGCGCGGACTGGGTTACCAGGTGTGCGACGACGCGCTCAAGGACCTGCGCAAGGTCCCGCAGAAATACGGCATCGAACTGCCCGATCGGCAACTGGTTTGCGCACCCGTGCACTCGCAGGAGGGGCAGCGTTACCTGGGGGCCATGGCGGCGGCGGCGAATTTCGCCTGGGCCAACCGCCAGGTTATGACCTACCTGGCGCGCGAGACGTTTCAGCGCGTGTTTGGCCAATCGGCCGAGCAGTTGGACATGCGGATGGTGTACGACGTGGCCCACAATATCGCCAAGCTCGAACCGTACGAGGTCGCTGGCCGGACAAGCATGCTGTGCGTGCACCGCAAGGGGGCCACACGCGCCTTCCCGCCGGGCCATGTGGACGTGCCCGCGCGGTATCGAGCAATCGGGCAGCCGGTGCTGGTGCCGGGCGACATGGGCACGAGCAGTTGGGTGTTGGTCGGGCAACCGGCCGCAATGGAGCACACGTTCGGCAGTTGTTGCCACGGTGCCGGTCGGCGGATGTCGCGCAGCGCGGCGATCCGCGCCGCCAAGGGGCGCTCGATCAGCAAGGAACTGGAGGCATGCGGCGTATACGCCCGGGCGCGCGGGCATACGGGGTTGGCCGAGGAGCAGCCCGAAGCGTACAAGGATGTGAGCCAGGTGGTTGACGTGCTGCACGCCGCCGGGATCGCGAAGAAAGTCGCCCGTCTGCGCCCGGTGGGGGTGATAAAGGGCTGACGGTTTGTGCCCGACGGGCGGAGTGTGCGGCAGGGTTGGCGGGGTCTGTGCAGCGTCAGCCGGGTGCCATGCCGACGGCCGTTCGCGTCGGCATGCACATGCCCACGCGAAAAGCCGTGGGCATGGCACCCGAGCAGTCGCCGCTGGCCGCGCGGTACGGGATTCTGTCATCCCGCGCCGCGGACTGATCAAATGCCGACGTTACTGTCACGCACCCGATCGGGCATCGTTGCCCGGAATCTCGTTGCCGCGGGCCGCCGCGGGCGTGTATGCTTCGATGAATGACCATGCGACATCGAAGAGCCGCGGGCTTCAGCCCGCGCGGCGATACGGCCGATTGACTGTCGCAAGATCGCGCACGGTGATTTAATTGGGTAGCGGGGCATGTCGCTGCGCACTTTGACAAGGGAGTGGATCGATGAGACGGGGTTTTGTTCGCCTGCTATGCGAATGCGTGCTTGTGGTCTTGTTGGCGGTGGGGGCAGCCTGGGGGCAATCAGGCCACGGCTCAGTCGTCGGTTGGGGCCAGCAGGTCGTCGGCGTCGATCTCAGCAAGGGTTGCGTGGCTATGGCCGGGGGCTGGTTCCATAGCCTCGCGCCGAAGGCCGACGGCTCGATCGTGGCGTGGGGCCGCAACGACCTGCACCAGTGTGACGTTCCCATTCCCAACGAGAACTTCGTGGGCGTCGCGGCGGGAGAGTGGTTCAGTGTCGGATTGAAGGGCTACCCGTATGGCGACATGAACTGCGACGCCGCGGTCAACGGCTTCGACATCGACGCGTTCGTGGTTGCGCTGCTGGGTCCGGACGAATACTACAGCCAATACCCCGACTGCGACCACACGAACGCCGACATCAACCGGGATGGCGTGGTCAACGGCTTCGACATCGATGCGTTCGTCGAACTGCTGATCGGCGGCTGAGCGGGGGTGCCAGAACCCATCCCAGCCGGGCAGGGTGGAATGGCATGTAACTAACGCTTGTCGTAGTGAGCGGTTTTGCGGGCGGCGGCGCGGGGGTGGACGAGCCCGGGGAAGCTCTTTCGGCGGCGTTTGAGCGCGCGGGGCTCATGGCGGTCTGGCCGGTTCGGGACTACGTCGG
>JAHJAR010000210.1 GCA_018814045.1 Planctomycetota bacterium | reverse complement strand
CCGGTCGACATCCCCGGTGTGTCCAGTGCGTATGTGCACGGGCAGGGCGGAGACTTCGTTTCACTCGACCTGCGCGGCAGGAGCGTGCTTGGCACCATCAGCATCAACGATGTCAACGCCAACGACAGCCGCACGTTTCGGCTCACACTTCAGGACGGATCGGTAAACGCGGATATCTGGGCCGGCACCTATCTTTTCCAAGACTCGACCATTCCCGGAAATATCGTTTCTTCCGCCGACATCCAGGTCAAGGAGTTCGGCCAGAACCTGCACGACACGATCATCTCCGGCAACCTGGCAGGACATCTCGATATCATGAACAACCTGCGCGCCGGCGCAACGTTGCGAATCGTCGGCGACGTCACCGCGACCGGGAGGATCGACATCGCGGGCGTTTTGTCCGGAACACTTGACATCGCCGGAAACGTCGCCGATGGTGCGAGCAACTACATCCGTATGCGCCAAATGAACGGCGGACACTTCGAGTGCAACGACCTTGACTTGCGGCTTGCTAACGGGGGTAACTGGCTGGTGATCGGCCACGGCGACCCCTTCGACCCCGCGCTCGTCCACAGCGGTACAATCGCTGTCAACGGTACGCTGCGCGGCCGCATATACTCACGCGGCGTCTGCAACCTCAACATTACCGTCAAGACGATCGACGCGGATACTGATTATACTGAAGGCTACGGCGGAATCAGCAGTGCCGTGGGCTACACGGCGTCATCGAGCATCACCGTCACCAACGCCTTCACACAAGGTGCGATCGGCTATCCGAAAGCGGTCGTTACCGGATACAGTATGCCACTCAACGGTGCGATCACGATCGCATCCGACCTCGGCGCTCCGGGCAATGTCGCCGAGATTACCACCGCCAACCCCGACACTCAGGGTGGCGAACGGGCGATTCCAATGGGTGCGCTGATCCGCATCAATGGCAGCCTGCGGGGCACCAGTCAGAATGATCGGCCGGCGATCAAGGCCACGGGGTATTTGAATGGGAAGATCTTGATCGACGAGTCCCTGATCGACGGTAGCGGGACCGGACCCGAGGTCGAGATTGCCGGCAGCATGTACAGTAACGCCGCGATTACGGTTGACTACGACGGCTGGGACAGCGACGACGAGTGGCAGGAAAACGCGACAATCAAGGTCGGCGCAACGACGTATACAAAGGACAGCAGTGCTGTCAACAACCTTGGCACCTCGCCGAACCTCTGGCACGTCACCAAGTGCAAGGCCGACATGAACAACGACGGCGTTGTCAACGGTTTCGACATTGACGGCTTCGCGCTGGCCCTGGAGGGTGAAGCCACCTACGGCGCGGTCTATCCCGGCCTCGAGGAAAGCATGGTCTTTCACGGCGACATGAACTGGGTTGTGCAAGAGGTCTGCCTCAACGACGGCTTGAATGGCTTCGACATCGACCCTTTCATAGCGCGCTTGCAGGAGGACCCTCCATGCTGCGAGGACTATTGTGGCGCCTGCTGGCTCGACGGTGGCGAGGGCCTCGGCGACCCGCAGGACGCGGCCGACTTGCTCCTGGCGTTTGTGGCCGCCAAACGCATGCCCACCGCGATCACGGCGATCGACGACCTGATCACCCTTTACGGCACCACCGACCGCGGCCAATACTGGTCCGCCGTCCAGGCCGCGTTGCTTGAGTAGAGAGAGAGAGGAGATTCAGCGCAGCCCCTTGCGAAGTGCGGCGTCCGGCCGCGTCGCACGCGTATCCAAGCTACTCGACGCAACCACTCCCTCACGGTCGCGGCTCGGAAATCGTCCTGAGATAGATGTCCTACTCGACCACGAAGGTCTGTGCAACCAGCGTGACATTTGCAGGCAGGCAGGCTCTCACCGCCGATGCATACGCCGACACATCACTATTCGGACACGCCGGAGGCGCGACGACGTTGAGGCACTCGAGCAGCGCCTCGGCATCAACCGAAGTGGCCGGCAGGTCGTCCGGCTGTCGTGAGGAGGCGAGCACGAGCAGTTGTCCGACGGGGGGATTGTCGCTCACGTTGAGCGCGATATCGAGCATCTCGTCCGGATCGAGTTCGGCCAGAGTGCGCCCGGCTTCGCCCCATTCGTGCAGTCGCCAGTCGAGACACTGACAAGTCTCGTTCCACGCCCGGAAGACCGCGACGACGACGCAAGACTCGTCGGCGGTGGTCAGAAAGTGATCGATACGTGGCTGCCACGCCGGCTCCAGCGCGGGATCGTGACAGACCGAGATCGGCAGAATACCCGCCTGTCCGACAACCGGGCCCGGCGACGGCTCGCGGCCGTCACGCCCCCGGTCGAGCGAGACCTGCACGATGGCCAGCAGAGCTGCCGCCGCCGCGAAAGTCGCCACGCGCATCAGCCAGGGTGTGGCTCTGGTAGAGGTCACCGGCTGGGGTGAGCGGCCCGCGGCGTTCTCACCGGCCCGGAAGGCGGCGAAGCGGGCCCGACAGATTCCGCAGCCAGCGAGGTGGTGCCGCTCGGGTGCGGTTTCGGGCAGGCGTCCCGCCCCGAGCGCTTCCAGGCGGCTCATGCTCGGACAGTTCGGCTTGCGCGGGTCGGGTGCATCGGGGTCGTCGAGCGTTTCGCTCTCGACGGCCATCCGCAGCAGTTCTTCGAATTCGTCTTCGTTCATGGCCAATCGCCTCCGCGACAGAGACACCGGCGTCTGCGCTGTTATTCGCCTGAGGGCGCGCCGCGCTCGACGACCTCCGAGCCGAACCCCTTCAGCGACAGACAACGACGCAGCTTCTGGTAGGCGCTCTTCTTACGCGTGTTGATCGTGCTGGCGGCGACGCCCAGACACCGTCCCAGGGCTCGCTCGGATTCGTTATCAGCGCTCCCCACCACTACGGCGCGCTCCTCCTCCGTTAGTGTGTACGACGCGCCGCGTTGATGAATGCAGTCGCGGACGGCGTCGAGCAGCTCGCACTCGTGCAGCAGAGCGTCTGGCTGCTGCGTAACCGTCGGTTCCGCCAGTTCGGTTGCTCCCACGCTGGGGCCGATGCAGCCATGGCGCCGCACGGCCTGGAAATGCCGCAGGAGCAGCTTGTATCCGACCGCGTAGACGAAGGTCGAGATTCTGGCGCGCTGCGGGTCGTAGCGCTGCTCGCGCAGCGCACGCCAGGTTTCCATCCAGGTGGTCTGGCTCAATTCCTCGATGATCTCGTCCCGCCCGCTGATGCGGCGTTGGAAGAACTTGCGCAATCCGCCGCCCAGCCGGCGGTGCAATTCCTCGAAGGCCTGCTCATCGCCGCCGAGGGCCAGTGCCGCGAGGTCATCCGCGGACGGTCGCGCGGCGCGCGTGCTGGCAGACTGTTTGGGCGAGTCGTCGGTCATTGTCAGGCCTGTCACAGCACTACACCAGCTCGTGGGCGGCAACGCAACCCGCGGTGGCGAGCCGGCCGGAGCGTCGCCGGCTCTCCCGTTGTTGTCGACTCCGAGCACCGCCTGTCAGGCTGCAAATGGTGCGATTGAGCACGGAGGGCTATCTAGCGTAATGGCTCACCATTACGGCATCGCAATCTAACCCGCGCCACGACCATCAGGGAGCGGTTGCCGGCGGCGCCGACCGGTTATCGACACAACCGCTCCCTCGGTCGCGGCTCGGAAGGATGTCGTAATTGTGAGACACTACATCAGTCGTTCGCCTGAAGCAGGGAAGCGCTCGGAGATTCGTGGACCGGCGTGCGTCCGCCCCTTTTTGTCCAGCTCAACCCCGTGCCGGGCCCACGGGCCGCCGTATAATCCGGTCTGTTCCTGGGAAACGCGCGTGCCAGGAGACCAAGGGAGACCGGATGAGCATGGCAGTGTCTGGACGCAATCTTTCCGCGGTCGGCGTGGTGACGTTGATTCTCGCGGGTTGGCTCGCGCTGGCGCCGCGTGGGTATGCCGACGAGACTATCCGCGTCACCTGTCCGGTCGTGGCCGACACGACGATCGCGGCAGTGCAGCGGGGAGATGAGCGGAATGTGAACGCGGGGGGCGTCGATCGGCTGTGGGTTCGCAGCAACGAGACGTTTGCGTTGCTGGCGTGCGACCTGGGCCAGTTGGCCGGTATGGAGGTCACCAAGGCAACGCTGCGCGTGCGCCGCGTGGAAACGCTGCTCGTGCGCGTGGGCGTCAGTACGATTGCCGCGCCCTGGAAGGAAGGGACTGCGGCAGAGCCGAGCGTGCAAGAAGGGGGTGCGTGCTTCAGCGCGGCGGCGTATTCTGCGGATCGGAAACGCCTCCGCTGGTGGGCCGGTGCGGGCAGCACGTTTGCGGACGTGATCTTCGGCAGCGGCGGGTCGCGCTGGGTACCCCGGGTTGCCCGGTACGACATGGAGACCAAGTGGTACGAAATTGACGTCCCGCCGGAGTTTGTGCAGGCTGCCTTGCAGGGTCTGCAACCAGGTGGATTGTGCATCAGTGACGATTTCGGACGCATGGAGACAAACCCAACGATCTGGTCGCGCGAATCGAGCTTTCCGCCGGAACTGATCGTCGAAGCCCGGCGAACGGCGCCGGGTGAATCGCAGCCGCCGCGCGACGTGCAGGCGCTGCGCGACAAGCTGGGTTTGGAGTGGGTTACGTTCGCGGCGCCGCACGCCCTGGGCTTCGAGATATACGTTTCCGAGCGCCCGCTGGCGAATGAGGCTGACTTGGCGGCAGCGCGACGGCTCCCGATCTGGGCGTTGCCGACGCCCGGGTCGGGGCAGTTGCGAGCGATGCTGTCGCTTCATCGCGGGAGCGAGCCCAAGTATGTTGCCGTACGGGCCATGGAAGCCGCGGCGGAGTGGTCGGAGCTGGTGTGCACCGAGTTGCCGGCACCGTTGCTGGCGAACCCTTCGTTCTCCGCCCCCAAGCTCGAGCGGCACGATTTGCCGACGACCTTCTCCGGTCCATTCACGCTGGACGATGGTCCGTCGCTGAGTCTGGATGGTCGTTGGATACGCAACGCGGGCAAGACCTGGTGGGATCCGCAGCGCGGACCGATCGCGCTGCAAGCCGGCCGCAACGAGTTCGCCGCCTTCCAGGTTGTCCTCGCCGGTGGCCCGGGCCGTTACGCCGTCACGCTGGCCGAATGGAATTCGCCCGGGCTGGCGGAGCCGGCGCCGCGCGTGCAGTTGTTCCGGCAGGAGTACGTCAAAGCTCGGTTGGGACGCGAGAAATACGCGCCCGATGTAGCCGTGCCGCTACTGGCCGGGGAACCGTTGCAACTGGACCTGTTGACACCGCAACAGGCCGCACAGCCCACGAGCCAGCCCGTGAAGCAGGCCGTCACGCAGGGGGTGTGGGTGGATGTGTACGTGCCACACCAGGCGGCGCGCGGCGTGTGGCGCACGCGCGTGGTTGCGCTGCGTGATGGAGTCGCGCTGCTCGATGTGCCACTCGAGCTGGAGGTCGTGGACGTGGCGTTGCCCGACCAGTTGGGTTTCAAGCTGAGCCTGAACAGCGCGGTTACGCCGGGGCGCGCGTATGAGATGTTGCCGGACTCGCCCGAGGCGTGGGAGGCGTGGGAGCGTTGCCACCGGTTGGCGCACGAGCACCGGGCGACGCTGTCGGTTGTGCCCTACACCTCAGCCGGCGAGGTGCTTCCGGGGTTTGCCCCGCAGCTCACGCAGCGGGATGGGGAGTACCAGCTCGATTGGGGCGCTTGGGATCGGCGGTTCGGCGGCCTGTTCGACGGTTCGACGTTCCGCGATCTGCCGCGCGCGGGTGTGCCGGTCGAGCACTTCTGCCTGCCGTTCCACGAGAGCTGGCCGATGCCGTTCGAATTCAAGCGGCAGGTGGCTCATAGCCCACTGGCCGGCAAGTACCACCACCGCACTACGCGGACCGAGCCACGCCGCAACAAGCCGCTGAACCCGCCGCTGGACGCGTATATGGTCTGGCCGATCGAGGAGGCCTTCGGGGAGGATTACACGGCGGGCACGGTGGCGGTGCTGCGTGCGGTAGCGCGGCACGTGGGGGAGCGCGGCTGGGATCAGACCGCGTTCCACCTGCATCTGGCCAACCGGTTCTACGGCCGGCAGAGTTCGAGCTGGTGGATGCTCGACGATCCGCAGATTCACGATGACTTTCTCGCGCTGCGCTTCTGGCTGCGGATGTACCGGCAGGCGTTAGAAGGGGATAGCCCGGCGGAGTTCCGACTGCGCGTGGCGAACTCGGCCCCGCAGTCTCAGCGGGATACGCTCGACGGTCTGGTGGACATCAGCGTCATGAGCGCCGGCGTGTTCGACCAGAGCTACGCCTTGCTCAACGCCCCGCAGCGCTTTGGTGATGTCTGGAGCCGAGGCTGGGACCTGCGGCCGGAATACGGCTGGGCGAACGCGTACAAATGGGGCTGGGCGGCCAGATTCGCCGGAGCGCGGGGGTTGCTGACGGACGGGGCGCTCGGCAGTGCAGAGAGTTGGGAGAAGGCTGCAACGTGGGCACTGCTCTACCCGGAGCGGACTGCGGCTGCTCCGCGACCGCTGGCGTCGTTGCGCCTCAAGGCGCTGCGCCGCGTACAGCAGGACATGGAGCTGTTGCATCTGTGGCTGGCGCGCGGCGGCGCGCAGGATAAGCCGGAGGGTTACGGGTTGGCGGTCGTCGCGCGGGAGTTGATTCTGCGCACGCAGTCGCGCACGCCGGATTGGGCCACGCTGCTGCCGATCGTGCGTTTTCCCGGACGGCTGGACACGGTGGCGTTCGAAGAGATTCGCCGTGGTCTGCGGGCAGGGTTGCAGGATTGAAAACGGATTAGGGAGATGGCGATTCCGTATCCGCCGGGCGAAGCACTCACCTGCCGGCAGATTCGCGAGTTGGATGTGCTGGCGATCGAGCACGTTGGTATCCCGGGCATGGTGCTGATGGAGAATGCGGGGCGGGGTGTCGCCGAGTTCGTATACGACAAGCTGACCGATCCGCGCAGCTCATCCGTGCTGATCATGTGTGGGGCGGGCAATAACGGTGGTGATGGCTTCGTGGTTGCGCGTCACTTGCGCAACGCGGGCGTGCGGGTTGTTGTGGCCTTGGCGGCGGCGCGCGCCCGATCGCAGGGCGATGCGGGCCTCAACCTGCGCATCCTGGAACGACTCGACGCGGACTTGAGGGACGCGTTCGAGCCGGCCGGTCTGGAGGCGGTGCGGGTCGAGGCGGAAGAGGCGGACATAATCGTGGATGCGCTGCTGGGCACGGGATCCAAGGGGGCCCCGCGCGGGACCATGGCCGAGCTGATCGCGCTGGCCAACGCCGCGCCGCGCGCCCGGCGCATCGCGATCGACATCCCGTCTGGTCTTGACGCCGACCTTGGCGAGGTTGCCGAGCCCTGTTTTCGGGCGGACGCGACGTACACGCTGCTGGCGGAGAAGCTGGGCTTTGCCACCGCGGCGGCCCGGGCGGTGCTCGGTCGCGTCGTGGTGGGTGATATCGGCTGCCCGCGCAAGCTGATCCCGGGCCGCAAGAATAATTGTCAGCAGGCTTGACGGTTAGGTGTTTGTTCGTACAATCAGTGCTCATATTTCGCGACGAGGGAAACTTCAGGCGCCCCGGCCTGTTGCCGGACCTGTGCTGGCAGCGGGCGGGGCGGACGAGCGAGGACGAGGGACATGGCTGAAACGCATGAAGACAGCCGGGCGGCGGCGCTGAGTCGGGCGATCCAGCAGATCGAGAAGTCCTACGGCAAGGGTGCGATCATGTACCTCAAGGACCGGCCGGGAGCGGTCACCGACGGCATCTCGACCGGGTCGATTTCGTTGGACCTGGCACTGGGTGGGGCGGGGATCCCCCGCGGACGCGTGATCGAGGTCTTCGGGCCGGAGGCTTCGGGCAAGACGACGCTCACGTTGCACGTGATCGCTGAAGCGCAGCGCGCCGGCGGCGCCGCCGCGTTCATCGACGTCGAGCATGCGTTCGATCCGACGTGGGGCAAGCGTCTGGGAGTCAACCTCGAAGAGCTGATGGTGAATCAGCCCTCTTGTGGCGAGGAAGCGCTTGAAATCTGCGAGCTGCTGGTCCGCTCGAGCGCGTTGGATCTGATCGTAATCGATTCGGTGGCGGCCCTGGTTCCGCGCCACGAGCTGGAAGGTCAGATGGGGGATGCCCAGGTTGGCGCCCAGGCCCGGCTGATGAGCCAGGCCATGCGCAAGCTCACCGGCATCAGCGGCAAGTCGCGCACAAGCGTGGTCTTCATCAACCAAATCCGCGAGAAGATCGGCGTGATGTACGGCAGCCCGGAGACGACCCCGGGTGGACGGGCGCTGAAGTTCTACAGCTCCGTTCGCATCGACACGCGCCGCATCGGGTTGCTCAAGGATGGGGACCAGGTCATCGGCACGCGGGTGCGGGCCAAGGTGGTCAAGAACAAGGTGGCGCCACCCTTCCGCGACGCCGAGTTCGACATTCTGTTCGAGTGCGGGATCAGCCGCGAGGGGGACGTTCTGGACTTGGCCGCCAACTCGGGCGTGGTAGCGCGAAGCGGCACGTGGTACAGCTACGGACAGACGCGGCTAGGCCAGGGGCGCGAGAACGCGCGGCAGTTTCTGCGCGACAACCCGGACGTCTTTCAGGAGCTGCGCGAGAAGGTCCTGGCCGTGAAATGGGCCCAACATGAGGATAATCAGGCGGGCAAGGCGGCCAAGGCGGCGAGGACGCCCGAGGCGCCGAGCACGGACAAGCATCCCGCGCGGGTGGCCGCCACGTCCCGTAAACGCTAGCGCCACACCGTGCCAGCCATTTCAGGCGCAGCAAGCCGCGCGCATTGCTGATGCGCCATACCTGAGTGGTCGAAGAGACTAGTGTGCCGACAGCGCGGCGCGTAAGTCGTGCCGCCGCGTGCCAGTGCCCTCTGCATGCCTGCCGGTGCGGCGGGCGTTGGGAGGAGCGCCTGGCAGCTTTCGGTTAGAGCAGGTTCAGATCAAGGGTAGCGTCAGGTCTCCGTGCCCGACGTGGTCTCGTGCAGGGAATCCTACGGCCGGCACGGAGACTGGCCGCTAGAAACGCTCTAGAATGCTGCCGATCGGCCTGCCGGCCTGGTCGGCGGGATCGCCGTGAGGACCACCACGGATGCACTATCCGCAAGCTGAAGTGTCGCGTGCCGCCGCGGCCCTGCGGGCCGTTCCCCTGTGGGTTTATGTCGTTGCGCTATTCCTGCTTCTGGTTCTGCTGGCACCCAGTGCGACGGTAGTGGGCGGCGACGGTGATGTCGACCGCGTGCCGGCGGTCGATCTGGAGGCGGTGCAGCGCTCCTTCGAAGAAGTCGTGGCGCGAGTGACGCCGAGTGTCGTGGCGATTCGTGTCGAGCGGCGCTACGTGGCGGTATTCCCGCCGGCTGAAGGCGGGGCAGAGCCCGCCGGCCTCGAGCAACTCGTGATCGTCAACGGCAGCGGCACGATCATTGGCAGCGATGGGCTGATCCTGACCAACGAGCACGTTATCCAGTCCGCCAGCAGGATCGAGCTGCTTTTCTCAGACGGGCAGCGTCTGCCGGCGACGGTGGTGGCCTCCGATCCCCGCAGCGATCTGGCCGTGCTGCGCGTGGAGCGGCAACAACTGTCGGCGGCGAAGGTATGTCACTGGGCCGAGGTGGCGCGTAGCCAGTGGGCGATCACGCTCGGCAACCCCTATGGGCTGGGCAGCGACGGCAACCTCAGCGTCTCGATCGGCGTGATCTCGAACCTGGGGCGGCGTCTGCCGGGCTTGGGCGAGGTAGACGACCGCCTGTACCACAACATGATCCAGACAACCGCGGCCATCAACCCGGGTAATTCCGGGGGCCCGCTGTTCAACATCCGCGGCGAGATGATCGGCGTCGTCACGGCTATGCACACGCGGGCCGCGGCCGATGAAGGTGTCGGCTTCGCCATCCCGCTCACGCCCAGCAAGCTGCGCATCATCGAGCGACTGTCCCGGGGCGAAGCGGTGGAGTACGGGTATCTTGGCGTAACGGTTGGCACGCCCAGTGCGAACGAGCGGCGAAGCGCGGGGCTCGATGCCGATGTGGGCGTTATTGTGCAGGTGGTCGAGCCTGATGGACCGGCGGCCCTGGCCGGCGTGTGTGCGGGGGACCTGATCGTACGTTTCGCCGAACAGGTCGTGCGCAATCCGGGGCACCTGGCCGAGCGACTGGGCGAGGTCCCGGTCGGCGTGCGGATTCCGGTCGAGCTCCGACGGGACGGAAAGCGGTTAGTAACCATGACCAGCGTTGAGCGGCGCGAGGTGAGCCACGTCAGTTGGATGCGCGGGGGGGCGCTGCTGTGGCGTGGTATGCGTCTGGCGAACCTCACCAGCGATGCGCGCCAACGCATGAGTGCGGGCGCGGAGACGGAGGGGGTCGTCGTGATCGACGTGGCCGGTGACGGCCCGGCGCAGCGGGCTGGAATCCGGATCGGCGACGTCATCGAGCAAGTTGCCGGCCAGTCGGTGCACGACACCTACAGCGTGCGTCAGACCGTCGGCAAGTGCCACGGGTCGGTGGAAGTAGTAGTACGGCAGCGCGGCGCTTGCACGCTGGCGCCGTGACGCCTGGCCCGCGCACTGATCAGACCAGACCCGCGCAGCACACGCACGTTCAAGAGCGAGCCGACCCGGCTACAGACCGCTTCCGCTGCGCAACTCGACGCCGCCCAATCCCGAGCGCTGACAACCTGGCCTCACGCTCGCCCCACTGGGCCTGTTGGGCGTCGTCAGCGCGGTCATTGAGCGGCGTAGACCGGCCAGGTTCAGGTCCTGCCCCGGGACATTCGGTGCAACCTTCGGGTCTTGACCGGCGCACACACGCACTATCGCCCCTGTCGGCACGCAGGTCAGCAGGAGCGAGTCGCCCCGCAACAGGAGGGCGTGTACAATGGTGCCGGGTTAGTGTTGACGGCGCGCCGCGCGTGTGTTCGGACGGTTGTTGACGGCGGTGACTCATGGCGATCGGGAGATTCGGACAAGGACAGGGCATGGACGAATGGTCGCGCAGGGTCCACGACATCATGGATGAGATGCTGAACCGCGACTACGTGCATTTCCGCGACACCAAAACGTGGCAGCCGGCAACCAACGTCTACGAGACGAGAGACCACTACTACATCTGTGTGGAACTGGCCGGGGTCGATTACGAGCAGATCGACCTCGAGTGCCTCGACGAGCGGCGCGTGCGGTTTTGTGGGTTGCGCACCCAGCCGCGCCCGGAAGGAGTGAGCGGGCCGCTGAGCGTGCACGCCATGGAAATCGATGAGGGGCCGTTCAGCCGCGAAGTCGAGTTGCCCGAGGAAATCGACGTTGCGGTCGTCGAAGCTTCGTACGAGAAGGGGTTCTTATGGATCACACTCCCGAAGGCGAACAAGAGCTGAAAACGCCGGATGAGACGCCGCCCGAGGAGCGTGACGACCAGCGGCCGACGGACCCGGACCGGGAAAAAGGCCACGACGAGCAGCGGCCCGATCTGCCCGCCGAACTGCCGGTGCTCCCGGTGCGCAACGTTATCGTCTTCCCCGGCACGGTGGTACCGCTCTCTGTCGGTCGCGAGAAGTCAAAACGCCTGATCGACGCCGTTCTGGCCGGAGACAAGCTGCTGGCGGTCTTCACTCAACGCCACGAGGACGTCGAAGACCCGGGGATCGACGACGTGTATCGAGTGGGGACGGCGGCCACGGTCTTGAAGCTGCTGCGCATGCCCGACGGCACAAACAGCCTGCTGGTGCATGGCCTGGTGCGCGTCGGCCTGGAAGAATTCGTCGCAACCGAACCCTATTGGCGGGCCGCCATCAATCCCCACGAGGACACGAGCGCGACATCGCTCGAGCTCGAGGCGTTGGTCCACAGCGCCCGGGAAACCGCCGCGCAGGTGATCGACCTGAGCCCGAACGTACCCGACGAAGCCCAGCAAATCCTGCACAGCATCCAGCGCGCCGGTCCTCTGGCCGATTTCATGGCGGCCAACCTGTCGCTCGGAGTTGTGCAGAAGCAGGAACTGCTGGAGACGTTCGACATCGCCGATCGGTTGCGCAAAATCAACGCCACGTTGAACAACCAACTCGAGATCCTCCAGCTCTCGCAGAAGATCCAGAGCGAGGTGAAGCAGGAGATCGACAAGTCACAGCGCGAGTACTACCTGCACGAACAGCTCAAGGCGATCCAGAAGGAGTTGGGTGAGACCGACGCGCGCGCCGCGGAGATGGAGGAATTGCGGCGGCAGGTCGAGGCGGCCGGAATGCCGGAGCTGGTCCTGAAGGAGGCGAAACAGGAGCTCGAACGCCTGGAGCGAATCCCGCAGGCCTCGCCGGAATACGGCGTCATCCGTGATTACCTCGACTGGCTGCGGGCCCTGCCGTGGCAGACGGAAACCGCGGACAACCTGGATTTGGATCGCGCCGCCGAGATTCTCGACGCCGACCACTACGGTTTGGAGAAGATCAAGCGTCGCATCCTGGAATACCTGGCGGTGCGCAAACTGAAACCGGATGGCAAAGGTCCGATCCTGTGTTTTGCCGGCCCGCCGGGCGTGGGCAAGACGTCGCTGGGGCAGAGCATCGCGCGGGCCCTGGGGCGGAAGTTCATCCGCATGTCGCTGGGTGGCGTGCACGACGAGGCCGACATTCGCGGACACCGACGGACGTATATCGGCGCGATTCCGGGCCGCTTGATGCAGGAGATCCGCAAGTGCGGCTCGCGTAACCCGGTGCTGATGCTCGATGAGATGGACAAGATCGGGGCCGACTTCCGCGGCGATCCGGCTTCGGCCCTGCTCGAAGTCCTCGATCCCGCGCAGAACCACAGCTTCACCGATCACTACTTGGCGGTGCCCTTCGATCTGTCGAAGGTGCTGTTCATCGGCACGGCCAACTACATGGATCCGGTAGCGCTGGCCCTGAAAGACCGGATGGAGGTCATCGACCTGCCCGGCTACACCACGGCCGAGAAGCTCGAGATCGCCCGCCGCTATCTCGTCACCCGACAACTGGATGAAAACGGCCTGGCCGACCAGGACATCGCTTTCGAGGACGAGGCCTTGCGGGCCATCATCGAACGCTACACGCGTGAGGCGGGCGTGCGCAACCTGGAGCGGACGATCGGGACCATTTGTCGTGGTCTGGCCGCCCGAGTCGCGCGCCAACAGCCGCCCGATCGGAAGATCGAGGTCGACGAGCTCGAGGAATTCCTCGGACCACGGCAGTTCGAGCGCGAGCAGGCGCTGCGCACCAGCATTCCCGGTGTGGCAACCGGCTTGGCGTATACGCCCGTGGGGGGCGAGATCATCTTCGTGGAGACCATTCGCATGCCTGGCGGGGGCACTTTCAGCATGACCGGGCAAATCGGGGACGTGATGCGCGAATCGGCACAGGCCGCGCTGTCGCTGGTGCGCTCGCGGGCTGCCGTTTGGAACGTTCCGAGTGACGCATTCTCCGAATCTGACGTGCATATCCACGTTCCTGCCGGCGGCGTGCCCAAGGATGGGCCATCCGCAGGTGTCGCCATCGTCACTGCGCTGGTATCGCTGTTCACCGACCAGGTTGTCGATCCGCAGGTGGCGATGACGGGCGAGATCACACTGCGTGGGCTGGTTCTGCCGATCGGCGGCGTGAAGGAGAAGGTCCTGGGAGCGCACCGGGCCGGACTGAAGACGGTGGTACTGCCCGCCCGCAACAAGCGTGATCTGCACGACGTGCCCGAGGGCGTCAGAAACGAGCTGAATTTCGTCTTCGCCGAGACGGTCGAGGATGCGTTGCACGCCGCCCTGCCGGAGTTTGCGCCGCGGGAAACTGGCCGCAAGACCACGGGTAGGGCTCGCTCGCCGCGCCGCAAGACCGCGACGAAATCGCAGACCAACGTTAAGAAAAAGGCCGCGTCTCGGCCGGCCCGGCGAAAGGTATCCGCAGTCGGGACCAAGCGCGGCAGCAGGAAGACGGCCGCCGCACGCCGCGGGGCAGCCGTGGAAGGACGTGTAAGGGGGTAAGCGGCCACCGGCCGGGGGCCGCTGCGGGCCCCGCGGGCAGGCTGCGGCGGTGCGCCCTAACTCGTTATGCTGTCAGGAATTCCGCTTGAACGTTCGGGCACGATTCCTTAAGATACGGAGGTCGGACGCTGGTTTGCGACGTTCGACAGGCGTGTGATCGGACGGCGGTTAACTACAGTGGGCGTGAGCGTCGTGTGCGGCGCATGCACCCCGCGGGGAAGGCGATGAAGACCATCACTAAGAAAGAGCTGGTTGATCGGATCGCTGATAGGACGGGCAACAAGCGCGTGGTCGTCAAAGACGTGATTCAGACGTTCCTCGACGACATCGTACGTGAGTTGTCCGACGGTAACCGCTTGGAGTTCCGTGACTTCGGCGTATTCGAGATACGCGAGCGCGCCGCCCGGCTGGCGCAGAACCCCAAAACCATGGAGAAGGTGCAGGTGCCCAGCAAACGCACCGTGAAGTTCAAGGTCGGGCGCTTGATGAAGGAACGCTTGCAGAACGAGTACAGCGCGCCTGTGGCCGACACGCCGCGCATGCTGTCCGTGGCCTCGAAGCCGGAGTAACAACCCCCGCACAATCAGAGTCTCTGCATCGACCGCGCGTGGGGCGCGCGGAGGGGAGAGTATCTACGCGGGCGCAGACCTGTCGCTATCGGCCATCGTCGGCCAACATGCATCGCAGCACGCTGTGCAGCACGCCGCCGTTGCGGTAGTACTCCACCTCCACCGGCGTATCGATGCGGCAACGTGCGGTGAAGCCGGTCTTCTTGCCCGTTTCGGGATGCGTTGCTTCAACTGCGAGATCCTGAAGCGGTTGCAGCCGTGCATCGAGGCCGGGCAGCTCGAATACCTCACGGCCGGTCAGGCCCAGCGTCGCGCACGTCTGGCCCTCGGGGAACTGGAGCGGCAGCACGCCCATGCACACCAGATTCGTGCGGTGAATCCGTTCGAAGCTGGCCGCGAGCACCGCTCGCACGCCGAGCAGCAACGTACCCTTGGCGGCCCAGTCGCGCGAACTGCCCATGCCGTAGTCCTTGCCACCGATCACGATCAGGGGCGTTCCTTCGTCCTCATATCTCATGGCGGCATCGTACACGCTCATCCGCGCGCCGCTCGGGAAGTGAATCGTCACGCCCCCCTCGCTGCCGGGCGCCAGCAGGTTGCGCAGGCGGACGTTGGCGAACGTGCCGCGCGTCATGACGCGGTCGTTGCCACGGCGTGAGCCATAGCTGTTGAACTGAGCGGGCCGGACGCCGAGTTCCTGCAAGTAGTGACCGGCGGGCGAGTCGGGGGAGAATGCGCCGGCCGGGCTGATGTGGTCGGTCGTGGTGCTGTCGCCGACCATCACGAGGCAGCGGGCCCCGCTGAGCGGGCGGATGGGGGGAACCTCGGGCGTCAAGTCTGTGAAGAAGGGTGGCTCCTGAACGTACGTGCTATCAGCGCGCCACTCGTACACGGCGCTGTGGCCGGCGCTGATCGCCTGCCATTCGGGGCTGCCGGTGAAGACGTCGGCGTAGCGCTGCGTGAACAACTCCGGTGTGACGCAGCGGGCAACGGTGTCGTCGACTTCCTGCGGCGTGGGCCAGATGTCGCGCAGGTAGACCGGCTTACCGTCGGCACCCAAACCGAGCGGCTCTTGATCCAGGTTGATGTCCGTCGTAC
This sequence comes from Planctomycetota bacterium, assembly GCA_018814045.1. Lineage (GTDB taxonomy): Bacteria > Planctomycetota > Phycisphaerae > UBA1845 > Fen-1342 > JAHJAR01. The sequence goes on along the minus strand of JAHJAR010000210.1, from coordinate 14,350 downwards.
CGGCCAGCGCGTAGGCCACGACCAGCGGGGGTGACGCCAGGTAGTTGGCCTTGACGAGGGGATTGATGCGGCCCTCGAAGTTGCGGTTGCCACTGAGCACGGAGCAGGCTACGAGGTCGTTGGTCTGCACGGCCGTGGCCACGTTTTCGGGGAGTGGCCCGCTGTTGCCGATGCAGGTCGTACAGCCGTAGCCGACGGTCTGAAAGCCGAGCTGGTCGAGGTAGGGCGTCAGTCCGGCCCGGGCGAGGTAGTCGGTCACGACGCGCGAGCCGGGGGCCAGCGACGTCTTGACCCAGGGTTTGACGCGCAAACCACGCTCGACGGCCTTCCGGGCCGCGAGCCCGGCGGCCAGCATCACCGAGGGGCTGGACGTATTGGTGCAACTCGTGATGGCGGCTATGACGACCGCCCCGTGCGTCATGGTGCTGCTGGAACCGTTGGTGCGCAGCTCGGCGGTGCGTTGCAGGGCGACTTCGTCAAGTTCGAAGCCGCGCTGGGCGATCGGAGCTCGCAGCGCAGCGCGGAACGTCTCCTTCATTCGTGCGAGCGGGACCCGGTCCTGGGGGCGCTTGGGACCGGCCAGGGCCGGCTCGATCGTCTCCAGGTCCAGCTCGAGCGTTTCGGAGTACTTCGGCGGCGGGCTGTCATCGGTGCGGAAGAGGCCCTGCTCCTTGCAGTAGCGTTCCACCAGGTCGAGCGTCTCGGCCGACCGGCCGGTGAGCTTCAGGTAGGCCAGGGTCTGGTCGTCCACCGGGAAGAAGCCCATTGTGGCCCCATATTCAGGAGCCATGTTCGCCAGAACGGCGCGGTCGGGCAGGCTCATTTGTGCCAGTCCCGGGCCGAAGAATTCGACGAACTTGCCGACCACTCCGTGCGTCCGCAAGACCTCGGTGACCCGCAGCACGAGGTCGGTAGCCGTGGTCCCGGCCGGAAGGCGGCCGGTCAGGCGGAACCCGACCACTTTGGGCATAAGCATATACAGCGGCTGGCCGAGCAGCGCGGCTTCGGCCTCTATCCCGCCCACGCCCCAGCCGAGCACACCCAGCCCGTTGATCATCGTGGTGTGGCTGTCGGTGCCAACCAGGGTATCGGGCAGCGCGGTAAGTCGGCCCGCCACTTCGCGGCGAATGACGACCTGCGCAAGATATTCAAGGTTGACCTGGTGACAGATGCCCGTGGCCGGCGGCACGACGCGGAAGTCCCTGAACGCGTTTTGGCCCCAGCGCAGCAGCTCATAACGCTCTCGATTGCGCTCGAACTCCAGCAGGGCGTTGAGTGACAAGGCTTCGTTGCTGCCGAAGTGGTCGACTTGCACCGAGTGGTCGATGACCAGGTCGGCCGGGATTTGCGGGTTTATCCGCTGCGGGTCGCCGCCTAGACGTTGCATGGCCGAGCGTAGCGCCGCGAGGTCCACGACCGCCGGCACGCCGGTGAAATCCTGCAAGAGCACGCGCGCCGGCTTGTAGGGGACATCCCGCTCGCCCGGATCGGCCGCGTTCCATTGCGCCAGTATGCGGACGTGCTCGTCGAGGACGCTGAAGCCATCGACGTTGCGGAGCACGTTCTCCAGAAGCACGCGGAGCGAGTAGGGTAGACTCGCGGTCGCACCCAGGCCGCTCCGCTCCAGAGCTTCCAGGCTGTGAATGGTCAGGTCACCGGCCTTGGTCTGCAGCTTGGCTTGCGCGTTGAACGAATCACTGCCGCTCATCGTCTTTGTCCTCCGCTGACCGCCGCCCAGCACGGCGTTTCCCGTGAACACCCGTAGAGCTGTTGACTAATTTGCGTAATGTAGCGGAAGCCGGCGGGTAAATCAGCGCCGTAGGCGAGCAATGGGGCCGTGACACTCTCGGCGGGTTCGAACGGTCGGAGCCGAGTCGCGACCGTTACGTAGCGGTTTGCGCTGCACCGCGCCATGGTTCTCAATCGGCATCGAGCGGTACCGGCGAGGCGCCGGACCACATCCGCCGATTCTGTCAAATACCCAGTGCGCGTGAGCCTCCGTCAGCCCGCGGCGCCGTTGCTGAGAGTCGGCCGGGTTGCCCAGGAGTTGCTCTGACACCAGCCGTGGCGGTCGCCGGCGAGCGCAATAGCCTCAGTCTGGCAATATCAGCTTGCCGGTCAGGTCCGACACATGGGCCACGCTGTGGTCGCCGAGGTACCGCGCCAGGTCGTCGGCGATACGAACAGGGATGCGCGGATCGATGAACAGAGCCGTCCCGACTGCGACAGCGGAAGCACCTGCGAGAAAGAACTCGACGGCGTCGGTAGCGGTTTCGATGCCGCCCAGGCCGATGATAGGTATCGGCTGTTGCTTGATAACGTCACGATAAACGCGGTGGACGTTGTATAGGGCCAGAGGCTTTATCGCCGGACCGCTCAAGCCCCCGGTGACGTTTGCCAGGTGTGGGCGCCGGGTCGTGGCATCGATGCTGAGTCCGACGTAAGTGTTGATCAGGCTAAGTGCTTGCGCGCCGCCTTCAATGGCCGCGCGAGCCATCTCGGCGATATCCGTTACGTTGGGCGAGAGCTTGACTATGAGCCTGCCACGCCGCATCACGCCGCGAACAGCCTGCGTGAGCTGGCGGAGCAGCTCGGGATCGGTTCCGAACATGAGGCCGTCGGCGACATTCGGGCACGAGACGTTCAATTCGATGCCCGCGATGCAGTCCTCTTCGTCGAGCGTGCCCGCGACTTCGACGTAATCTCCCAGGCTATGGCCGGCGACGTTGACGAAGACCGGGCAGGGCATTTCGCGCAAGAACGGCAGCTTTTCAGCGCGGAAGCGCTCCAGGCCCACGTTGGCCAGCCCGATCGCGTTCAGGAGCCCCGCCGACACCTCCACCAGCCGTTCGGGCGCGTTCCCCGCTCGCTCGCGCAGCGTGACGCTCTTGGTAACGAATGCGCCGAGACGATGATAGTCGAGCACGTCAGCATACTCGGACCCATAGCCGCACGTGCCGGACGCTGTCAGGATGGGTGTGCGGAGCTGTACGCCGGCAAGGTTGGTGGCCAGTCGCGCGTCCATCGCGGGCTCCTCTGCGGGCATGACACCAGCATTCCAGCACTGGCGCCGGCTGTCAACGGGCAGTTGGGGGGGAGTGCCCAAGGATAACGTAGCTCCATTACCCGGCCGATGATACGTGTAAGGACCGACCCGTTTCTCAGGCGGATTCTCCGTCGGCAGGGACGGCGTGGATTGACTCTCGATGCGGCTGGCAAGCAAGCTTTACGACTGGCTGGCGAGCGGCTCAGCGCCGCAGTGCGACCAGATTCTGGCCGCGGCGCTGACTCACGCGGAACCGGAATATTTCGATCGCATCGTGCGCCACCTGTTGGAGCGTGGCCACGAAGCGTCGTGGGCGGGCCTGATCGAGAATTTCGAAGGCCTCTCGCCCGGCGTCCGGACGCAGTTGCTGGCCCGGCCCGAGCTGGTCCAAAGTGGATTCACGCGCGCGCTGCGAGCAAGTGCCGCAGAAGCCCGCCGCAACGCGCTGACCGTGTTCGCAATGCAGCCCTGTCCGCGGCTGGCCCACCTGCTGGCCGAGGCGCTGCTCGACAAATCGAGCGCGGTACAGAACGCAGCGGCGAGGGCGCTGCGCCAAACGGCCGAGGTCTATCTGGCAGAGGCTGCGCCGCTCTCGGCCCGCGCAGTCATAGCGCGGCGAGCGGAGGACGCCCCCGAGCGCAGGGAATTGGCGCGCGCCCTGCGCGAAGTTGTGCGCACTTTCGAAGTGCATCACCGCGTGGAGTTGGTGGAAGTCGCGCTCTGGTTCGCGCGCGACATCGGTGAGTACCTCTGGGCGGCGCTGACGACACTACGCTCACCCCTCGGGCGTGTGGTGGCCGACCATCTGGCGGCCTGGGACAATCCGCGGTTGGCGACGTTCTTGCTGCAAGCCTTGGCGCGCCCGGAGTGGCGCCGGCAGGCGTCGCAGCAGTTGTTGGGGTGGAGCGGCCAGACCGAGCTCGTGGCGCTGCTGCACAACTCGGACATGCTGGATGACGCCGAGGTTTGCCGGGGTTTGATGTTTGTCAGACACCCCGAGTGGTTCGATGGCCTGGATGCAAACCTCTCGCACTTGCCGCGCGACCTGCGCCTGCACGTGCCGCGCTGGATCTGCTGTCTGGGTTTCGACAGCGCGGGACGCCTGTCACGTCTGGCGCGCTGGCAGCGGGCGACTGATCCGGAACTCTCGCGCGCAGCGTTGTACGCGCTGGCGACACTGAAGACGCCGGAAGCCCGTGCGCGGGTCGAAGCGGCCGCGGGCGAGACTTCCGCTGAGGTATCCCCGGATGCGACTTTCGCCCGCTGGTACGATACGGGCCGCAGTGCGGGGCTCGTGCGCGGGACGGGGCAAAGACAACGTGAGCCGCCGAGTTCGCCGCACCTGGCCGCCGAGGCGGCGGGTGTCGGCCTGTTTGACGCGGTCTTTGGCGCACTGTGGAAGGTCTGCCAGACAGGGCCAGCGGCCGAGGCTGAGGCCGCGCTCAAGATCGTCCGCGACAACGCGACCTTCTGGTATGGCCGCCTGGCCGCGGCGTTGCGCTCGCGCGTACCGCGCGAGCGCATCCTCGCTGTCCAGGTGGTGAACACGAGCGGCCTGGCCCGGCACTTTGAGGAGGAACTGGAGTTCCTCAGGGATGACCCGGTCGAAGCGATCGCCCGTCTCGCGCGCACGCTGCTGCGCTCGGAGGTTCATGGTCGGGACGACGAACGTCGGCCAGCGCCGCTGGTGGGGGACTTCCCGCTTGCAGCCGTTCCACTCACAAGCACCGGGACGGGTGCGACGGTGGACCGCGCGGCGTTGGGCGAGGCGGCCGGCGACCTGCGCGCCGTGCTACAGCGGTTGGAAGATGGCGACAGTAATGCGGCGGCGTTTGCAGAGTTGGCGGAGTGTCTGCGGGATTGCCGGCGCGCGCTGGGCATGGAGTCGCTGGAGCCCGATACCCACGTACAGGGGAGCGCGGAGGGAATGCGATGAGCTCGTGGGTGTCGGTTGGTCAATTGGCGGTCATCTTGGCGAGTAACCCGCTGCTCAGGGCGATTCAGACGCGGTTACGGAGCGGACCGGCGGTGGAGCAGTTGCTTGTGCTCCTGCTGGGTTCCACGGCCCTGCTTGGTGCTCTTCTGCTGGCATACCGCTTTCTGAATAACGAACGCCGGAAGCCGACCGTGGTCCGGGAGGACTACCTGACGCGGGCGCTCGACACGCTTGGCCTGGCCGCCGACGAACGCGCTCTGATCAAGAGCATTGCGCGGCAAGTGCGTAGCCCATTTCCAGAGTCGATGTTGCTCTCGCCGGGCAATCTGGCGTACGCGGCGCAGCACGCCCTGCGTGACGAGGAATTTCGGCGTGCATATCGGAAACTGAACCGGCTGTGCGTGAGGCTCTTTGGTGATCCGCTGCCGGTCGTTCCGCCCGAGGCCGACCACGCGTAGGAGCAGCGTAGCCCGCAGCGGCTGGACTATCGGAGTCGCTCAGCCGCTGGCCAGCGGTCCCGGAAGCGGTGCACACGACGCGGCGGAGTGAAACCTGGGCCGTCCGAGATGGTATGATATGCTGCGTTCGTGGGCGTGGTGGCCCGCCGCGGGCGGGGCTGCGCCGCGGGAAGTGCCGGATTGCGGGGAACCCGGGTGTTGAAAGAGCGTCCAAGTGCATATCGAGAGCACTGTGGATCGAGCCGCACGTGAGATCGAGCTCAGCGACGCCGACCTGGTGGCTCGCGCGCAGGGCGGCGATGCGGCGGCGTTTGCCGGACTGGTCTCGCGTTACCAGGACCGGGTGTACAACGTGTGCCATCGGATGTGCCACAATCACGCCGACGCGCTGGACTTGACGCAGACGACGTTTCTCAAGGCCCTGGAGGCGCTGCCGCGTTTTGAAGCGCGGGCGAACTTCTACACCTGGCTGTTTCGGATCGCTACCAACCTGACGCTCTCGCATCATCGTGCGGCCCGGCGGCGTCGGACGGCGTCTCTGGACGCATCTGGTTTCGACGGCCGCAAGCGTGAACCGGTGCGGAACGAGGATGGGCCGGCGCAAGCGGCAGCGCAACAGGAACTGCACGGACGCGTCGCGGAGGCGCTGGCGCGCCTGGACGAAGAGTTTCGGGCCCCGGTGGTGCTGAAGGACATCGCAGACATGGACTACGCGACGATCGCGCAAATCCTGGAAGTGCCGCTGGGAACGGTGAAGAGCCGCATCCATCGCGGAAGGCTGCTGCTGCGGGCGATGCTGACTGAGGAGAGGAGCGAACGTGGCCGCGCGCGAGTGTGACAAGTTCGGTTCCGATTTGTCGGCTTACCTCGACGGCGAGTTGAGCGACGTGCGGGTTGCGCAGATCGAGCGTCACACGATCGACTGCGAAGCCTGTCGCGCGCGGCTCGCCGAGTTGCGCGAAGTATCCGATCAACTCGCCGCGTTGCCGCGGTTGCGCGCCCCGGACCAGTTGACGGCGGCCATGCGGCGGCAGGCGGAGCGGCGCATGTTGCTCGGCGGACCGGAAGCGTCGCGGCGCTCACGGCTGCTGATGTCAATCCTGCGTGTGGGGGCCTCCGCGGCACTGATTGCCGCCTGCATGTTCATCGGCTGGCAAGCGTTTCAGCCGGCGCAGGTGAAGCGCGAGATGTCGTCACCGCTGGCGGAGAATGGCGGTGCGCCGGAGGAGAAGCGCGGCATAGAGAGAGGGCGGTACAGCGCGCGCGACACCAAGGCCGAAGATGAAGAAGATCTGGCCGAGGCGCCCGCCGTAGCGTTGCGTTTCCAGCGCTCGACGCCGTCGGAACACGCGGAGACGGGCGTCCGCGGGCGGGAAACGGATCTGTCGCGCTTGCGGTCGCTGGGCTATGCGGGTGGAGATAAGTCTGGCCGCGCTGGGCTGGAGCCGAAGACGCCCGCGTCTACCGAGCCGGTAGTCGCCGCGAAACCAGTCCCGGTGCAAACACCCGTTGGTGTGGCAAAGATGCGGTCCGAAGTTGAGGTTGCCAACGCAGCAACGACGATGCCGCCCGCGGGGCGGCTGGCCGGCGAGATGTGCGAGCGTTATGACGCGCTCGCCAGCGAGGGCAATCCGGCCGCCGTGGATGTTGTCGTCACGCCTCAGACTTACAGGGCGTACGTGGACGCAGCGCGCGTGGTGGCCGAGTGGCAGACAGTGGCAGCCACCAAGATACGAGAGTCTGCGCTGGCGGACAAGCCGGCGATGAGGCTGGTGGTGCCGGAGGGGGCTCAACCGGTCCCGCCGGAGCGTTGCGAACTCGTGGTGCGAGTCGAGCCGGCGCAGGCGCAGGAGTTGATACAGCAGTTGGAGCTCAACGCGCCGCGGCAGGTGAGTGTGGCGGCCAACCTGGAGCAGATGCGGCAGATCATGCCCGCTCCGCAAGCGGGTGGCCGCGGGGGTGGCCGGCGGGCGTGGGGGGCCGAGGTGGGGGAACCGCCTGATTCCGGGCCGGGATCGGGGGATGAGCGAAAAGCTGCCGCACGTGAGCCGTCTGCTGAAGTGCGCGAGAGATTGGGTCGGTCCCCAGTCACGCGCGGCAACGACGTGCTGGAAGCCGGGCGGAGACGGCAGATAGCCATCGTTGAAAGGGATGATGCCGCGCCGACTGCCGCCGAGACGGTGGCTCAAAGCCGCGCGCACCGGGAACTGGCCGGAGATGGCGTTGTGGACGTTGGCAACCCGGCCAACGCGGCGCCGGCTGACACCATGCGGACTGGTGCCGGTGCTGAACAGCACGGCAAAATGGCCGCGCAACCGGCAACGGAGGCACTCGGCTACGTTGGGCGGGAGGCGGAACGGCCGGCGGCGACCAGGCCTGCTTCGGCCGGCCAGGCAATCACGCGGGGTGCGGGGCGCGGGGCGCCCGTGCGTCTGGACGATTTCGCCCGACGGGCTCGGCGTTTCTTTGAACTGGCCGACGCGGCACGGTCGCGGGGGCAGGTGGACAATGCGCTGGCGGGGCCCGGAACATTGACGCTGCGGGTAATCTTGTTGCCACCGCCGCAGGCACCACGGCCAGCCAGCCGGCGGGCCGCGCCGCGGACTGACCCTGAGGCCGTTGCTGCAAGCAGTCACATTGTCCCGTTCGCGCTAGGGGCCTATAATCCAACCACTATGAGAAACAACGTACACGCGCGGGTCGGCTGTGCGCTGGCGGTCTGGTTGTGCCTGGGGTGGGCAGGATTGTCCGCCTCGGCCCAGGAAGAGCAGTACCGCGAGCGCCAGGTGCTCGACCCTGACACCGACGAGTGGGTAGCCGAGGCCGCCCCGACCGGCGACACGCCGACGGGCGCGCTGGACGAGGCGCGCTCATTGCTAGCCCGTGACAAGGCGCGCCAAGCACGCCGGCTGCTGCGAAACTGGGTCAAGGAGAACCCTGACCACGAGCGCTATCTCGAAGGTGTCTTTCTCCTGGGCGAAGCGTGCTTCGAGTGCGGCAACTACTGGGCGGCGTACGAGCACTACGAGGTGCTGGCGGAAGAAGGTTCCGGCGAGCTTTTCTACAAATCGCTGCGGCGTGAAGTGGATGTAGCCGCGGCGTTTCTTGCCGGTGAGAAGCGGATTGTCTGGGGGTTCATGCGGCTGTCGGCGAAGGACGACGCACTCGAGATGCTCGACCGTGTCTGGGAGCGAGTGCCGGGTACGCCCCTGGGCGAAGTGGCCTTGCGCATGAAGGCCGACTACTTCTTCGCGCATGGTGAGATGGACTTGGCTCAGGATGAGTTCGTCAACTTGTCGCGCGAATACCCGGCGGGACGTTACGTGCAGCAGGCCATGCTGCGCAGTGCGGAAGCAGCGGCGGCGGCTTTCCCGGGGATCCGCTTTGATGATCGCCCGTTGGTTGAGGCCGAGGAGCGTTATCGGAATGTGCGGGCCACATTCCCGATGTACGCGGAGCGGGAGCGTGTCGACGAGCGGCTGGAGGGCATCCGCCAGCAGCGGGCCGAGAAAGACCTGGATATCGCCAGGTGGTACGAGCGCACGAAGCAGGGTGGAGCGGCGGAGTTCTACTATCGTCTAATCCTGAAGGATTGGCCGGATACGCTGGCAGCGGGTGAGGCCCGTCAGCACTTACGGACCTTGGGCGTCGTGGTCGAAGAAGAAGAGGAATCCGGGTCGTGACATTTGGGTTGTATCTAAGAGAGTGGCGCGCCGGGAGCGGTTGCAGAATGCGGCTGGCTGTTCTGAGCGCCGCCGTGGCGACCCTGTGGGGCGTGAGTGGGTGCGGCTACAGCACGCAAGGGCTCTTCCGGGCGGACGTGAAGACGGTCTACGTGGAGATGTTCGCGTCGCAGGAGTTTCGGCGCGACCTCGAATTCATGCTGACCGAAGCGGTCAAGAAGCGCATCGCGACTGAAACGCCTTATCGGCTCGCCTCGAAGGAGAAGGCGGATACGATACTACGGGGGGCGTTGTTGGAGGAGCGTCAGGCCGCGTTCGCCCCCGACCCGCGGACGCGTCTGCCGCGTGAGAAGCAAATGACGATGATTTGCCGGGTGGAATGGAAAGACATGCGTGACGGGCGTCTGTATGTGGACCAGCCGTTGCTTTTGCAGGCGGTTGATTATCTGCCGCCGGCCGGGGAGTCCGAGAAATTCGCGCAGCAACGGGCGATCGAACGGCTGGCGGCGCGCATCGTATCTAAATTGTATGCTGACTGGTGAGATCGCCTGGGTTGGCCAGGGCATGCGCGCGGGCCGATAGAGGTTATGAACTAGATGGCTAGCGACGACCAACAACCGAAGGGGCCGCGCCCGGACGGCGGCGATGGTGGGCCGCCCCGGTCGCCGGTGCGCCTCACGCGCGGCGCTTTCAGTTGGATTGTCATCTTCGGGCTGGCGCTGATGCTGTTGATGGTCTTGCAGCAGCGTGGCGGCGGCGCCAACAAGATCTCCATCACCAACTTCTGGACGCACGTGGGTAACGGCGACATCAAGTCGCTGACGGTCAAGGAAGAGCTGGTGACGGGGGAACTGAAGATCGCCCTCCCTGATTCGCAGAACAAAGCGTTTGAGTGCCCGTACCCCGGGCTGGCCGAGAACTTCGAGGAGTTCCGCAAAGAGATCAACCGCGTGGCGCGTGAGCCGATCGAGGTCGTTTACCAGCCGAGCAACAACCTGCTGATGAACGTTCTGCTCTCGCTGATCCCGTGGGTTCTGCTGATCGGAATCATCTGGTTCGTGCTGTTCCGGCAACTGCGCCAGTCGGGCGGCGGCGGCGGCATGCTGGGCAACTTCGGCCGCAGCCGGCATCGCATCACCACCAAGGAGCATACGAACGTCACTTTCGCTGATGTCGCCGGGGTGGAGGATGCCAAGGAGGAAGTAGCCGAGATTATCGAGTTCCTCAAGGCTCCGAAGCGGTTCCAGCGTCTGGGCGGACGCACGCCGCGCGGCGTACTGCTGGTCGGCGAGCCCGGTTGCGGGAAGACGATGCTGGCCAAAGCGATCGCGGGGGAGGCGGACGTGCCGTTCTTCTCGATCAGCGGGTCGGACTTCGTCGAGATGTTCGTCGGTGTTGGGGCATCGCGGGTGCGCGACCTGTTCCGCCAGGCCAAGGAGAACTCGCCCTGCATCATCTTCCTCGACGAGATCGATGCGGTCGGGCGGCGTCGCGGTCAGGGCTACAACGGGGGCGGGGGGCACGATGAGCGTGAGCAGACGCTGAACGCCATCCTGGTCGAGATGGACGGTTTCGAGACGAACGACCAGGTGATTGTGGTGGCGGCCACCAACCGGGCGGACGTGCTTGATCCGGCCCTGGTGCGGCCGGGGCGTTTCGATCGGCAGGTGTTCGTGTCGTTGCCGGATGTAAAAGGGCGTTTCGAGATTCTCAAGGTCCACGCCAAGAAGGTCAAGATCCAGCCGCCGCTCGATCCGAAGCTGCACCGCATCGCCCGCGGTACCCCGATGTTCAGCGGGGCGGACCTGGCGGCGATCATCAACGAAGCGGCCTTGCTGGCGACCATGGCCAGCAAGGAGGCCGTCGATCTGGACGACCTGGAGGAAGCCCGCGACAAGGTTCGCTGGGGGCGGGCCAAGCGCAGTCGCGTCGTGGAGGACAAGGACCGCGCGCTGACGGCCTATCACGAGGCTGGACACGCCGTCGTACAGAGCGTGCTCGAAGACGCGGATCCGGTGCACAAGGTGAGTATCATTCCGCGGGGACCGTACGGTGGAGCGACCTTCTCGTTGCCTGAGAAGGATCGCATGACGGTCAACCGTTCCTTCGTCGACGCCACCTTGCGCGTCTTGTGTGCCGGGCGCATCGCGGAGGAGATCTTCGGGCACGACACGAATTCCGGTGCGGAAGGCGACATCCGCCAAGCCACACAGACCGCGCGCCACATGATCACCGATTGGGGCATGAGCGAGCGGCTGGGGTTCGTCTATTACGGAGATGCGGCGGCTTCGGCGCGCGCGCCGGCGGAATTCAGCTTGAGTAAGGACTTCTCGGACAAGACCGCTGAGGCGATCGACGCAGAGGTCAAGCGCATCATCGACGAGGCCTACGCCGACACTCGTCGCATCATCGAGGGAAACCGTGAGAAGCTGGAAGCGGTCGCCCAGGCGTTATTGAAATACGAGACGTTGGATGGCGAGGAAATCCGCCGGCTGATTGCGGGAGAGACGCTCGACCGGCCCACGGTGGCCGACCTGATCGCGGCTGAGCAGGACCGCCGGCAGCCCGCCAGTCCGATGGCTCGTCCGATCGAGCAACCCCACGATGGGGAGATCGGACCGCTGCCCAGCCCAGCCTAGAACCTATCCCAAAGCCCTTTCCGAGCCGCGACCGTAAGAGAGCGCTTGCCGAAAAACAGCTTGCTTACGCGCGCGGCTCGGTTCTGCTACCTACCTCTGGACGGTTTTGGGGTAGATTCTGGTGTCGAGCCACGTTTGAATCCGCGGGTTCGCCAGGAGTCTGCTCTGCGGCACCGACGTCCGTGCGACCTCGCACGTCAGGTTGACTCACCGGCCGTTTTGCTCACTGCTGCCGGTTTCGCTTCCTTTCCGCTGACTGACAGCCAGAGCAACTCGGCGATGTCCAGTCGTGCGATTTTTTCGTGGCCCTGGTCGACGAGGCCATCGCTGATCATGGTCATGCAGAATGGGCAGGCCGTGGCGATGGTCCCATCCTGTTCGCTGCCGGGCAGCGCGGCGAGCAACTGGTTTGCACGTGTATGGCAGATTTTGGCGTCGCCCTCTTCCTCTTCCTTCCACATCTGGGCTCCGCCAGCGCCGCAGCACATGGCCCGGTCGCGTTGCTGCTCGGGTTCGACCAGTTGCAGCCCGGGAATCGCCCGCAGCAGGTCGCGCGGCGCGTCGTAGATGCCGTTATGGCGGCCGAGGTAGCAAGCGTCGTGATAGACAACCTGGCCGGCGACGCGGTGCTGGGGCTTGAGCCGGGCGGCCCGCACGAGTTGTCCGAGGAACTCGCTGTGGTGTAGCACGTCGTAATGCCCGTCAAAATCGGGATACTCGTGCTTGAGTGTGTTGTAGCAATGCGGGCAGATGGTGATGATTTTCTTTACGTTGTAGCCGTTCATCGTCTCGACGTTGGCCTGCGCCATGAGCTGGAAAAGATACTCGTTGCCGGCGCGCCGGGCTGGGTCGCCGGTGCACTGCTCCTCGGGACCGAGGATGGCGAAGTCGACGTCGGCCGCGATCAGCAACTGGGCCGTCGCCCGAGCGATCTTGCGGGCCCGGTCGTCGAAGGACGGCGAGCAGCCCACCCAGAGCAGGTACTCGGCGTCGGGCCTGTTTGAGCGGAGGGGGACATCCAGGCCGTCGGCCCACTCGGCCCGCTGCTCGGTCGCGAAGCTGTACGGGTTGCCGACGGTCTCGAGGCCGCGGAACGTGGCCTGAAGCTGCTCGGGGAACTCGCCCTGCTCCATCAGCAGGTGGCGGCGCATATCCACAATCTTGTCGATGTACGAGATGAAAACGGGGCATTCTTCCTCGCACGCCGCGCAAGTTGTGCAGGCCCAGAGCACTTCGGGCTTGATCGTGTCGGGCACGAGTCCGGCCTCGTCCGCCTGCGCGTTGCCGGTGCGGGCCGGGCCGAGCAGCTCGTCCTGGCGGGCGTACAGATGATCGCGCAAGTGTATCGAGAGGTGCTTGGGGGAGAGCAGCTTGCCAGTGCTGTTGGCCGGACACTGCTCCGAGCAGCGGCCGCACTCGGTACAAGTGTACAGATCGAGGATGTCCTTCCAGCTCAGGTCCTGCACACGCCGAATCCCGAGCGTCTCCTCGCGCTCGATGCGGCCTTCGATATCCTCAATCGGTTCGAGCCGGCCGCGCTCCTTGAGACTCTGGAAAAAGACGTTGGGGATGACGGTGATGACGTGGAAGTGCTTTCCGTACGGCAGCAGATTCATGAAGATCAGCACCAGGGCGGCGTGCGTCCAAAAACCCACGTGCCACCAGGCGGTCAGCGCCGGCTCGGGGAGCCCGGCCATCAGCAGGGCGAACAGCGAACCGAACGGCATAGCGCCGTGGAACAGCGACTCGCCCGCCGGCGTATGGTGGATGATCTCCGCACCTTCGTAGACCAGGTCGGCGATCATCATGAAGAAGATGATGCCCAGGATGGCGAGCCCTTCGGCGTTGAGTGTGAGGCGCTGGAGGCGCAGTATCCCGCGGTAGTAGAAGAAAACCACCACGCCGATGATGACCAGCACTGTGAAGATGTCGCGCACGAAGGCGTAGAACACGCCCACGGGGCTGTCCAGGCCGAAGATCCAGAAATCGAAGCCGGGGACGTAGCCGCGCACCCAGAGGATGATCGAGTTCAACAGCAAGGCGAGGAAGCCGAAGAAGACGATCGTGTGGGCCAGCCCGGGCAGCGGGTAGCGGAACATCCGCACCTGACCGAACACATAGCGCATCACCGCGCCGACGCGTTTGCCGATCTGGTCGCCGCGCTTGTCGGGCGCCTGCCCGACGAACATCAGCCGCCAGCGCCGCCCTGCCGACCAGGCAAAGGTCGATAGCGTCACGATCAGCAAGACCGTCATCGCGATCCAGTTCATCGCATTCTTCTCCGCGGGGGGTGTGAGCGTAAACCCAACCCGTCCGCGGCTCGCTGAAGGCCGCCGGAAACGCCGCATGGGCGGCGTGCGATGCCGCGTCGGTTGGGCAATACAGTCGCGACAGCATACCATGATGGGAAAACGGAGTCACGTTTGGGGAGCGTGGCCAGGAGCGTGGGGGTGCGTGACACTTCAGGCGGCTTTTGAATAGGCGTGTCGGTTGTCCCAGTAATTCTGCCAGCGGTCATCTTGCGAGAGCCACAGAGCACGCAGGGCCATGACGGTCTCCACGCCGGGCAGACTCCAGAATTGCTCGGT